>WAKQ01000022.1 GCA_015523295.1 Desulfurococcales archaeon | reverse complement strand
CTACTCTACGGGCCTCCTGGATGCGGGAAGACACTGCTAGCCAAGGCAGTAGCCACTGAGTCAGGGGCGAACTTCATAGCAGTCAAAGGACCTGAAATACTCAGCAAGTGGGTAGGGGAATCAGAGAAAGCAGTAAGAGAAATATTCAGGAGGGCTAGGCAGGTGGCGCCAGCAGTCGTATTCTTCGACGAGATAGACTCGATAGCTCCTGCGAGGGGCTTCAGGCATGACTCTGGGGTCACTGACAGGATAGTGAATCAGATGCTTGCGGAATTAGACGGGATACAAACCCTTAAAAATGTGGTAGTTATCGGCGCCACAAATAGGGCTGATATATTAGATCCGGCTTTGCTGAGGCCCGGCAGGTTCGACAGGATAATTTATGTCCCTCCACCAGACAAGAAGGCAAGGTATGAGATACTCAAGGTTCATACTAGGAATGTACCTCTTGACAAAGATGTTGATCTGTTGAGGTTAGCTGAGCTGACTGAAGGATTCTCTGGTGCAGATCTAGAAGCCCTCGTTAGGGAGGCTGTGGTATTAGCTCTTAGAGAGAAGTTCGAGGCAAGACCTGTATCAATGAAGTACTTCCTAAAGGCACTGGAAGTAGTTAAGCCTTCGTTAACAAAGGAAGTTATGGAAAGATATCAAAAAACTTACGAGACGTTAAAGCATATGATTATTTAATTGACTAACTTGTTATTATGTGTAAGCAATAGCAGCCCATATTTTTGAGGTCTAGCTTTTTATACAGCGATCTGCTTAACACAATTCTTATGAGAGCTTTTTAATAGCTCTAAAATAGGATGAAGTCCTTCCACTGAATCAGTTAAAATACTTCATTTAAGTGTAAAGGTTAGGATGAGAGATGGTTGCTAAGTTCAAAGAGATAAAATTAAAGCTTAGAGAAGCAGCGACAGACGATTACAGGAAGTTTGTTAAGAGACTCCTAAGAGATGTAAGAAATGCTGTTAACGGTAAGGAAAGAAGGCTAGTGGTTATGGCAGGTTCTGACCCTATTAAGGTAGCGGGGTTGGTGGCGGATGTAGTAGGGAAATACGTTAGGAGGTATAGAGAGCTAGAGGGAAGTAAAAGCATCCGGGTGCTGAACATTTTTCATGATGAATTCCCTGATGCTAGAGTAAGGGCTAAAATAGTTAAGCAGGTTTTAAGTTCCCTTAGTGATGTGGAGTTCACTCAGGATGTCTATGAAGCAAGTAGTAAGTTCTTAGGGACAACATATGAGGTTCTGATACTTGATCTCACTAACGATCTCAAACCAAATGATGTTGGCAGGCTTTCGGGCGTTGTTATTGGCGGTGGCTTACTCATATTTATGACTCCAAATGTTGGAATTTGGAATGAAATAGATACGATTTTCAGATCTAATTTAGCGGTTCCTAACCATCCTAGACCAAGACATATATTTATAAAGTATTTTGTAAGGAAGCTGTTCGAGCATGAAGCTATCTATGTATTTGACGTAGATAACGGAAGAATTTTGAAGGACGGATTTAGGAAAACTAAGAAAGTTGCGAGGAGAAAACTGTCTTTCCCAGAAAATAGGCTATTTCCAGACGAAGTATACTCTAAGGCCCTAACTCAAGATCAGGTTAATGTCATTAAGCTCGTCGAGGATAATCTAGTGCCTAACCCGGGTAGGAAGCGTGTTGCTCTGGTAATAGTTGCTGATAGAGGTAGAGGTAAATCCTGTGCTATAGGGATTTCTCTCGCTGGATTCATCAAGGAGATGCTTAGATATAAAAATAGGGTGAGGATAGCTGTTACAGCCTTAGAGCCCTTGTCAGTGCAGTCCTTAATGCGTTTAGCTGCTGAGACATTGGATGTGGTTGGATTACACTATAGCAAGATAGTAAAGAAAGGTAATGTGATTGAGTTAAAAGGCGAGAGATTTAGCATTGAATATTGGGAACCCTACACAGTTCTTAAGCTAGGTGTAGATATGGTAGTGGTGGATGAGGCGGCAGGCATACCTGTCCCGCTTCTTCATAGTATCTGGCAGAAGTTCCGAAGGACAGTTTATGCGACAACCATTCATGGCTACGAAGGAGCTGGTAGGGGCTTTCAAATAAGGTTCCTGAAAAGGTTGAAGGAAGACAAGAAAACAAAGCTTGTGTTCTATGAAATGCTGGAGCCTATTAGGTATAGTAAAGAAGACCCTGTAGAGGGTTTCTTATTTGATGTCTTAAAACTTAATGCAGAACCCGATACCTTAGACGAGAAAGACATTGAAGAAATTAAAAAGAAAGCCTTTGAATATGTGACCTATGACCCTGAGTACCTTTTCTCTAGTGAGGGAGAGAAAGAGCTCGCCTCTCTCTTCGGGATATTCGTACTTGCTCACTATAGGAACGAGCCTGATGATCTTGGGCGGATAGCTGATGCTCCTCATCACAGCATAAGAGCTGTTAGGCTTAGAAAGAACGGAAAGATTGTAGCTGCAGCTCAATTAGCTGAGGAAGGTAACATACCGGAGGATATTATTGACGAGCTAATAGCTGGTGGTAAAATTCCTGGCAATATAATACCGGACAGGCTCTTGAAGCATTTTAGGGTTAGGGATTTCGGCCAAGGAGCAGGTTGGCGTGTCGTGAGGATTGCAACTCATTTAGAGGTTCAAGGGATGGGCATCGGTTCATACCTTCTGGGTGAAATAGTTAAAGAGGCAGTGAATAGAGGATACTCATGGGTAGGTGCCGGCTTTGGCGTGACGAGAGAACTCCTGAACTTCTGGGTAAAGAACGGCTTTATCCCGGTTCATTTTTCCCCAGATCGTAACAGGATAAGCGGGGAGTATACATCAATAGTGATTAGGCCTATCACCGAGAGGTGGAAGAACTTAGTGAAGCTAGCAGCCGGTGAATTTAGCATCAAACTCGCTGAAAGTTTGCATTCTGTCTACTGGGACCTTGAGCCAGACATAGTTTACCACCTCTTCAAAACTGCCTTGGGAAACGTTACCTATGCCAATAACTTTAAGTTAACTGATATACAGAGGAGGAGACTGGATGCTTACCTGAAGGGGATAATGACCTATGAGTCTGTAGCTGATGCTGTAAATATAGCGATTAAGAAGGCATTGCTTAGCGGCAAGTTTAAAGAATTGGAGGAAAAGGAAGCTGTTGTTGGCATTGCTAGAGCCTTGCAGGGCAGGTTATGGGACGCTATATTTGACGAGCTCCACATAAGTAAAGGTAGGGCTATCTCAGCACTCAGGAGACTAGTTCAGAAAATAACAGGTGGTGCTAAGCAGGAACTACTTAATCAATAATGTATTTTTCTCTATTTAATAGAACGTAGGTTGCGGCTATAATAACTCCTCCTGAGATTAATGAGACTATGAGAACCCCTGCGTAACTCAGCATAGTGAACTTCTGCTTTGTTATGAGCTTCCAGGTCACGATCAGCTTAGTTCCGTTTAACTCTGTTTCAATCTTCCCTACATTTTTTCCTGATAGGAGGTAAGGTGTGATGATATTTCCCACACCTGATGATGAGGTCAGATATGTGATGGGGTTTCCACTAGAAGGTAATAACGAATGGCATTTCCCTTTTACTAGTTGGGTTCCTTCACTTGAGAGATCCACGATCACGATGCAGTGGTAGCTATTAGACCCTAAAGTGATGTCAACCTCATAGTAATATGCTACCATATTGATGGTGAGTGCAGTTAAAAGCAGTAATAGTAATAAGATGTGGCCTTTAAGCAGCATTTTAGCACCTCGCATTGCTTTTGTTATTCGTTATGCTGCCTTCTCTATTGAAGAAAACCCTTAAAAGGGTCATATTTTTAACTTTGTAATTAAAAACCTGCAGGGATCGGACTATGGATAATATAGAAGCACTCTTCAAGCCTGAATCAATAGCTATCGTTGGAGCTTCTCGAACTCCAGGGAAGATTGGACATGAGATTGTCCGTAACTTAGTCGAATACGGATATAGGGGGAAGATATACCCCGTTAACCCATATGCTAATGAGATATTGGGTCTGAAGGCGTATCCCTCTGTTTCTTCAATACCTGGTAAGGTGGACATGGTTGTAGTTGTTGTACCTGCCGACAAGGTTCCAAGCGTTATTGAGGATGCGGGGAGGAAGGGCGTTAAGGTGGCAGTAGTAATCTCTTCAGGGTTTAAGGAGGTAGGTCGGGAGGATTTAGAGGAAGAAGTGGTTAGGATCGCTAGGAAGCATGGTATGAGAGTTCTAGGTCCTAACATATTTGGAATTCTATACACACCTCTTAGGATTAACGCAACTTTCGGCCCTACCCACGCGATTCCGGGTTCTGTGGGCTTTATCACGCAGTCTGGGGCTTTAGGCATAGCTCTGATGGGGATGACCATAGTTGAAAAGATAGGTGTGTCTGCAATAGTATCTATAGGTAATAAGGCAGATATTGATGACGCCGATCTACTGAACTACCTGAGAGAGGATGCCAACACAAAAGTAGTTCTTATCTACCTGGAGGGCGTCATGGATGGAAGGAGATTTATGGAGGCTGCCCAGAACTTCACGCTAAGGAAGCCGCTAATTGTCATAAAGGCCGGGAAAACTCAGGCAGGCGCTAAAGCTGTGGCATCTCATACTGGTTCTCTAGCGGGTAATGTTGCTATCTACTCGACGCTATTCAAAGAAACAGGCATACTGGAGGCCAGCACAGTGGAGGAGGCGTTTGATTGGGCTAGGGCCTTCTCATATCTTCCAAGCTATAAGGGTGGGAAGTTAATCATTGTTACTAATGGCGGTGGGGCAGGCGTCTTGGCTACAGATGTCCTAGCGGAAAACAATATTAACCTTGAGGAACCGCCTCAGAGCCTTAGAGATAAATTAAGGCCTAAGCTGCCTGGTTTTGCCTCGCTGAAGAACCCTATTGATGTGACGGGAATGATATCTAATGAGGGTTACGTCGATGCTGTTATTGAGACCTTGAAGAATGAATCCGTTGGCGCTGTATTAGCTCTTTATTGTGAAACTGCTGTAACAGATCCTGAAGTTATTGCTAAGGAGCTTATTGAGAGAATTGAAAGTGAATTAGGCGGGCTTCAGAAGCCATTAATTGTGGCATTGATTGGAGGGCAGAAGTCTTATAATGCTGTCGCCACCCTTAACGCTAAGGGAATACCCACCTACCCTATGCCTGAGAGGGCGGCATCAGCAACCGCTGCACTCATAACCTATAGTAAGTTAAGGGAGTCAGTTAAGTTAAGGATTGATGAGTTAAGGGGTATCACTAACGCTTAAATATGCCTTACCCCTCAACTTATCGGTGGTGAAGTGAATGGAGTATGTGTATGCATCCCTCTTACTGCACACGGCTGGCAAAGAGATAACTGAGGAGAACATAAAGAAAGTGCTTGAGGCTGCAGGTATTCAAGCAGATGAAAATAGAATAAAGATGCTTGTAGCTGCCTTAAAGGAGGTTAATATAGATGAGGTGATCAAGCAAGCGACCGCTGCTCCAGTCGTTGCTGCTGCCGCTCCAACTGCTCCGGCTCCTGCCTCAGCCGCTCCTTCTGAGGAGAAGAAGGAGGAGGAAGAGGAGGAGAAGGAGGTAAGTGAGGAGGAGATCGCTGAAGGCATATCATCACTATTCGGATAAAATTTTTCAAGAAAACAAGCGAAATACATCGTTGCCCTGGCTGGTAATTAACTTCTCTTTATTAGCTTCTTTAGCGACTGGAATTGTGAGTTCAAACTATATATATTAACTTTCCAAACAACTTAAGTTAAGGTGTAGGATTATGGATGAAAGGGACTTGAAAATACTTGAGCTACTCGCTAATAACTCTAGGATACCAGCAACTAAAATAGCTCGAGCGCTTGCTATTTCTGACGTAGCAGTTAAGAAAAGGATCCAGAGGTTGGAAAGGGATGGAGTTATAAAGGGTTATAGATTGGAGGTTGATCCTAAGAAACTGGGATATAACGCTGTGGCATATGTCGGTGTTAATGTCAGTTCTGAGTCTCTCCTTGAAGTGGCTCATGAGCTGGCTCAAAGGGATGATGCAGTATTCGTTGCATTGGCTTCAGGAGATCATGATATAATGGTAGAGCTGTGGGCTCATGATGGTGGAGAAATGCAGGCTAAGCTGAAAGCTATCAAGGAAATTAAGGGTGTTGAAAACGTTTATCCAGCGATACTCCTTGACGTAATAAAGGAGAGATCTAAATTCCCTCTTAGGTAAGGTTAAATTCCCCGGTAACTACCAAGCAATAAACCATATAGCTTCTAATATAAGCTGACAATCGAATCGTGGATAGGAGTAAAGGATTAAGCGTCTCTTAAACTGCTCTATTATTAGCTGGTGATTTAGGATGAAGATCTCTCTAATAGGGTTCGACAGCATGGGTGTGAGGTCCATGGCAACATTCGTCGAAACTGATGACCTAACGATATTCATAGACCCTGCAGTTTCACTAGCACCGAGAAGGTTTTCACTGCCTCCGCATGAACTAGAATGGAGAAGACTTAGAGAGGTAGCTGATAAGATAGCCGCAAGGGCCAGAGAATCCGATGTTATTGTAATAACCCATTATCATTATGACCATCACGATCCTGGAAAGCATATACCCCTGGACATCTACGAGGGCAAGACTTTGATTATCAAAGATCCCAGAATTAAAATCAACGTTTCTCAGAAAATAAGGGCATCCAGGTTCATAAAGCTCGTTAAAGAGAGAACGAAGGAGATACTCATAGGGGATGGAAGGCAATTAAAAGTGGGTAGGACTTACCTAGAGTTTTCACCGCCTTATCCTCACGGCATAAGTGACAAGCTGGGATATGTCATTGAGGTTTTCGTGGCGGACACTACAGGATCTTTTCTATTCACATCTGATGTAGAAGGCCCAGTCCACACAGGACCTACTGACTTCATAATCCGCCATCAGCCCGACGTTATAGTGCTTGACGGACCTCCTACTTACCTCACCGGCTATAGATTTCCGGAGGAGGCAGTTATTAAAGCATCTGAGAATATTGGAAAAATCCTCTCATCCTGTAAAGGCATGCTCATAGTAGATCATCACTTGCTAAGAGACATAAATTATAAGCACTTCCTGGTAAATGCGTCTAAAGCAGTCCTCCATTCACCGCCTATTACTGCAGCGGAGTTCATGGGTCGGGAACCTGAACTGCTTGAGGCTAGAAGACCAGAACTCTACGGTAGGAGGATCTGATGTACGATCCATTAGCTCGTTCAGACATTGTAAAGAGAAAAGTCTGTTTAGGTGGGAGGGACGCTGAGGAAAGGCTTTACTTCAGATTCAGGGGAGGGAGATGGTATGGGGGCGTATCCTCAGGGGACGTTATAGGGTGTAATCTTTCCTGTAAATTCTGTTGGGCTTGGAGATTTCGTGACCGGTATGACTGGGGTAAATTCTACACGCCTCTCTCCTCATACGCTAAGCTGAGAAAGATAGCTGAAAAGAACGGATATGATAAAGTGAGATTAACTGGTGGGGAACCTACTTTGTGCAGGGATCATTTAATATCTCTAATTGAACTAGCGAGAAAGGACGGTTACATGTTTATCGTCGAGACCAATGGAATTTTACTTGGGCAAGATAAGATGTACTCGAGGGAGCTCGCAGGATTTAACAATGCCCTAGTTAGGATTTCCTTTAAGGGCGTCAACCGGGATGAATTTGCAATGCTGACCGGGGCCTTTCCTATCGGTTTCGACTTGCAGTTATCAGCGGTGAAGAATTTGCTTGAAAGCGGGTTAGAACCGTGTAGAAATGTAGTCCCCGCAGCTATGATCTCCTTCAGTAATGATGCTGACATTGCGAAATTTGCGATCGAACTGTCAGACATTGATGAAAAGTTAAGCGAATGCATAGATTGGGAAGTTGTGATAATGTACCCTCACGTGAGGGCTTTGCTCAGAAAGTACGGTCTTAGACCTAGGAGATATATTAATCCTTAAGGCTTCCCCCTACATGAAGATATACAGGTGGTTGAGATTGATGGTTGATGAGCTTGAGGAATTCATACTTAGGAGTTTGGAGGATTTAATGAGTGAATGTAGGGATTTATGTGAAGCCTCAGTCTTTCCTACACTTAAACTGACTGAAGGTATAGTATATGAAGGCTGTGATAGGTGCATTATATCTGCGGCGGTAGATAAACTCAATCTTCCAACATACTCCATAACTTTTAGGGATGGAAACTACGGTGAGTTTATACCCTTAGATAATTACGTGCTGGAACTAACTGAAGAGGAAGCTCAATTAATACCGATTGAAGATTTCCAAGAATACCTCAACGATCTGGCGGAGTTCGGTTTACTAAACGAGGACAATGTTAATGAGATCATCTCATGGGTGATGCTCGCTACGGGTAAAACCAGTAAGAGTAAATAACGCCTTGAAGCTGATCTGCATGGGTGTGTTTAATTGAAGTTTTATGTAGCAAGTGAGGACGAAATCCTGTCAGGTAAAATAACCGACATTTACTTTGTGAGAACTAAGAAGATCATTGACAGCAAAGGATATAGTGATGCTAAGGTTAGAATGGAGATACATACTGGTAACCTCCCAAGAAACTATGAATGGGCTGTGTATGCGGGTCTGGAAGAAGCTCTGCATCTCTTAAGAGGTAAGAACCTTACCGTATATTCACTACCTGAAGGGACACTCATCAAGGGTAACTTTCCTTTGATGATAATTGAAGGGAGGTACAGTGATATATGTCTTTTTGAGACGCCCTTGCTGGGTATTCTAAGGCATTACACGTCTGTTGCCACAAGTGCGGCAAGGATTAAGAAGCTGGCTGGAAGTAAGTCAGTCCTCTACTTCGGATTAAGGGGGGCTCATCCTGCGATATCCCCTATGCTTGATAGGGCAGCATATATTGGTGGGGTTGATGGTATCTCAGGAGCATTTAATGAGGAGTATCTTGGAGTCAAGCCTAAGGGTACTATGCCTCACGCGTTGATACTTGTTATAGGGGATGAAGCAGTTGCTTGGAGAGCATTTGATGAGGTTGTTGATAAGGATGTTCCCAGGATAGCGTTAGTTGACACTTTTGGTGACGAGAGATTTGCCACTTTAAAGGCCGTGGATACCCTTAAGGATAAACTAGCGGGTGTGAGGCTGGACACCCCCCGGAGCAGGAGAGGGGACATGAAGGAAATCGTAAGGGAGATTAGATGGACTCTTAGCTTGATAGGGAGAACTGATGTCCAGATCCTCGTAAGCGGAGGATTGAATGAATCGGAAATCCTCAGGTTAAGAGACATCGTTGACGGTTTCGGTGTAGGTACATCCATAACTTACCCAAAACCTATCGACATGAGCATGGATATTGTTGAGAAAGAGGTTAACGGGGAGTGGATTCCCTACACAAAAAGAGGTAAATACCCAGGTGCTAAGAGCGTGTTTAGATGTGGGACCCTTGACTATGAAGTTGTGAGACTGGGTCAGCACCCGCAGAAATGCGCTGAGGAGTTAATGGTTAAGTGGATTGAGGAAGGAAGGCTTATTAGAGACCCTCCACTCCTGAACGATGTAAGAAATTATGTGCTTAAACAACTAGGTGATGTTGAAGATCCAGCACCCCTTTAAAGTGACTATAGTATGTAGGGCCGGTGGTGGACCGGCCGGGATTTGAACCCGGGACCTCTGCCGTGCGAGGGCAGCGCTCTTCCAGCTGAGCTACCGGCCCATGTATAGTACTGGATTAAAAGGCAATTTAAGTTTGAACGATTGTGGACGATTTATTTTTCTTCTTATATAATTATGTGGATGGCGAGTAAATGATTGCTCCCGTGTTAGCGTCCCTTCTATAGCCTTCATAGTTTTTCAGAACTTCATCAAATTTAGGACTCCTTAGAAGTGAAATGAGCTCCTTAATTAATGGAGATGATATAGACTCCCTGTATATTATGAGGTCGTAGATTTCCTCAGTAAGCTTTATGAAGTCAAGGCCATAGAGCTTTGCTGCATACCTTACTGCAACGCCAGTGTCCGCCCTCCCTTGAGCTACTGAGGCCGCAACTCCTGTATGTGTTTTTGCTTCATTGAAGTATCCTCTAATCATTCTCTTTACCTCGTTGAAATCTTTTCCAAACTCGTTGGCTATAGCTTTTAGCTGGTGGTCTAAATACGTTCTGGTGCCTGAGCCAGTATTCCTATTCACGAACACTATGTCATCACGAAGGAGATCTTTAAGGCTTCTGATCCCTTTCGGATTTCCCTTCTTAATGACGAGCCCGATCTCCCTACGCCATCCCCTTATAACGTATACTTTGTTTCTGGCTCCTAGCCTTTCTATAAATGGAACGTTGTACTCGCCTGAGCCCGGATCGTAGAGATGGCTACCGCCTATGTCAGCCAAGCCAGAAGCCGTGGCCAAAATGCCTTGGGTTGAACCTGCAGGGACTATTTTTGCACTTCCCTTAAGTCCTAGAGCTTTCATGATGAGATACTCTAATACATAGTCATGACTTCCTATCACTATGAGCTCTGATGGCCTCCAAGACCTGCTAAACAGCTCAACATGTACTTCTTCACCTTCCTCGACTACATGTCTTTCTTCAGGCAGGCGTATAAACCCGTCAGCGTATGTCAGGACGTAAACTGACCCTGACTTCACCTTCACAGGATACGCAAGTAATCTCCTTTCACGGGAGACAAGAACGACAGGCAGGAGAAGCTCCTTCCCCCTCAAACCGTTTATGCGTTGAGCAGCCACTGCCCTAACTGACCAAGGCTTAAGATGTGCTTCACTAAGGCCTGCAAGCCTAGCTATTAGAGGGGCAATAGCATTTCTGAAAGCCATAATGCAGGAGAGCGGAAAGCCTGGAAGCCCTATGACAAGCTTGTTCTTCACCACTGCAATGACTGTTGGCTTGCCTGGCTTCTGTTTTAAGCCGTGGATCACTACACCTGGTTTGCCTAACTCGTCGAAAACCCTATAAGTAAGGTCGCCTATCCCTGCAGAGGTACCGCCTGACGTTATAATTACGTCAGCTTGGCTGAGGGCTTTAAGAATTGAGTCTCTTATCACGTCAGAATCGTCGGGAAGAATCCCCATTGGGATGGATTCAGCTCCCAGTTCTCTCAGTAGAGCTGCAATCGAATACATGTTAACGTTAAATATCTTAGGTAGTTCTAGTGGCTTGCCTGGCTCGACAATTTCATTGCCTATAGAGAAGACAGCAACTTTAGGTTTCTTAAATACCTTAACAGACTTTATACCTACCGCTGCCAGAGAGGCGATCTCCCCCACACCAAGCAATGTGCCCTCCCTTAAGAGAAGCTCACCTTTGAGGATGTCCGAACCTACTCTAGCGATGTTCTCACCAGGTGCGGAAGCTCTGAAAACAAGCACTTCCCCATTATCTCTCTTTGTGTGCTCAACCATGACTACTGAATCAGCCCCTCTAGGGATAACGGCGCCGGTGTCGATCTCCACAGCTGTGTCCTCCCTCACTTCAACCTTGGGAACTTCGCCTATTCTTACACTACCAATAACCTCGAGCTTGACCGGTTTGTCCTCCTCCGCACCCTCAACACCCAGTGAAGAAACAGCATAACCGTCAACCTCAGAACGGTCATAGGGTGGTGCATCCCAGCCTGCGACAACATCCTCAGCAAGCACTCTGCCTAAGGCGTTTCTTAGATCAACTACCTCAATGCCTAAAGGCCTTAACTCCAGATACTCTTCCACGATCTCCAAAACGTCAGAGGGACTTACCAGCCTGTGGAATATCCTCCTCAAACTTCAACACCATCATAAAACCCTGAATCATACTTATTAGCTACTACTCCCCAACAACTTTTGGGCGGGGGTGCCCGAGCAAGGTCAAAGGGGTCGGGCTTAGGCCCCGATGGCGTAGGCCTGCGTGGGTTCGAATCCCACCCCCCGCACCAAATAATTAGACTTTCGGGCAATCTTTAGATTGCCAGTTAGATGTAATTATTTTTGAATTGCCAGATTTACTAAGTTAATAGTAATTTACCAATAGCTAAGAATTTAAATATTTTTGACAATATAACCTAAAGTAAGACTTAAATCTCTCGGTTTCATCAAGAAAAATAAGGTGCTCTTAATGAACACAAGCCGGGCAGTCTCCAAAGTTGTATCGGCTGTGATATTATCAGTAATAATAACTGGTGTGGTGGTTGGTTTTGGAGCATACTATGCCGCCCTATCCATGAAGGCTCCTGCCGGAGCCCAGACAGTTACAGTCACTAAGACAATAACGGTTACGGGATCGCCTACAGCGACATCAGCCCCGAAGACCGAGACTATTACTGTATTGCTAGGTTCAGGTGATCCCACGCTGATTCCATATGTCAAGATAGCTGCTCAGGTTTTCGAAGCCAAGCATCCAGGAGTCACCGTAAGGATTAATGCTGTACCCTTCATTCACATGGTTACTACTGCATTAACAGCTTTGCAAAATCATGCACCATCACCCGATGTGATCCTCTTCTACCCATCGCAGGCATCTGAATTAGGACCTTACCTCCTAGACCTTACCCCATACTTTAAGAACGGCCTTCTGAACAAGAGCAATATACCGCCAAGTTCCATGACAGCAGTCTACCTCTTAGATAAGGAGGGGAATATAGTTAAAACGTTTGGCGTCCCATTCCAGCAGGTCTTCGGCTACGTATTAGTATATAGGAAGAGCTTCTTCCAGAACGCCACCCTAGCAAACGAGTTTAAGAGTAAATATGGTTTCGACTTCGACCCTATGAAATGGGATACCTGGGACAAGTTGATTACTGGAGCGTCCTTCATTCAGGAGAAGCTAAATCAATGGAAGGGACCTACAAAATGGGCTCTACTCTTCCCTGACGGTTTAGAGCATGCATTGATAAACACTTATGTAGGCATATTCTACTCATATGCAGTGCATGACAGCGCCTGCACCGATGTACCTCCGCAGGCCAGGATAGGCGTTCAGGGATACTGGGTGTACTTCAAGGAAGTAAACGGTAAGATAGTTCCAACGTTCAATTGCACGTCAGCTCTAGAAGCCCTTAAGACATATAAGAAGCTGATTCAGTTCGAACCTCCAATAACAGTTCAGGCCATGGAGTATCCACAGCTCAGAGACCTTTACAGGACAGGCCAGTACGTCATGGGTGCAGCATGGACATCCTTCTTACCGCTTTACAATAATGCCTCTGTTTCTAAGGTTGCAGGCGATTTAGGCGTCGCTCCCTTGCCTGGAGGCGCTACTGCGCAGGCACCAACGTTTGCGGGTGTCAACCCCTACAGCAAAGATCCTAAGTTAGCTGTTGAGTTTGTGAGCGTCATGCTCTCTGATGAAGTATATAAGAAGGCTATTGACGCTGTAGGCTTTCTGCCAGCCACTTATACAGGTCTGAAGTTGGCCACGGAGAACCCGAAGACCTCATGGGTTAAGCCATTCTATCAGGATCTGCTGAAGCCGAACCCAGTTCCTCTGAAGAGGATGGCGATATTTAACAGGATAACGAACTTCTGGAGTGATCTAACTCCGATATTCCTAAAGCAGGTTGCCCTATATCTTGAAGGAAAGCAGTCTGCGGAGCAGACACTCAATAACATTCAGACAAGCTGGATCAAGCTCATGAAGGTTTCGTAACCAATAGTGACCTCGGTGAGCTGAAGTGTTGAAGAAGTTAAACGATAAAACCGTTCTTTTTTTAGTGCTGCCAGCTCTCATATATCTTGTTTCCTTCACCACTTATCCGATAATAAGTAACTTTATTTTTAGTTTCTACACATTCAATCTCCTAGGTCAGGTTAAATTCGTCGGTTTAGAGAACTATCAGATGATATTGGAAGACCCTTATATGGGCCCCATACTGAGAAACACGTTTCTTTATGTGCTGATCTTACCTGCCCTCACAACGGCATTAGCCTTACCAGTGGCTACATCTCTGAAAAGATTAGGGAAGCTAGGCAATGCGTTATTACCAATTATGGTGATACCGGCCTTCATCCCTGAAGTCACTGCAGCAGTTATGTGGTACTTAATGCTCAACCCATTCTTCGGTATAGCCTATTACCTCACACCTAACTATAACTGGGCGGCATCGATATGGACCGTGATATTAGTCGAGGTTTGGAGGATTCTCCCGATGACTGTATTAGTTATTTATTCTGGGCTGATCTCGATACCCAAAGAAATTGAGGAGGCAGCAGCAGCTGATGGGTTGACAGGACCTAAGAAGTTCTTCTTT
The DNA here is from genome assembly GCA_015523295.1 of Desulfurococcales archaeon. Lineage (GTDB taxonomy): Archaea > Thermoproteota > Thermoprotei_A > Sulfolobales > NBVN01 > S013-73. The sequence goes on along the minus strand of WAKQ01000022.1, from coordinate 18,507 downwards.
GTTGACCTCCCATTAGTCATTCCTCAAATATTGATCTCCTATGTATTCACAACTATCTCAGCTATATTCATTTTCGGCCCTATCTACATAGGTTATTCGCAGGCCGGGCCTGGAGTTCTGGATAATTTGGCTTTTCATGCTTTTGAAGAATTCTTTACTGATATAAGGCTAAGGGGTTATGCGGCAACACTGATATTTCTATTATCGATAATCAACTCATCCCTAGCAATAACTTACGTTAAAGCCCTAGGCTCAAAATTCATGGTTAAGTTACCTGTGCCCTCCTTCATTCCGTCAAGAGAGTTAAGGAAGGGTATACATTACGGAGTCATAGGCTTTTTCTTCATTTTTGAATTCATCCCTCTGATTTGGATGATTCTTATGTCGTTGAAGAGCCCGCTTGAACTGGTGTCAATCCCGCCATCTATACTTCCCGCTCAACCCACCTTGAGTAATTATGTTTCTGTGCTGCAGGAGGGTCTATCCTATATTATTACGTCGCTAGGGGTTACAGGGATTAATGTTTTGATTACGTTAATTCTTTCCTCCATGTTCGCCTATGCTATAGCGGTACATGGTTTCGGCAAGGACAAGCTCCTAACCTATAACTTCTATATAATGGCTACTCCATGGCTCATTTACATTATTCCCTTGTACAGCGTCCTCTGGGCTTTAGGGTTGATCAATAATTGGTGGGGTCTGGTTCTAACGTTTCCTATAACGACTATACCTGTCTCCACATGGGTGATGTATAACTTCTACCAGCACTTCCCCAAGCAGATTGACGAGGCTGCTCAAATGGATGGGATGAGCAAGCTTAAGGCATTCCTTAAGATGGGCCTGCCTTTAAGCAAGGCAGGGTTAAGTGTTGCGGCAGTTTATGTTTTCGCGTATAGTTGGGGTAATCTAATATTTCCGTTAGCGTTTACGTACTCTCCGTACAATTTACATAATCCGCTGTCTTTTACAGGGGCTCAGACGTTCTCAATCTATATAGCCGACTTGATGAGTCCTGCAGCGGCTAACTATGTGAAGGATGCTGCTGCGGGCTTAATCAGCACGATCCCGCCGGTACTTTTAGTAATGTGGGCTAGGAAGAACCTCATCAGAATGTGGGGTGGTAGGTAAATGGTGTTAGAATTAAGAAATATTGAGAAGGAATTCACTGCGAAAAGATCAAGGTTCAAGCTAGTTATTGATAGGCTGGTTTTCGAGGATAACAGGTATTACGTGATGCTAGGCCCTTCAGGCTCCGGGAAAACTACTACGTTAAGGATTATTGCTGGCTTGGAAACCCCTGATACGGGTAAGATCTACCTTGACGGCAAGGACATAACCTGGCTACCTCCATGGAGGAGAAATATCGGGATAGTGTTCCAGAACTACGCTCTCTATCCTCACTTAACAGCGTATGAGAACATAGCAGTTCCTTTAAAAGTCAAGAAGGTGCCGGAAGAGGAAATCAGGAGGAAAGTCCTTGAAGTTGCTGAAATACTTGAGATAGATAAGGTGCTGGATCATAGGCCTAGCGAGCTTTCCGGTGGTCAGCAGCAGAGGGTTGCTTTAGCCAGGGCCCTCGTTAAAGAACCTAAGGTACTCCTACTTGACGAACCCCTCAGTAACTTAGACGCTAAAGTTAGGGTAGATATTAGGGGTTTCCTTAAGGAGCTTCAGAGAAAGCTTAAGATGACTGCGATACATGTAACCCACGACCAAGAGGAGGCTATGGCACTAGCTGATGAAATAGTTCTCATACATGACGGCAAGATAGTTGAGAAGGCGCCACCCAAGCAATTATATGAAAAGCCGAGGACGTTGTTCGCCTTTAAGTTTATAGGACTAAGTAATGTAATCCCGGCAAGCCTTATGGGGCTAACAGACTCCGATTACGTCGGCTTCAGGCCTGAAGACGTAGAAGTAGTTAGCGGCGATGGAGATATCAGCGGTGCCGTCAGAACAGTACAGCATTTCGGCTCCTATCAAATTATCGAGGTCACCCTTTCAAAGGACGTTATAATTAGAGCAAGGTTGCCTCCTAATGCATCAATAAAGGAAGGCCAAAAAATATCACTGAAGATAACTAAGTTCCTTAAGTTTAAGGACGAGAGAGTCGTTGAATAAAATTGCCAGATCTGGGAAAATAAAATCGCTATTTTCATTATAAATTAGAGGGCAAATTAGAAGAGATGTTAGAGGAGAAGGACCTCCCCATCCTCTGAAAGGATTAACTTCCCTTTATAGCTCTTTCTCAGCTCGCTAACCTCTTTCCTAACATCACTATTGAAAACTTCATCAATATGGTTAAGTATTAAAATTTTCGCTCCAACTCTGTTAGCTGTTTCAACCGCCTCATAGTTAGTTGAGTGTGCATACTGATGGCATAAGTCTTTATATTTATTGCAGCACGTCGCCTCATGAATGAGGACGTCAACACCCTCAAACCCTTTAAGGAGGGGTTCACAGGGTTCTGCTGTATCCCCTGAGTAACCTACGGAGGGTTCATCCTTACTCTCAATTCTTATACCGTAAGCCTCTATACGGTGGCAGGCACTGAAAACTTTTACAGAGTCATCGCTTCCTAAACTCACTTCAAGCCCGTGCTCCATAGGTTTCACTGTGAATTTAAAGTCTATAGACGTGTATAGGTGAGGACCTGCAGCACGTATGGTTTCCTCAACACCAGGAGGTGCGTAGATCGTCAAATGCTTTTTCCTGCCCTCCATATGCGCTTGAAATAGTAGCTCAGGAAGCCCTAAGAAATGATCCATGTGCGGGTGTGTCACAAAAACAGCATCGATATCTTTCAGGTAGCCCTTATCAGAGAGTCTGTAATGACATCCCACTCCGCAGTCAACCAAGACAATGGAGTCCTTAAGCTCAAAGAGAGTAGAAGCCCTCCACCTCTTAGATCCCGGGCTCCCTCCAGCTCCAGTGCCTACAAAGTACACAATCAAAAGATCACCTTCTCTCATAGGTTAGGAATGGCAATTAAAACTATGCATTCATTACTATCGATTAAAGATCTCGTACTAGCAAATGGCTCAATCTCTCATCAGTAGAAGATCATATCATAATGTATGGTAGGGCTTTGAGTAATCCTTAAAACTGCTTTGAATCCTTAAAGTTTGGAGGTGGGCCCGTAGCTCAGCTAGGATAGAGCGCCGGCCTCCTAAAGGACCCGGGGGTTCCTAAGCTCTAGCGGTCCCCTTTCCGGGGACGCCGGATGTCGGGGGTTCAAATCCCCCCGGGCCCGCCACATAACCATCAGTTATTCCCCTTCTACTTAATTGCTTTATAACATGACTATGAGATCGCTCGACTGTAATTGCTTCAAAGAGTTATCTATTTAGGGCGTACCTCACGTTGAGCCGCAGTTGTTTTGCAGGAGGATCAGGGGAGGGTAATCGACATACGACCTAATCCAACCATTAAAGCGCTTCCTATAATTTTTGATTCTTCCAGCTCCTGATGGGGTGTTCACTCGAAATCGGGTGAGTGAAAGTGCCTTTAATGATGTTCTTTTCTTCGGAGTCATCAAAATTGCAGGGTTCTAAAAATAGCTATATGATGTGCCTCACCTAGATGCCTTATCTCTTGTCTATTCTTAGTTAACCCCATTAATAACGGGACTGATAGAGAGGATGGGATACTTTATAAACTCATGGTGGGCCCGCGGGGATTTGAACCCCGGACCCCCCGGTTATCAGCCGGGTGCTCCACCTGGCTGAGCTACGGGCCCTGCCCTTGTTTTGATAGTGTAGATTTTTTTAAGGTTTATCCTTGCCTGAGGGGATCAAAAGCTTATAACCCGCTGTTAATTGTTTCTTTGGGCGGCGGTCGTCTAGCCTGGTCTAGGACGCCGGCCTGCCAAGGAGGGGTCCTCCGTAGAGCGCCGGAGATCCCGGGTTCAAATCCCGGCCGCCGCACCACAGTTTTATAGAAGTGCTTTTTGTCTTGCTCGTAGTGTTTTGCAAACTATAGCAGGGAATAATGTTTTAAAGGCTCTGAGTTATTGGTTCCATTGGTGCCGCGGTAGTATAGCCCGGTCAAGTATGCGGGCCTTTCGTGCAGTTCCCGCTGTTGCCTGCGTGGAGAGCCCGTGACCCGGGTTCAAATCCCGGCCGCGGCACCACCCAAAGGCCTCAGTTCTATGCCCTTTCCAGGCACTATGTAGAGTCTGAAAGCGCCCTCATAGTGATTGGTCATACGCATTTTCTTAATGATGAGGAATCTTCGAACTTCCTTAGCCTCCTCAACATTTGCTGTCCAGAGATGAATTACACCGTCAGCTATATGTTCAAGCCCAAATCCGAACGTGCTGTTATGAGCAATAAGCGGTTTATGTCCGGCTAGGAAGTTCTGATTCTTTTGAACGCTTAGATCGTATACGAAGCCCTTAAAGTCGACCTTAGAGATCCTTGAGATTTTCACTGTATCCACTTCTCCTTCAACGTTTCCAGAATCTGCAATGATGGAGGACTTAGGTATCGGTAGAAGGTCACCTGCCCTTAATCTTCCCGCCTTCACTGGTATGTATTTATTTCCATGTGCAGCGTAGATACTGTGATCCTCTGTAACTAAGATCCCTCTACCATCCTCTGTTACTATTTTTATGAGGGGGCGCCTCTCAAAATGCTTCACAACCGCTAGGACTTCATCCCACTCTATCACTTTTCTGATTGGGTCAAAACTAAGCGTGTAAGCCTTATAAGGTATAGCCTTTACCCCGGTCTCTCCCCTGCTGAAGAACTTACTACTCCACTCATCAACGGGAATGCTCTTCACTCTTCCATCTTCTCTTATGATGATCGGGGTTCCCGGAGATACGCTTTTAGTGGTCATCGCATATTGCGAGACGAGGTAAGCGGTAACGTTCTCTCTATGAGTAGCTATTTTAAGTTGATAGGAATACCTTCTGGCCATGGCAGGCCTATCCGCCCAAAATGCTGAGAGGGAATCGATAATTAACCTCACATGCCTTGAGGGTGAGTGCCTACCTCCCTCTAACAGGCCTAGCACTCTATAGGCTTCTCTAATAGCTGCGATCAACACGTCAATTTCTAGGGCTGCATACCTTCTGCTTTTATCGATCTCTTCAACATCGGCACTCAACTGTTTGGCAGTCTTAAGCAGGCTAAATATATCGACTACAACTAGTTGGGGTTTTCGTAGCGGGGCTTTACTGCCAAGGTAATGTATTTCATAATCATCTAAAAACATCCTGAACTGGCGTGCCTGCCTTACAACGTCTCTGAACTCCGCCTCCGTGGTTACGTAGATAACAGGGTCACCTACCTTCAGACCAGCCCAAGCATAATGCATGCATAGTATTGACTTCCCTGTACCAGGCTCGCCCGTTATTGCGACCCAAGAGCCTTTAGGCACGCCTCCCTGAAGAGCGGCATCAAGCTTGTCGATTCCCGTGCTGACCCTGATTATTTCATCACTCACTCCCCACCCCCGTAAGTAAATACCTTCTAGAGATTATAACGGCCTAGACAATCAAACCTTTATAAAAGAATCCTTCACGATCTTACGGTGTTGCCTATTGTGGCGTTCAGGATTGATCCATGGAGTTCGGAAGCTGTAAAAGAGTATGAGAAGCTGTTCAAGTACTTCGGAATTAGGCCTTTCAAGGAGGTGCTTCCAGAGCTTAGAAAGCTGGCAGAACCTCACCTGCTAATGCGGAGGGGGATAGTTTTTGGACATCGTGACTTTGACCGTGTTTTAGAGGCGATTAAGAATAATAAGAGGGTAGCTATACTTACAGGGCTTATGCCTTCTGGGAGAATGCATTTTGGTCATAAAATGGTTATTGATCAGCTAGTATATTACCAGAAATTAGGCATCGACGTATTTGTTGCGATAGCCGATATAGAAGCATATGCAGTTCGAAAGAAAAGCAGGAAGGAAGTCATTGATTTAGCACTTAATGAGTATATTCCCAATTACCTTGCCCTAGGGCTTGATCCTGAGAAAACAAAGATATACTTCCAATCTAACCACAGAACACCATATTATAGACTTATCCAAATGTTCTCTAGGAAAGTGACTATTGCTGAGCTAAAGGCTATATATGGAGAAGATCTTGAGACGGCTAAAATCTTAGCAGCCCTTACTCAAGCTGCCGATATTCTACATCCCCAACTGCCTGAATTCGGCGGGTATGAGTTAGTCTTAGTTCCTGTGGGTGCAGATCAAGACCCTCATCTCAGGCTGACTAGGGATCTGGCTGATAGATTCAGTAACGAGTTAGGTTTGACAAGGCCAGCATCAACCTACCACAGATTCATGAGCGGACTTCAAGGGGGGAAGATGAGCTCTTCTAATCCTGAGTCCTACATAGCGCTAAGTGATCCACCTGAATTTGCGGTCAAGAAACTTATGAATGCTTTAACCGGTGGAAGACCAACAGCGGCAGAGCAGCGGAGGCTAGGCGGTGAACCTGAGAAGTGCCCGGTGTATGAGTTGAACGCCTATCACCTAGTCCACGATGACAGTGAGTTGAGGGAAATATATGAAAAATGCAAAGAAGGTAAACTACTATGCGGTAAATGCAAAAAGGAAACTGCTGAACGGCTGAAGGAATTCCTAAAGGCTCATCAGGAGAAGCTAGAGCAAATGAAGGAACTCTCTTCAAAAATTGTTCCTAGACCTAGATTTTAGACTTCAGTGATGCTGAATGCTTCAGCCATTAAACACTCAACAATATTAATACCCTCTTAGTTGAGTATTTGTTTGGGCCGGGGTGCCCGAGCGGTCCAAGGGGGTGGGCTCGAGTCTATTTCCGGTTTTGAAGCAGGAGACCCACTGCCCCTTTGGGGCACGCGGGTTCAAATCCCGCCCCCGGCGCCATCCATTCTATGAAGCAAACGCTCCCTACAAAGTAGTTATGAAGGAGAATATGTTACTTAGGATGTGGAAATGCTATAGCTTTATGCTCAAAAAGCTTTTGAATTCACTCATTTTCAGGTGATGTAGATGGTTAGGATCAGGGGTCTGAGAGTTATAAGGGAGTTTGACCCGTGGAGGTCTAGATTATGCACCTGCCCACATAAATTCACTCTAAATCCCTATACAGGTTGTGCTCATGGATGCATTTATTGCTATGCTAGGTCTTATATTAAAGACTTCAGCAGACCAAGACCTAAGAAAAACTTACTTGTTAACGTACTCCATGACTTGGACAGGTTGCCTAAGGGTGCTCTTATCTCAATGAGCGAGTCAAGCGACCCCTATACACCCCCTGAAGAAACCCTAGGCCTTACACGGAAAGTAATTAAAGCTATCCTGGCTAGGGGCTTTAGGTTATTGCTAGTAACTAAATCTGATTTAGTAACGAGAGATACTGACTTGCTGAAAGACGGGGGTGTAGCGGTCTCTATAACTATCACCACATTGAAGGATGAGTTGGCGAAGAAGATAGAGCCTGGTGCTCCACCACCATCTCAACGAGTAAAAGCTGTTGAAAGACTATCACGTTCAAGTATACCAGTAACTGTGAGAATTGACCCGATAATCCCTAGGGTTAACGATGGGTTAGATGATTTGAGAGAGTTAATTGATGCTGTAGCTGATGCTGGGGTGAAGCAGGTTACAACCTCCACCTATAAGGCTAGGTGGGATTCCCTTGCAAGGTTAAGCAAGGTATTCCCACATCTAAAGGATTGGTTCTACAGTACATATATATCTAAAGGGGAAAAAGTTGGTGGGTATTTCTACCTTCCTCGTGAGATCAGGCTAAGATACATGTTAACGGTAATGAAGCTGGCATTGGATAAGGGACTTGCCTTCGCGACATGTCGGGAAGGACTGTCTTTCTTGAACACGCCAGGCATCTATTGTGATGGCTCTACTTACACTATAACTTCCTGAAAGTCATTATTATGAGCTAAATGAGAAGCAAGTAAGTAGGGCTTATAGGTTTAAAAATTTAAAATTTCTAATATTTTAATCCACATTAATTAGTATGAATCATTAACCTCCTGGCGTGCCATGCCAGAGACTGTCTTTCCATATCAGATCCCATAGCTCTTTCTCGGTGAGAGTTAGAGCTTTAACTATGTTTTCTTGAATGCTCACTAGTATTTTATGGTGGGCTAATTCATCATGGTGTATTGCCATTAAGAGAAGCTTAATCCTCGGATCCTTTTCCCGGTCTGCAAGCTCTTTTGAAATCCTAACCATGTCACTCTCGGTAGCTATATGTTTCTTTATGGCTTCCTTCACCTCATCTAGCTTCTCCTGCGAGATTAGAGGGTATGGATTTGATAGCAAAGCGCTTATTGATTCGTAGAACTTTGCGTGTTTTCCGGAGTCAGAGGCTATACCAATGAATAACGCCTTTAACACAGGATGTTTAATCTTATTCGCAAGATCTGTAAGTTCTTGAGCGTACTCTAGCTCTCTTTTCGCCATGTTAGATATTAAGCTGATCAATTCCTCGTCAGTCAAAACAGTCACCACATATCAAACAGTCTTAAAGTATATATAGTTAGATAACCATGATAACCAGACCTTCACTCTATCTTCTCTACCGTAATTGCTTTAACAGGACATGATGAAGCAGCTTCTTCAGCACACTCATGTAAATCTTCAGGAATGATTCCAACAGATCTTTCCTTGCTGAGTTCCTTACTGAATTCATCGATTACTTTGTTTTTACCATTGTCTGATCCTAGCTCAAATACCTGCGGGCATAGCGTCGGTGCAACTCCACAACCTATGCAGGCGGATCTGTCAACCACTACTTTATATCTACTCATGTTAAACCCCGTTATTATCTGAGCTATTTATAAAAAACTAACTAAGGTCAGACTAATATCTGGTTAACAGCGTAATAGATATGAAAGTCAGTATACTACTGCATTCGCATCATCGGATGATAGTGAACAACGTTATTCTGTGTCATAAATCCTCCTGGTTGGTGCGGGGGGTGGGATTCGAACCCACGCAGGCCTACGCCAACGGGTCTTAAGCCCGTCCCCTTTGACCGAGCTCGGGCACCCCCGCATCAAGTTAAAGTTACTTCATAAGGCTTTAAGGATTTCCCACCTCCCTAAAAATTTGGGAAATGGAAAACATCATTGATTAACTTTGAAAGAAATGCTGAGCCAACATATATTAGATTGGTAGGAGAGCCTCACACGGTGATGGATGTGAGTGTTAAGGTCATCGACACAACCTTCAGGGATGCTCATCAGTCGCTTCTAGCGACGAGGTTACGGACTGAAGATATGATACCCGTTGCTGAGTTGATGGATTCAGCCGGTTTTTACTCTATGGAGGTCTGGGGTGGGGCGACATTTGATGTCGCGATAAGGTACTTGCGTGAAGATCCTTGGGAGAGGGTTAGGGTGCTGAAGTCGAAGATCAGGAGAACTAAGCTTCAAATGCTTCTCAGGGGGCAGAATCTGGTTGGTTACAGGCATTATCCTGATGACGTTGTGGAGGCGTTTGTGGGTAAGGCTTACGAGGCAGGCATCGATATCTTCAGGGTTTTCGATGCTTTAAACGATGTGAGGAATCTGAGAACCGCCGTCAAAAAAGCTAAGAATGTGGGGGCTGAGGTTCAGGGATGCATAGCCTATACAGTGTCCCCTATCCACACAGTAGAGCACTATCTTGAAGTGGTTGATGAGTTGCTTGGCCTAGACGTAGATGTGATAACTATCAAGGACATGGCTGGAATCATTGCTCCTAGGACTGCCTCCGAGCTTATCAAAAGGATAAAAGAGGAGTTTAAGGTGCCAGTAAACCTGCATACTCACTCCACTGGAGGGATATCTGTGGCAACATATCTTGAGGCTGTTAGAGCGGGCGTTGACTTCATAGATACAGCGGTTTCACCGCTTGCCTTTGGCACCGCCCAGCCAGGCATTCAGTCAGTGTTATATGCGTTGCCAGACGAGTTGAGGCCTAAAGTAAACCTGAAAGTCATTAATAAGGTCTCAAGGTATCTTCGCAAGCTCTTAGAGAGTAAGTATTTTGATCTTCTAAACCCGCTTATACTCCTGCCAAACCCTGATGTGATTGTTCATCAGATCCCTGGTGGAATGATGTCTAATCTGATCGCGCAGCTCAAGCAGTTGGGTAAACTTGATAAGCTAGATGAGGTCCTCGATGAAGTCCCAAGGGTTAGGGCGGATTTGGGATATCCACCACTGGTCACACCCCTCTCCCAAATTGTTGGGACTCAAGCAGTTCTTAATGTGGTTTCAGGAAGATATGCTGTTATAACTAAGGAGGTCAAGGACTATATAAAAGGCCTGTATGGGAGGCCGCCAGGTAAGATAAGTGAAGAGCTTCGGGAGAAGGTTCTGAAAGGTGAGGAGCCTATTAAAGGACGCCCTGCAGACCTTCTAAAGCCTGAGTTGGGAAAGTGTAGGGAAGAGGTAAAGAAGCTAGGGTTAAGTAATCCGAGCGAAGAAGATGTGCTTACTTACTGTTTATTCCCTGAGGTGGCGCCAGAATATTTCAGGGTAAGAGCAGAAGGTACTGCACCTGTGAGAGCGGAGGAAAGTGCTGTTCAGAAGCGGTTAAAGAGGTATAAAGTGGTTGTTGGGGGGCAGGAGTTTATTGTTGAGGTGCAACCTTAAGGTTTTCTAACCCTATCTGCTCGAACTCTCCTAAGCTCAACCCCACAATAGGGGCATGTACCAGGCATCTTAAATATCCTTCCACATGAGGGACACACATAGACGTACTTTCTAGGCCTGCGGAGCCCCCTTCTTTTAATTCCGAGGACCTTAGCTCCAAGAGCAAGGGCCACATTCTGAACTGACCTATCGTCGGAGACAACTATCACATCCCTACATTCTCTTAAGAGATCGTTAGCTAATGCCAGCAGACCCAGGTCTGTATGGGAAAGCCTTCCCAACTCTCCCAGCTTAGAGGCTACCTCCTTAACTTTACCAATGGATTCAGTACTATATTCCTTAACCACCACCTTACCCGCTGAGAGGCCTATCTCGAGCGTTCTCACACTATCAGCATCCTTTACTTCCTTGACTACCTCATGGGTAGTGTAAACGGATCCGTTGACGATCAGTTGATATGATGCGAAGAATCCTGCGGCATCGAGAACGTATGCAAGCTTACATGCATCTGCTGAAGAGTTTGACATAGAAATCAGCCTCAAAGAACCTTAAGAACATTGCTGGCTTTGGCGATTTCCAGATCCTCACTTTATCACCCGGTTTCAAAGGATGCTTATATTGGCCATCAGCCATCAGCTCCAGCGGAGGTGAATCGCTTCTCACGGTAATTTCAACGGTTGATGATGAAGGCAGTACAACGGGTCTAGAGCAAAGAGTTGCTGGGGCCAGGGGGGTCACTATAATAGCTTCCATTAGGGGGTCTACGACTGGGCCGCCTGCAGCAAGAGAGTAAGCTGTTGAACCCACCGGCGAAGCGACTATTAGGCCGTCCCCTACAATGCTGAACACTTCTTCCCCGTTTTTCATGACATGGAGCCTCCCCACCTTAGAGCGGGCCTCGCCATTCGTGACTATCGCGTACTCGTTTAGCGCGTAAGGCAACGGCTTTCCGTTTACCACGGCCTTCAGCCTCATATATTCATGCACTCTATACTTGCCCTGAACAAGCCTTTCAATCATTACCTTATATTCGAAAGGAGGGACGTCGCATAAGAACCCTCTCTTCCCATACCTCACTGTAATCAGAGGTGTGATAGAGTCTCCTAGGAGCTGTAGAGTCCCCAATACTGTACCATCACCTCCCACAATGACTATCACGTCCACATGGTCTTTAGCAACGGCGAATCTCTTACTCCACGTCATTGCATCCTTAACCCTCCAATCGATAAAGGCCTCCACACCCAAGGATTCTGCGTACTTCAATATGTCGGCGGCTATCTCTAGAGCTTCAGGACTGTTAAACTTGGGCACCACACCTAACTTCACTTGTAAGGCACCAACAATTTCTTCCATGTCGCCTTAATTAGAATTCGCGATGCATCACCCTTTATTCAGGGTGAAGTAAAAGTTAGTGGAGAAGGTTTATGGAGGAGCTAGTCCGTTCAGAGTGCGTTAGAGTTGCTAAGAAGGACGCTGAGAAAGTTATGAAGGCATTAAAGAAACTGAATCTACTTAGAAACGACTTGAAAGTTAAGAGAAGTGAGGCAGATGTCCTAATACCTGTGAAGAAATGCCCCTCAAGCATGCTGGGTAGTGGTGCTGCATATACATGTTGCGATGACCTTTTTAAGGTTGTTCGTAGGTACAGTAGCTATAAAGAACTTCTTAAAGGGGACATGCCAGACTCCCTAATAGCGCTCCTCCCTAATAGCTACGATATTATAGGTGATGTTTTAATTATTAAGCTCCCGTCAGAGGTGCTGCCTTACTCTAGGGTCATCGGTGAGGCGCTTGCTAAGATCAATAAGAATGTGAGGGCTATATATGCTGCTGGACCTGTTGATGGTGAGTTTAGGGTTAGGCCTCTAACTCTTATCTACGGGGAACGGGTTGAGAAGACAGTATATAGGGAGTATGGTATCGACATAGCTGTTAACGTGACTAAGACATACGTTAACCCGTCATTAGCTGAAGAACACCGTAGAATAGCTGAGAAGGTAGTAGAAGGAGAGGTAGTGGGCGACATATTCTGTGGAGTAGGCCCCTTCACCCTTCATATAGTTACTTCAAAACCACGTACCATTGTTTATGCTGTTGATAAGAACCCGGAAGCCATCAGGTGCTTGCTTGATTCCTTAGAGATCAATAAGAGGAAGGTTAAAGGTGAGGTAATAGCTATAGCCGGAGATGCCCTCAAATTCTTTCAGGCTGTTAAACCGCGATTCTTCGATAGGTTGGTAATGAATCTTCCACTTCAAGCGGTTAATTACATCCCTTACGGATTGGAGGTTCTGAAACCCGGTGGTGTTTTACACGTATATACAGTTGCGGGAAATGAGGAGGAAGCCCTCGAGGGGATTAAGGCTGTGGCGGGGGCTGGGAGAATACGAAACCTCGAGGTTACTAAAGTCATCGACTACGCACCCCATAAATATATTTATAGGGTTGATGTGGAGCTGATGGATTCCTCAGGGGGTTCTCCTCCATCACCTTTCAGCAAGGATGCGTGACATCATCGGGGTCTTCTCCGCAAGTATGTTGTTCTACTACACCAGATTATTATATTTTAGAAGTTGCTCGTTATATTCGTGGTTCCTTCAGAGGGGATGTACATGCAACTACTGAAACCCTCGGATGAGGGGTTAAGGAGAGCAGCTATTATTTTAAGGAGTGGGGGGCTGGTTGCATTTCCCACTGAGACAGTCTACGGTCTAGGTGCTTTAGCAAGTGATGCCGCAGCGGTTCATAAGGTGTTCCTAGTGAAGAGACGTCCTACCTCTTCACCTTTAACCCTTCATGTTTCCGGATTTGAGATGGCGTCGAAATATGCTTCATTCACTAACCCGGACTCTATGAGGTTGGCCGAAAGGTATTGGCCAGGCCCCCTCACTATAATCCTGCCTAAGAAAGGGGTGCTTCCCTACGAAGTTACTGCAGGGAGAAGAGCTTTAGGTGTGAGGTGGCCGGCCCACCCAGTGGCTGAGAGCTTAATAGGGATGGTGGGTGACCCCCTCGTCGCCCCCTCTGCTAACGTCTCAGGAAGGCCACCCCCTCTCACACCAACCGATGTAATAGATGAGCTAGATGATCGGATAGATGCCGTCATTGATGGTGGAGAAACACCCTATGGGATTGAATCAACTGTGGTAGACCTCACGAGTAAGCCCTATAGGGTATTAAGGCCGGGATTGATAACCGTGGAGGAGCTTGAACAATTCCTGGGTACTAGGTTTGTTAAATCTTATTCGATGACGCCAAGTAATGTAGAGCGTTATATCTTAAGTAAGAAAATTGTCTTCTTAAAGTGTAGTTCAGGTGCAGATCCTGAGAAGGTGATTAGCTGGGTCGATATGCTGCATAGGGAACGCGTGTTGCTTGTGGCTCTCTCCGAGAATGCGATGAAGTATAGGGAAATAGGTCTTGAGGTAAGAGTATTAGGTTCTCGTAGAGATCCTCAAGGTGTTGGAAGGGAGATCTTCAAGCTTCTAAGGGAGGTGGAGAAGACGGTTAAGGAGTATGTCGTTATTGAGCCGTTGCCTGAGGGAGGTCTATGGGAGGCAATTAACTACAGGCTAATTAAGGCCTCCTCCCAGGTGGTGGAGGTCTGCTAGCATGCTCATTGCAGGCTTCATATGCCTCATAATAAACACTCCTTTCGCCTATTATGGACAGATAATCAGTTGGAAGAACGGGCTTGCCGTCTTCAAAGGGGAAGGCGTAGGGTAGATCTATTACCAGAGTGATGTCGTTAAGCCTTAATTCATGTGTGAGACCGTACCTTATGTCCAGTTGGTTGAGAGGCCTTCCCTTCTCCACCTCTCTAAGGATGTAGGCGGTACCAGCTATTGTAAGCTGATATTTACCCAAGTTTCTGGCCATAGCCTCAGGAATTTTAGAAGTTATCAGTTCCCTCGTCCTGCCTCTAGGTGGGTAGTCCCCCATGATCCCGCCGATAACTACAGCTTCAGCTGACTGGATTTCTTCGGCCTTCAGTTCTTTAGGGGCTGAGGGATCCAGCACTATGATATTACGGGGACTTATTCCATGTTCTTTGATGAAGTTCGCTAAGGATGTTGGGGTGGCCTTAGCTAAAGTTCTTAGGCTGCGGAGCATATTCTCATCTTTAACGTTTGTTATGATAAGTCTCTCCCCGAAGATCTCTGCTACGTACCTGTATTCAGCAAGAAGCCAGGGTGAGAGACAAGGCTCCATGTTCTCTACGATAAGGAACTGCAAACCGATACCTCGTTCCAATACTTATTATGTTGGCCAATAACTTTTACTTTAGGTGGTTTGAGTGCAGACAAGGCTTAGGGGTCTGATGCTCACGGTCCTCATCATCATTTCACTAATTCCCATGGCTTCGCTGTCTGAAAGCCCTTTTAGTAATGCTTCTCAAGTCACTATGTACTTGCTTGCAGTAGGTGAGGAGGGGGGAAAGTACTTCGGCGTCCCTACAAGGCTTAATGTTATAGTGACTAATGGTACAGGCGTCGTATATCTGTCGACTGAGCCCTTAGCTGAGGTTGACATGCAGGCATCAGCTAGGCTGGCAGCTCTCATAGCATCATACGTGACAGGGAAGAATTTCTACGACTATGACTACTTCATAAGCATTAAGTCGAACTCAACAATTGTGGGCGGCCCTTCCGCGGGGGCGGCAATGACTGTAGCTATCGCTGCAGCACTACTTCACGTCAAGCCCAACGAGAGCGTTGTTGAGACTGGAATGATAATGCCTGACGGTACTATAGGTCCGGTGGGAGGTATTCCGGAAAAGCTTCAGGCGGCTGCTGAAGTCCACGCTAAGGTGATGCTGATACCTGCAGGGCAGCATATCGCCTATAGCCTCTCTCTAGGAAGGTATGTCGACGTTGAGCAGTTAGGTAGGAAGATGGGGGTTAAGGTTGTTGAGGTTTCGACAATCTACGATGCTTTGAGGTGGTTCGGTGTAAGTGTTAGTGAACCTCCTGAAGGAAACACGTCTCTTAGTGGGAAGGCGGTGGAGGTGATAAAATCATGGATCAGCGAGTCTGAGGAGACCTACAATACATATATTAAGAAGGCGGAGTCCCTTGTTTTAAGAATGCAGGAAGGTAGCGGACTTGTCTCAGCCTACATTAAAGGCGCTAGGGCATCATATGAGAGGGGGCTGAAGGACGTAAAGTTAGGGAAGTATTATTCAGCGGCTTCAGATCTATTTGGTGCTGCTATAAACGCGTCGACCGCGTACTGGTTGGCTGAAATAATAAGCGGTGGTAAAACCTACGGGGATCTTCTAAGTGAGGTTAGGGATGAGGTCAAGAAGGCCCTCGAGACCTACTCCCAGGTAAGAAACGATGCTCTATCCAGTGGAGATGTAGAGAAGCTGAGCATAGCGGTAGAGGTCGCCTCAAGAGCTATGGAAGCTAACAGCTCCATGAACGAGCTCCCTTCGCAGCCTGCAAGCCCTTCAGATATTTATGAGGCATCCTACACTTTTCTACGCGCGAGAAGCGTCATTGACTGGGCGAAGATGTACTACGCCATCCCGTCAGCGGGGCTCTCAGTAGCTCCCTCAGAGCTAGCAAAGGATGTCAGCCTGTTAGTGTATTTTGCTAGAACCACCGTCTCATATATTGAGTCTCTCATCGGTACGCAGGTAGGGAGCGTCAGCAACGTCATGCAACTTGTGGAGGAGGCCGAAGCATACCGGGAGAAAGATCTCATCGCATCCCTTGCAGCTGCTCTGAGGGCTTCAGCAACGTCAGCGGCTCTGCTCAACACCGCCTTCACAACAGACATTCACGGTACCGCTGAGAGATTGAGGAACGTCTCGTTGAGGGGTCTAGGTGAGGCGTATGCGGTTGGGTTCATTCCTATCGTGGCTTCATCATATGTTGAGAGGGGAGACACGTTAAGGGGGGTCGACGATGTTACGGCTATATACTTCTACGACCTTGCCCTTGTTAACACTATGTGGTACATGATTATTTCAGGTGCTAGAGCAAGGTCTTCCCTTACGACTACGTCGAGTCCAACCCCTACCCCCGCTGAAATACCTGCTCCCCCCACCACGAGTGTGCCTACAAGCTCCACTAAAACCTCGACAACGACTACTCCGCTGATTTCTACAGGGAAAGGCGTCGGCGGCATTTCCATAGACGTGGTTGTCGACGCCGTCATAATTTTGGCATCAATTGTTGCTGGCTTCGCATTGGGGGTAGCTACAAGGAGAAAAAGCGGTTAAACATCCACCTCCTCGAACATGCGGAGGAGCCCAACTGCTTCATTTTTAAGGGCTTCATCCAACATTATCACACTTACGCCAATATCCGGTACTCCGTAAAGAATGCATGAGCCTGGGTCCATAATAGCTGATGCGGCAAGTGCTAACATATCTTCCTCACCCTCTACCACTATAAGTGTCTTCCTGTCTGATTTAACATATCTCCACGCGTTTTCAAGTGCTTGAAATGCCTCCTCCGTTATATGGCTTGCGGGGTTCCTTACCCTCATGATGGCATTGAAGGAGGTTTTGAGAATATCTGAAGGCAGGCGGTAGGGGCCCCTCTTAGTCTTCCCATCCACCACACATATATCTGGTACTCTATTCATATTCAGTAATGATGTGCAGACCACGTCCCCTACTGCCACGATGTGAATGCATTTCCTCAACTCATTAACTAACTTTGCTGAAGTTTCCTCAGGTTTAGATCCCTTAACGACCTTACCAACGCCTTTGGCTAGTATAGGTCTGAGTGATTGAGGCATCTTCAAAGCCTTCAAATCCTTACAACCTCGTCAGAAGTTGCTAGGATCGCCCCCTCCTTAAGGAGCTCTTGAAGTGCTTTCTCGCCATTTGCAGGTGATACGGGAGCTATGCAGTCCTCAAGCACTATCACTTCATACCCAAGTTTTAGAGCGTCCATGGCTGTAGCCCTAACGCAATATTCTGTAGCTACACCGGTGACGAATAATCTCCTCACACCTTTAAGGCTTAGAAGGTAATGAAGTTCTGTTCCATCGAAAGCGGAGTAAGCATCTCTGTCGGGGAGGTAACCCTTGGAGACTATGATGGTTTTACTGGGGATTTTGAGGTCCGGGTGTAATCTAGCACCTTCAGTCCCCTGAATGCAGTGTGGGGGCCAGGGACCTCCCATTTCCTTGAAAGATATATGGTTTCGAGGGTGCCAGTCCCTGCTAGCCACTACGGGGAGTTCATCACCCTCAAACTCCTTCAGAACCCTGTTGATTTTAGGAATAAGTGAGGAACACCCTTTAACTGGAAGAGCTCCACCCTCGCAGAAGTCTTTCTGCATGTCAACAATGATCAAGGCTGACTTCTTTGAGACGCCTATCCTAGCCAACTCTCTCCCCCCGGTGAAGTATTGATAGAGGAGACTTTAAATTAAGAGAGTGCCTGTTCTTCTTCATAATTTAATACAAAAAAAGCGAATCTTAATAATACAAAAACTTTGTGTGAAGCGGCGCTTCCCGAGTGGATCAGTCTGAAAGCTTTCATCAGCTTTTACCTAAGGACTTATAAGGAAGTTGATAATAGGTAGATACTGGCGCAGATAAATGCGCTAAAGCCGCGGTCAACTGGCGGCGGCTGGGTCGGACACGGGGTTGAACCCCGAGAGTGAAGAACCGCCCTCCGGCCGCGGCGACAGGGAAACACATCACAATGGTGTGAGTAATGAGTGGGGGCCCGAATAACCTGGGGCACTAACCCCAGAACATTCGGGTCTGACAGGGGTCGCTTCAGGCCACGTATTAGGTAGGCTGCTCCCCGCCCGCGGCCTGCGGCCGCGATTCCGGTTGATCCTGCCGGACCCGACCGCTATCGGGGTGGGGCTAAGCCATGGGAGTCGTGCGTCCCGGTTACCGGGGCGCGGCGAACGGCTGAGTAACACGTGGCTAACCT
>WAKQ01000021.1 GCA_015523295.1 Desulfurococcales archaeon | reverse complement strand
GGTTGTGAGAATATCTGAGCATCCAAGGTATAGGAGTGTGTATGTGGTTGAGCTGGAGGACGGTAGTAGCAGGCTAGCCACTAAAAACCTAACGCCGGGCAAGAAGGTTTACGGTGAGTGGCTCTTCAAGGTTGATGAAGTGGAATATCGGGAGTGGAACTCATATAGGAGTAAGCTATCGGCAGCCCTCCTCAAAGGGATTAAAGATCTGGTCATCAGAGAAGGGAGTAAGGTTCTTTACTTAGGGGCTGGTTCAGGTACTACACCTAGCCATGTTTCCGATATTGTCGGCGAGAAAGGAACTGTTTACGGTGTTGAGTTCGCTCCACGAGTGGTGAGGGAGTTACTCGGTGTAGCTGAAGAGAGGAGGAATATAGTGCCGATATTAGGGGATGCTAGGTTCCCTCATAAATATGCTCACATAGTGGATTATGCTGAAGTGATTTACGCGGACGTGGCCCAACCTAATCAGGCATCTATAGTTAATGCCAATGCCAGGCACTTCTTGATTGATGGGGGTTATGTCTATTTAGCTATTAAGGCGAGAAGCATAGATGTTACTAAAGAGCCTGACGAGGTCTATAAAGCTGAAATCGCGACCCTTAAAGAAGGGAGTTTTGAAATTCTTGATGTGATTCATTTAGATCCTTATGATAAGGATCACGCGATGGTTTTCGCTCAGTATAAGAGGAAATAAGGAAATAGCTGGAGTTAAAGGTAAAGGAATGTTTTTGATTTTATTCTTCTATAGATAGTGGATAGTTCCAGTTGGGGATCATGAAAATGATTGTTCATTCAGGGAAATTATTTTAGTCATTTAGTCCATTATTTTATTTGATGAGAATGGTAATTGATCAGGGAATCAACCGTAGGGGCGACCTCAAGAAGCTTTTCTCTAGGGTAGTGGAGACTCTAGAGAGATCTGGGAAAAGATATGCGATACTTAAGTTCCCTTCAAGCTATAGAAATCGCTCCATAGATCTCATAGCTGTCGATGGAAGAGGGGAGAACGTAGTTCTCAGGCTTAAGTCAGGGGCTAAGATATCAAAGGAGGAAGCTGAGGACCTCATAAAGGCCTCACTAGCCCTTGATTCCATACCCATAGCTGTGAGCGATGACCCCACCCTCTACGACAACATTATCTATGAAAAGGAAGGTGTTTACCTAATGAATGAGAGGACTCTGGACAATCTTTTCAATAGGCCTAACGAGATCATAACCCTCTATAGGAAGGGAGATCTTTACCTTGTAGTCAATAAGGACGTCCTTAAAAGGGAGAGGCAGGTTAAGGAGCTGAGCTTAAGCGATGCGTCGTACATGCTCAACATCTCCCGGAAGATGATATACACATATGAAAAGGAGGGGGGCATGGTTACCATTGAAACTGCTGAGAAGCTAGTCAATCTCTTCGGATCGGAGGCTGTGAGTTCAGTAACTCATGACGTGATAAAGCAGGAATTCCTTCAGAAGGCAAATCGCTCCATAAGAGGAGAGCCACCTTCACATGTAATTAAAGATATTGCTAGGGATGGTCATGTGTACAAGCTGAGGAAATCGGCGCCAGACTACTTAGTTAAGAGTGAAGAGGTTTCCTCAGTTATTGACGCTACCTCAAGGGAGTTCTCATTGAGAAAGGTGGTTAGGAAGGCCACAGAATGTGTTAGGCTTTCTCAACTAGCTTGGAGAGATGTTCACGTGGTGGTTCCTTCTGAGAGGGCTGATGTTGTTACTGATGAGCTGTCAACCCAGGTTAGCCTAAACAAGATAAGGCTTCATAAGATCAAAGAGGGAGGAATGTGACCTTTTCCCTTAACTTTAAGTGTTCTAACGATTGCCTGCTTTAAGGGAACATGAAGTGAGGTTGAAGAACGTTAAGGTCATCCTCACGGGAAGGCCGGGCTCTGGAAAGACAACAGTGTTCATGAACACAGTTGAGTTATTAAAGAAGGCCGGTGCCACCGTAGGAGGAATTATTTCGCCTGAAGTAAGGGTGGGCGGTAGGAGGATAGGGTTCGATATAGTAGACATAAACACAGGCGAGAGAGGTGTTATGGCAAGGTTATGTAGCTATAGGGGCTCTCCTCTGAAGATAGGGAAGTACTGTGTCTATGAAGATGAGGTTCTAAGAATCGGGTTGGAGGCGTTGAGGCGGGCCATATCGGATGCTGACATTATAGCCATTGATGAGATAGGCCCTATGGAGGTCAAGGTAGAGGGTTTGAGGCGGGCTTTTATGGAAGCAGTAAGATCGGGCAAGCCTCTATTAGCGGTGATTCACTATAGGCTCGTCAACGAGTATGCTCTGAGATTACACCCTGATACAATATATGTGGTTTCTCCTGAAAATAGGAACGCACTTCACAGGGAATTGTTCAACTTGTTTGCTTACGTAGGGTACTAGGCTTTAATTGAAGCTATATTAGCTGTTTTACCGATTTATATAAGGTGAAGGTGTAGCAGGTAATGGAGGTAAGTGTTGAGCAGAAGATCTTGGATATAGTGAAGAAGCGAACAAAGGAGGAAGGCGGGATCGTTCAGAGCACGTTATGGGGGATGTTAGGGATAGACAATAGGGAGGGGACTAAAGCTGTTTTAAGCCTTGTTAGGAAAGGCCTCATAAAGAGGGAGCCGGTGGTTTATAAGGGAAGGCGTACTTATAAGCTAATATACACGCCTACTAAGGCAGCGAAAATCAACATTGTAGTTAGTTTGAACCCGGTGGCTAAGATACCATGCTTTACCTGTAGGGAGCTCAACAGATGTGGTGCTGGTGGCTACTTCACACCTGAAAAGTGTATAATACTGTCAAGATTTCTTGAGTCTGAGTGACCTCTTACCTTTTTAAAGGGCGAGCCATTTCAGCCACACATTCTTTTATGTCTTCCCACCCTGCATCACTACTTACACAGCTCCTGCAGAGATGGCTTCTTACGGCTGCAAATCCTTTTGCCTTTAGACAATCTAACACATCTTTAATTTTAGG
This sequence comes from Desulfurococcales archaeon, assembly GCA_015523295.1. Taxonomy (GTDB): domain Archaea; phylum Thermoproteota; class Thermoprotei_A; order Sulfolobales; family NBVN01; genus S013-73. The sequence continues at coordinate 25,502 of WAKQ01000021.1, read as the reverse complement.
TGTGTTAACTCTTAAAGTCCGTGAAACGCTGACTAAATCAAAGGTATTGGTTAAGGCTGACTCCTTTATGAGGATGTTCAGCAGGTTTAAGAGTTCTTTGTAAGAGCTGAGGTAGGTGTATTTATTTCCTAGGCTCCCAAGCAGCTGTCTAATGAATTCACTATCCCCTAACTCCCCGATCCATAGTGGTCCAAGTAACTTCAGATTAGGCCCGCATTTAGTACTTGTAAGAGATATAAGAGATATAGGTTCGGTTATCAGGGTTCTGAAACCGCTGTCAGGGCAGTATAAGATGTAACCTATTTTGCTGTTGAGCATTCTATCAGCTTCCCCAGCCCCTCTACTCACCTTGAAGATCACTCTGTAATAGTGTTTATGAGTGAATGATATGAGGGGTTTAATGAATCTGTCTCTACTAGCTGCACGCCTTCCTATGTACCCTAGAAGTACCCTCAGACCTAGATAATGAGGTACGTCAAACCTCAGAATCCTCACGTCATAACGTCTGGAACCTGCACGCCATCTATTGCCGCTTAAGGGAGCAGTATCCGTTGCTGTCACACCAAGAAACCCACCATTTCTCACAGACCATATTGCCGCGTCAATAAATGGTTCAGGAGTTCCAAAAGGGTCAATATCGATGAAGCTGAAGGTCTTCCCTGAAGATTTAAAAAGATACATAAGAGCGTTGGCCTCCATTTTAGAAGGTTTCACAACGTCTCCCACCCTGTTTAGCGATATATTTTTCCTTATGAGTATGAAGGAATCCTTGCTCAGGTCATTGGCTATGATTAAGTCTGCTCCCCCTATCTCCACGGCTATCCTGAGCGCCCTGATTCCAGTGCCTGAGAACGCGTCTAATACATGTATGGGGTGTTTCATTGAATTCTTCAACACGGCTAAAGCAAGAACCGTTAAATCTCTGTTTAAGACTTGAAGAGGGTTATAGAAGACTGGAGCCCATGAAGGCTCATAAACACCATCTTCACGCAGGTAATTCTTAGGGTTAGGTACCCAAAGTCTGACCTTGCCCTCCGTAATTAATGTGAACCTTTCATCGTTCAAGAGCTTGCCCCTTCAAGGAAGAAAATAGTTCTGTTGAGATATTAAGCAAGCGTCTTAAGACTATATTAATAATACCTTATCTACCTTTTAGATTTCAACCTCAATGAGGAGGTTATCGATGAGGTCCCTATACCTATTCCTGATTGTGACTTCAGATACATCTACAGCTTCTGAAACTTCTTTCTGCGTTTTTCTTTCGTTTAGAAGGACTGATGCTATATATAGGGCTGCAGCGGCCACCCCCCTAGGTCCTTTACCTGAGGTAAGTCCATCTCTTTTAGCTACGGTGGCTATCTTCAATGCTAGAGCCTTGGTCGCCGGAGACACGCCTAACTCACTTGCCATTTTGTCGATGAATTTCCTCGGATCGAGAGGTTTACTCCTAACGGGGATACCGGAATCTCTCCTTATCTTCATCATAGCTTTCCAGAGCTCGGTCATCGTGACCTCACAAACAGTCATTACTATGCCTTTATCTATGGGTGTTCCTGTTGCTTCTGCTGCAACTATGATGGAGGCAGCTACAAGCCTTTTGTAATTCTTCTTTTTTATCATTCCTTTCTTACTTAGGTTCTGGAGGATGGTGCCGGCCTCGTTCTTTAGGAGGTTTGAGTTAGGGAGATTGAGATGTCCAATAACATCATTCATTAGTCTAAGCGCTCTAACCAGCTTCCTTTCCTTACTCGTTATTGCTCTAACTTCCTTATTTATTCTTCCAAGCTTCCGACCTATGAAGGATCTTCCATCAATTTCCGTATGGAACCCGTGATCATGTACTTTATTAGTAACTGGTGTCCCAGCCCTCATTCTAGAATCTATAAGCCCTGGTTCCTGCATCCTCCATTCAGGGCCGTAGCTGAAAGCCCTTTCCTCAAGCACCTCACCGGTTTCGGTGCAGATGAATTCACCTCTGACTTCATCGTAAATTATTGCTTCTGGAGGACACTCGCTCACCTTCTCCCCCTCCTTGACGGCTTCAGGTAGATCTCCTCGTAGGGAGCTATGCGTAACTCATCGCGTAATGGTTTGACAACGGCATATGGAGCCGCAATCGGTCCAATAATGTCAACGACTTTTCCTATAATCTCTCCAGAGGAGGTGACAACCCTAGTTCCAATTCTAGGAGGCCTCTTACCTGCAATTTTAACTAGGAGCTTCTTAGATGGGGTCACATGGATGAAATAGCCCAGTCTAATCAAAGCAGGCACCAATCCATTATCCATTAGATTAGGATATAAAAGGTATATACTGTTTAAGATGCTTTAATAATTACTTAGGAAGCGACCGCTCGTTGAATAATACATGGAATGTGGGAGATACGTATTAACTAATGTTAAGGTATTAAAAGAACTATGGTAATGAAGGGCTATCATCCTTTGATCTTCATTAGCGCCTCGCCCAACTTCTTAATTAACTCATTTTTCCCGGTTTTTGCTTCATCTGGCAATTCAATAATTACTCTAAATCCTAAGGATCTCTCGCCAGCCCTTGGATATCTCTTACCTTCCTCGATAACACAATTTAAGCCTATCTTCTCACACGCTCTAACGATCTTTTCTGGGGTGACGCTATCCGCGGATAGCCTTAGGGGCAATCTCCTCCCTCTCTTCCTGCTCAAACCCCTTAGCAGGTATTCAGGCCATAGAACAGCCTTTCTTGTCAAACTAGCTACCCCTGCTGGTTTTAACATATTTTTATTTTAACAATTGGGAAAAGAGGAAAGTCGGTAGATGTTGAAAGTTTTTCACACTTTATTGCTTTTCCTCACTCTTGCTCAGAAGGACCGCATTAATAACTCCGTCTTGCCCCGGACGTGATGTGATAACAGCCATACCGATGTCAGTTTCAACAACCGCCCCTCTAACTATAATGCCTCTTCTAGCGTACTCTCTATTGGCTTTCGTTTCAACGACCTTAAGGATCTTCACCTTTTTTGCCTCACCAGTAGCAGGATCTGTAACGTTAGCGTATGCTGCCTTCTTAACCCTGATCTTCAGATTGCCTCCCCTGACCCTTAGCGAAACCCTCTTGTCCTTGTCTGATGCTGCGGTGAGGGTGGGGAATCTACCGAGCTCATACTTCCTGTTTTTTCGGTGAGGTCTTCTCCTACCGCCTGAGATCTTTCGGAAGTCATTACCTTGATATACACCCATACCTCATGCCCTACTTGGTGTGCTTAAGTTCCTTTAAAAGCTTTCAATTCCTAACGATATAGGAGACGTATGCCTGGAAAAGCTTTCAATATCGCAGCAGAGATCCTGAAATCATCAAGCAAGCTTATCAACTATCTTCTGAGGCCCGTTTACAAGGTTTATGAGGCGTGGTTATGGGCTCAGATATCCGAGGGTAGAAAGCCAAATCATGTTGCCATAATACCGGATGGGAATAGGAGGTGGGCTAAGCAGATAGGCATGAACCCGATCTTCGGGCATGAGGCAGGTTATCAGAAGCTCAAGCAGGTACTTAATTGGTTGTGGGAGGCAGGCATCAAGGCAGTAACAATATACGCCATGTCATACGAGAATTGTATTAATAGACCTGAGGATGAGAGGAGACATATTTTCAACCTGCTCGAGAGAGGGGTTCAGGAACTGTTAGAAGGTGAATATATAGACAGACACCGTTTGAGGGTTAAATTCATTGGAAGATTGGATATGGTGCCAAGTAATCTTCTCAGAAGGATTAGTGAATTAGAGAAAACCAGTGAAGGATACAACGAGCACTTCCTTAATATAGCGGTTTGCTATGGTGGTAGACAAGAGATCGTGTCTGCTGTGAAGAAGTTAGTGGTTGACGTTGTTAAAGGGAAGGTTAAGCTGGAGGATATAGATGAGGATATATTTCGACGCTATCTTCAGACTTCCCATATGAAGGTTGAGGGTGTAGATGATCCTGACCTGGTTATCAGAACCTCAGGTGAATTAAGAGTGAGCAATTTCTTATTGTGGCAGATCGCTTACAGTGAGCTCTACTTCTGTGAGGCTTACTGGCCTGAATTCAGGAAAATCGATCTATGGAGAGCTATAAGGTCTTACCAGAAGAGGGATAGACGTTTCGGGCGTTAGCATTCAACTCTCTTCGCTTTCGTCGTTATTAATTTCGCCATAGAGCGCTTGAAGTTCCTCTAGAGTTAGTCTCTTACCTTCCCTAAGCTTCTGAGCTGCTTTCTCCTTCTTCTTCTCAATGAGTTCAGTCTCGATAGCTCTCTTCCTGCCGAGCCTGATCTCCTTAAGCTTACCTTGAAGGTCCCTATACCTTGAGTACTGGTCGTCAAGCTTACTGGTTAACTCAACTAATTCCTTCGCCCTCTCCTGAATTAACCTATTTCTTTCTTCAATGTTCTTCTGGAGTTCCGCTATCTGGTTTTTTAAAGCACCTATTCTCTCCCTCACACCGTTTATACCTTCGGAAAGCTCACCTATTTTCTTATTGAGATCATTCAAGATTATTATATGGCTCTTAAGCTGGGCATTGAGTTCACGATACTCATTCCTCAATTTCTTGGCTTCAATGGCTTTCTCAAGAAGCGCCTCTAACCTTGAAATCTCTTTAATGATCGCGTTTTCCTCTTCTAGCGGCAGAGATTCAGTGATGATTCTCCACTCTAACCTATCTATTCTTGCCTTGATTCTAGCAGCGGATATGCCTTCAATCTTTCCAACGCTGTTGAGGAGCTCTCTCTTTGAGAAGAGAGAGGATTTTATGTCCCTGATTTCCTTAATTAGGTCTCTCCTTTCTTCAATCAGCTTTCCTCTCTCCTCCTTCAGCTTCGCCAGCTTTTCTCTTTCCCTCTTTAACTCCTCCCTGAGCGCCTTTATCTTATCTATGAGATCTCTTCTCTCACCTTTGAGCGCCCTTACCTCCTCAGCTACCCGGGATCTCCTCTCGCGGAGGGCTTTTATTTCATCCCTTAAGGTGCCTATCTCGTTAAGTATTGCTTCCTCGCTTGCCAAGCGGAACTACCCACTCAATTTATACTTTGATCAATACTCTAGCGTCAGCTATCTTAGCCCCCTTCCCTTCCTCGAAGGCCATTATAGGATTAAGGTCTACGTCAGTGACGTCCTCCTGCTCTTCCATGAATTTAGAGAGCTTGACTATGATGTCAACTAGCGCCGATTTATCTCTTGGGGGCATACCTCTATACCCTTCCAGTATCTTAGCCGCCTTGATCTCCCTTAGCATTGATTCCGCGTCATATTTGGTCACTGGAGCTATGCGGAAGCTTACATCCTTTAAAACCTCGACGAATATCCCTCCAAGGCCGAACATGAGGACTGGGCCGAAGGTAGGATCTCTTGTGGAACCCACGATAACCTCTAGTCCTTCAGGAACCATTTCCTGGACAAGGATGCCTGAGACTTTGGCGTCCGGGGCTCTCTCCCTCACGTTGTTCATTATCTCGTTGAAGGCTTTTCTAACGTCTTCAACTCCTTCAACGCCGACTTTAACACCGCCTACATCTGACTTGTGAACAATGTCGGGGCTCACCACCTTCAGAACTACGGGGTATCCGATCTCTTCAGCTATCTTTACGGCTTCATCTTCGTTTCTAGCCAGTGCAGCCTTGGGTACAGGAAGGCCATATGACCTGAGTACGTCGTAAGCCTCGTGCTCAAGCAGTTTTTTCCTTCCTTCGCTCTTCGCTTTATTTATTACCTCTTTAGCCTTATCTGCGGCCATGCCGTAACCCGGATATTCTCTAGTTAGTGTAGATTAATAATTGTTGCCGTTCCTAGAACCTTTCACTTACTGCTATGCTCTTGAGCAAGTAATATAATGCCACCATCTTTAACTGCGTTTAGGCCTGCTAACCACTATCATGAATTAGGACGTCCTAACGGCTTCATACTCTACTACTGTACTCTTCTGTTAGGAAGTCATCGCCACCTATTAAGGCCCTCTGAATAACTGCGTAAAGATCATCGAGCCCCCACCCCAGTTTTGCCGAGACGGGAACCATCTCCCTGCCTAGGGCAACCTTTATCGCCTTGCAAAGCTCCTCACTTACATCAGCATCAACAAATAATGCTAGGGTGCTCGCATCAATGCAGTCATACTCGTCGCTCAGCATTCTTATAAGATATACCTTATCACTCAATATAGAGTTCAGATCCCTGGCTTGTCCCCCTTCCTCCGCAAGTAGATCAGCCTTATTCAAGACAATGATCATGGGCATGCTGACCCTGTAAAGTGTGGAAAGAGCTAAGAGTGCGAAAGAGAATGCGGACTTAGGCTCTGAAGCCAACCTAGCATCCAACACAAAGAGCATAGCGGATCTCGCCCCTCTAGTGAGCTCCTTCAAGATCGTTGGTCCCAGTTGCCTGAATGCTATCACCTCCAATTGCCCGGGGAGGTCGATTAATGCATAATTGCCTTTAAGCTCGTCAATCTCGTCTCTTATCTCACGTACGTAGTTAATTAGGTAATCGACGCTTGCCGTTAGCGCACCATTAGGGCCTAGACCGTGTTTGACCATGAAGTCATGGTAGTTAACATACCTTTTAACGTCGACGTCAGGTATGTAAGGCATTACTTCAGCAGCAGGATCGAAGTTTACCTTAATAGCGTCGAGCTCGTTGTCCTCCATCCACTCAGAGAGAGCATGAGTAAGCGTTGATTTCCCAGATCCCGCTGGACCGGAAATCGTTAGGTAGTACGTCAATATATCCCCCTCCAGCCCAGCTTAGGCTTTCCAACAATGTTCAATTTGTGGCCGCACTTAGGACATCTATTTCCTTCCTTTAACCTCCACTCAACTATTTCGAACCCGTAGCGACGGATGACCAGCTCTCCACATTTTGGGCAGTAAGTATGTTCTAGGGGGTGCCCAGGGACGTTACCTATATAGACGTAGTGAAGTCCTTCAGCCTTGGCAACCTCAGCAAGTCTCTCCAAGGTCGATATGGGTGTGGGGGGTACATCCATCATCATAAAGTTAGGGTAGAATCTTAGAAGGTGGAATGGAGTTTCCGGCCCTAAGTTGTTGACTACCCATGAAGCCAGTCTCCTGAGATCCTCGGCACTATCACCGTATTTTGGAACTACAAGGTTCGTTATCTCAATAAATATGCCCTTCTCCTTCATCTGAGTTAACGTGTCGAAGATAGGGGATGGGTCAGGCACGCCCATGAACTTCCTGTAGAATTCCTTATTACCCCCACCTTTGAAGTCCACAGTAGCTGCATCCATGTATGGTGCCAATTCATTGAGTGCCTCCACTGTCATATATCCGTTAGTTACCATAGTGTTGAACAGGCCTTTCTTCTTAGCCAGCTTTGCAGTATCTAGCATGAATTCGTAGAAGACTGTAGGTTCATTATAAGTGTAGCTTATTCCATCAGCTCCATATTTGAGGGCTGCCTCAACAACGTCCTCGGGTGTGAAATATTCGCCGAAGATCTCATCCCTCCTTGACTGACTAATGGTCCAATTCTGGCAGAACCTACACATAAAGTTGCATCCAGCTGTTGATATGGAGAAGACCTTTGAACCCGGCATGAAGTGCATGAGTGGCTTTTTCTCGATGGGGTCTACGTTGGCTGATGTGAGTAGTCCGTAGACTAGAGTGTAGAGTGTGCCGCCCTCATTATATCTGACCCCGCAGGCTCCGAAACCGCCATCGGCTATTGGACACCTCTTATAGCAGAGATCACATACGACCTTATTGCTCTCTCCAACCCTGTGCCAGTACTTGGCGATCCTCACCCAAGGCTTCGAAAGATCTACCTTTTTCTTGACCACGCAATATCCCTACTTCTAATAACGTTATGAGAGGGTTAAGAATTGCATTTCATTCAAATCGTTTGGGATTGCCTAATTTACCCTATATTCGCGGTTAATGGTATTAATTCCTTAACCATGTATACGTTATGTGGGTGGCTGAGTTGATGGTTGTTTCACTTCCTGCGTCGCTTGGTTTGGGGGATAAAATAAGTGATGGCCTTAATGCAAGGCATGAGAGAGTTGAGTATAAGGTGTTCCCAGACGGGGAGTCCTACATGAGGATGGATTTCGATGTCAAGGGTGAGGACGTCATCCTTGTTCAGACAACCTACCCAGATCAGAATAGAAGGCTTCTCGAACTCTTCATGGCGATAAGGACTCTTATTAAGAGAGGGGTTCACACCGTCTCTGCTGTCATACCGTACCTTGCCTATGCAAGGCAGGACAGAGAGTTTCTTAAAGGTGAAGTGGTTAGCGGTGAGGAAGTTTTAGAGTTACTTAGCCTTGCAGGTGTACGCCGGCTCTACGTTATTGATGTTCATAAGCCTGAAATCCTCTCAAAATTCCATGGAGTTTCTATAAATATTCTCCCCTCGAGAATATTTGCTCGTGAGGTAGAGAGTATTGGCCTAACCAAGCCCCTTGTCGTCGCTCCCGATGCTGGTGCTGAACACAGGGCTAAGTCACTTGCTGGGCTTCTAGGCTCTTCACATATGGTATTCAGAAAGTTCAGGGATAGGTACACTGGCATGATAAGGCATGAGCTTCCTGCTGCGTTAAGGCTTGAGGGCGAGGACGTAATAGTAGTAGATGATATAATAAGCACTGGAGGCACCGTCTCTGAAATCGTGCAATACCTTAGGGCTAGAGGGGCTTCAAGGGTTTACGTGATGGCCTCCCACGGAATATTCGTAGGTGATGCGGTGAGGAGGATTCTGCAAGCAGGTGCCGACTCAATATATGTGCTCAAAACGGTTGAAAGGCTTGTTGAGGGAGTTACTTACCTTGACGTCGGCGATGAGGTTGTCGAGGCATTAAGAAGTTCGATGTTGAGGGATTGAGGGTAAGTTATGCTGATGTACTTCTTCCTGTCTGGCACCCATAGAACACTCCCCTACTCTGAGCTTAAGGCTTTAGCTGAAGCTGAAGTAGGCGGTCTTAGATCTGTGGTTGAACTCGATCAGGTAGTTATCGCTGATTCACCTCCTGAACTGGTCGATGTTTTAAGATCTAGGTCTGTCCTGGTGAAATATGGAGGACGATTACTGGCTGTGTCCGAGGTCGCGGAAGGTGTTGAAGGTCTCTTAAACTCGCTTATTGATTCCGAGATATGTTCCTTAGGAGGGTTTAGTCACGTAGCCTTTAGAAGAGTCAAGAAATATGGTGGGGAGGTTAGATATGGTGATATTGTCTCTAAATTGATTGAGTCTGGCAGTAGACTATGTAGATCTTCTAAAGCCCCTCTCCTAGACGTCATAATATGTGAGGGCCTGATAATCTCTGGGCTCAGGCTATTCTCAAGGGATCTGAGTCCATTAAGGTTGAGAGATCCTCAGAAAAGACCTGTATATAGGCCCGGGACCCTCACTCCCGAGGTCTCAAGGCTTTTGGTGAATCTTGCTAGAGTCAGTTCTCGTAGGAAGGAGTTATTCCTTGATCCCTTCTCTGGTGTTGGGGGCTTGCTCCTTGAGGCATGCGATATGGGGCTTAAGTATGGAGGTTCTGACATCGATCCTTTAAGTGTTAGAGGGGCGAGGGAGAATCTAGAATATTATGGGTGTCCCTCCAATGTGGTGATCGCTGATGCTTGCGCACCGCCTTTCCATTCAGCAGATGGCGTGGGAACAGATCCTCCCTATGGTAGGTTAACTCAATCTAAGGGGAGAGGTCTAGAAGAGTTGATGGACTGCTTCCTTAACTCTATGAGTGAGATTTTAAAGAAGGGGAGATATTTAGTCTTCGCTCAGAGGGCTGAGATAGATGTTGAGGATTATGTGTTCAGCCACGGGTTCAGGATCGTTGAACGTCATCTTAACTGGGTTCACGGTGCCCTCACAAGGGATATATATGTGGTGAGGAAGGGGTGAACCCGGTAGTCATCACGTTCTTGGGTGTTTCAGGTCCTTATCCAGGGAGTGATGATCTGCCCTCAGTTCTCATAACTTCGGGGAAGACCTCCGTAGTTTTAGATGCTGGTGAGGGATTACAGCACAGGCTTCATGACGTGGGTAAGAGCGTCTCGGCAGTGAAGTATGTTTTATTGAGCCATATGCATGGAGATCACGTGCTCGGCCTTCTTCCATTTATACAGTCACGTTCTCTAGCAGGTAGTGATAGCAAGCTTGTTGTCGGAGGTCCTTCAGGGCTTAAGAAGTTCCTTGAAGATAGCTTTCATCATCTTTACTTCAGTCCTGGATATCCTATTGATGTTCTAGAAGTCTCTGGGGAGGGAACCCATAATTTCCGCGAGTTTAAGGTTTCGTTCACTTGGCTAGAGCATAGCATACCAGTACTTGGCTACAGGCTTGACTTCGAAGGAGTCACACTCTGCTATGTGACGGACACACGCCCTACTCAGAGGGCTGTTGAGCTCTGTAAGAATGTTGATTTAATGATACATGATTCAACATTCTCATGCCTTGATATGGAACTTGCTGAGGAGTACAGGCATTCCACGGCATGCGAGGCTGCGGAAACCGCTCTAAAAGCGGGGGCGAGGATGCTCTTTCTATATCATATATCTCCAAGGTATAAGGAGAAAGGTGATCTACTTAATGAGGCTAGGAGAATTTTCAGGAATGCGTTCCTCGCCCGCAAGTACTTGAGGGTGTACTTACTTCCTAAGCTTTTGAAGGATGTCAGGTAGCTTGCAGGCTGAAGTCCTAAACCTCGGGGAGAGGTTTTTCCCATAGGGGTCTCCCCTCAGATGTTTTAGGGGCAAGCCAATCAACGATCTCCTTAACAGAATTGCTTTCTATAGTCACTTTTATGGGGCCTAGAGGTGATTCTGCATCGCTGTGAACGAAAGAAATATGACCCGCATAGGCGCTTTGCTTGTGCAGTTTAAACCTTAAGATCTTACCATCAATTATTCCAGATTCAAACACCTTTCTTGCAGCATCGAGCACACGGTCCTGTCTTAGCATTCCATGCAGCTTAAGCAAGGATTTAATGTTCCGTGACTCAGCGATAAGACGGGGATATGGCGTAGCCTCGACAATTGAGTGAGTTTCTACGGTAAAGAGATTGCTTATAGCTCTTAACACCTTACCGGCATCCTCTGTAGGTCTCACCTCCGTCTCTATCCTCAGAAGAAACATCTGTTAGAAGCCTCCTCACCCCTTCGAGGGCTTTATCCTTAATAAGGTTTTCATCCTTATTCTCGTTAACGATCATCACATCAGCAAGTGCAATTACGTTGCCTATACCTATTCTCAGCTCGTCAAGATCTCTTTTCCTGAACTCTTCCCAGCTCTTCGGATCGTCCTTCCTCCCCCTTCTTCTTAACCTCCTAAACCTCTCTCTGGGTGAAGCATGTACTGCCACGACAATTACTCTCGCCTTTTTTGAAAATGCCTCTACCTCAGCTAAACTCCTCACACCATCAATGACTAGAATATTGTCTTTGACTTTCTTCAGATGTTTGAGAACTAAATCTGCAACAGCTGCCTCCCCCTTCTCCTCTCTGATTCTCCTAGCGAACTCCATCATGCTCTTGAGGTCTAGGCCTACTCCCCTCTTGATGGCCTCCCTGCGCATTACATCACCCATACTTATCAGGTTACTGTGCAGAGAATCCGCCAGATATTTAGCGATCACTGACTTTCCCGCCCCAGGCATACCGGTGACGCATATGAATGTCCTCAAGATCTCACCGCCTAGATTTTGAGATAGCAAGGTAAATAGGTTGTTCTCTAGCATCTTATAATTAAACTTTTAAAACTATTTATACAGGTTTTCGGTATTACATTGATTCCTTAATCACGTTTTATTTTTATGGTTCTTTCTGTGTTAAGATGTAATACGGTAATACGTAATGAGTATTTAGGGGCGCCTACGTTATGTATCTCTTATACACATCTTATGTTGTGGGTGATGCGTCAGGTGCCTGTAGTTTTCCGTTGCAGGAAATGTGGAAAGCCTATCTACGTGTTTGAAAGAGTGGGTCAGGACTGCTTCGGCGTTCCTTCGCCTTCTGAGCTGTTTATGCGTTTAGGGGGCAGATGCCCTCATTGCGGGAGGCAGTTAGAACCGCCTACGCTTGACGACGTCAAGATCTTAGGTAGGGTTAGAATGCCTCTCTCAACATATATGAGTGTACGGTCGGAAGAGGCTCATCAGCCTATGCCCAGCCAAGAAGGCCTTTTAACGACTGCTTCAGTCAGCCAGTGAAGGAGTTCGCCTCTATAGTGCTGCTCTACAAAGTCGACAGCTTCCTTCAGATCAGTCGTTATTTTAACCAGGTTTAAGCTCTTTGCTCCCAGGAAATCGGGAGGCAATCCCCTTAAAAGAGTTGCAGGTTCCCTCCCTTTTCTGGGGATTAACACTTTCGGGATCCCTTCCTCGCTTACCCAAGGACCTACCGCTTCGCGCATCTTAACGTATTTTTCAGCATACCTGATCAGGTTTACTCCGTAGAGTTTTCGGGGCCCCTCCCTCATGATATAGGTCAACATCTTCCCAGGGTCAGGCACGTCGATCAGGATCATGGCTATTCTTTTCTCATCGCTCCATATTCTCACATCCAGGACAGGATATTCCATTTTTATGAGGTAGTTCTTTACTTTAGATGCTAACCTCCTTAACTCACCCCATATCACGTCCGGCGATCCTCCTTCTTTGAGAGCGAAGATCATCGTTAATGCCTCTCTTTCGGTTGATCTAAGTATATTATTCAATTCTTTGAGGGTTAGGTATCGCTTTTCAGGGAAAAAGAATTCTCTCGAAGGCCTTTGAGCGAAGGCTGCCGCACCTAGGATAAGAGTAGCTAGCGACTTTCTCGACACGGCAGCTGCGGCATTCCTTCTAGGATCCACAGGGTCTGGGAGGATTAGGGCGGCACCTCTGAAAATGGACTTTAATGTTAGCTCGTCTTCATCTATTGAATCTACTAAGATTACCTGGCCTTCACGCCATGAGGGCAATTCTTTCAGAAGGTTAAGAAATGTCTTATACTTGATTATGAGCAGTTCTGTCAGGTAACCCGAGAACCCCTGAACCCTAATCTCAGCACCGTAAACGTCTAAAGATTTCAGGAATTTCTTTAAGAGCCTTACCTCATCCTTCATGGTATCGCTAAGCCTGCTTCTCACATATCTCGTGTGGAAGGGTGTCCTATCTACAGGTGTCCGTATCTCATCGATGGATCTGGCCCAGAAGGCTGGAACTAGATCAGCTTCAAGGCCTGAGCAACTCACTCTAAGATAAGGATGGGATGCATATCTTCTGTTAACGCTGCATTTACTTGCTAGACCTTCACTCAGGGGATCCAAGACATGCTCCTCAAGCCATTCCCTGCTAAGATCTTCACGTCTGATGAGGATGAATATGTCTATGTCGATATCTCCTTTCAATGCCGTCCCTTTAGCTAGGGACCCTTCCAGCTCAACTACATAAGGCTCCTTTAGATGGATCGTTCTCTCAATTTCCCTCTTCAGCTCTTCATATAGGGCTAGGGCATTCGCTACCTCCTCGCTCGAGGGTCTTATATCCTTCTTAATCTTAGTGAGAAGTTCACTCACGTCGCCATCAATCTTCATTCTTAATCCCTTTAAGACGGACTCTAAGGACGTCAGTGTATATAGGGCCTTCAGGCCTCAGGACGCTCTTCTTGAGCTTCACCTCAGTTACAGGTGATTGGCCGAAGATAAAGTCAGCATAGCTTTCCACCAGATCCCTTAAACAAGCCAAGTCAACCCTTCCCTTAACCCTCGCTACCGTGATATGTGGGGTGAATTCATTCCTATCTGGCTTAGCAAAGGGCTTGAGGCATGCCTCCATCATATCTCTAAGGGCCTTAAGCTTCTCGCCGCCGGCTGAAACCCCGACCCATATAACTCTGGGCCTTGAGAGTGTCGGGAAAGCTCCAACACCCTTAACCTCAATGTTAAAGGGGTTGAATACCTCAGCCGTTTTTATGCAGGCGATTATGGAGGGAATGCTGTCTTCGGGAACCTCTCCTAAGAACCTAAGGGTTATGTGAATATTTTCATCTTCCACAGGTTTTAGGCCCCTGTTCTTAGAGCACGAGACTACCCTTGACTTGAAATCCAGGATTTTAGAGAGGGTCTCCCTGTTTTCAATCTCAACAGCGGTGAATGCCCTCATTAGGTCGATTACCCAAGGATAAAGAGCTAGTTAAACCTTAAAAGTAATTCAAGTAAGAGTGTGTTTAGTAGAGGGGCCGTCGTCTAGCTTGGCTAGGATGCCAGCCTGGGGTGGAACGCCTGGAACGCTGGTGGTCCCGGGTTCAAATCCCGGCGGCCCCACCAGGCTACTTCTTAACAAGACCTAACTTAACTGCCAGTTCAGCGGCTTTGCTAGCTGCTTCGTGTGGTGAGGATGCTGAGAGGTTGAAAACTATGTTCAGCCCCTTAATACGGATGCGGAATCTCTTCTTACCATCTAATGTGTATTCTTCAATAATTTCCAGCTCAGCTTTGTTATCAGTCAATACTTCCACCTTCACTCACTGTTTCAGCATTATATTATTGGGTAATTGACTAATTAGTATTAATTCTGAAAGAGCTGGAAGAATTTGATGCTGAGTTGCTGTTTTGAGTGTGAAACCCTAAGAATGATGGAGTGCTCCTCCAAGCAGCTCTTAGCCTAACGTAAAATGGAGACCTCATGTCTTCGGCTTCGACAGCCGTCACGGCCTCTAATTAATGATATTAGGGTGGAATTCCCCAGGTATGACCATGAACCATAATAATGGCTGGAATGAGCATCTGCGGAGGGACAGTTGCTTGCTAAAAGTTTTTCGTTTATAGCAAAATATTTTACATTGTGAAGTATATGAATAGTGTGGTGAGCGAGATGTTTTATTATTATGAGAAGTACCCGCCCGAGATCCTGCCTAAAATAACTGTTGAGCCTCCGGGACCTAAGGCTAGGGAGGTCATCGAGAAAGACCACTCCCTTCTGATGCAGTCATTCGTCAGGTGGTATCCCCTAGTGGCTAAGACTGGTTTAGGGCCGGTAATTGAGGATGTGGATGGGAACCTCTTCATTGACATGAATGCAGGGATAGCGGTAATGGGCTTAGGACATAATCACCCTAAGGTGGTTGAAGCTATTAAGAGGCAGTCAGAGAAGCTTCTTCACTACTCTCTAACAGACTTTTATTATGAGGAGGCTCCCCAATACCTTGAGGAACTCTCTAGGGTCATACCTATCAAAGGTGGTAGGAAGTTCTTCCTAGGTAATAGTGGTGCGGAAGCCAACGAAGCCGCCTTAAAGATCGTGCGAGGTGTTAATGAAGGGAGAAGACCTTACATAATTTCTTTCATAGGTTCATTCCATGGGAGAACCACGGGGGCAATGTCCCTTACGGCGAGTAAACCTGTTCACCGGAAAGGCTTCCAACCCCTACTGCCCGCGATCATACATGTTCCTTATCCCTACCCCTATCGATGTGCCTTCAATGTACCACCTGAAGACTGCGGTGACGCGGTGATAGGGTTCCTTGAGGAGTGGATATTTAGGAGGGTGGTCGACCCGAGTGAGGTTGCTGCAGTGTTCGCAGAGCCGATCCAGGGCGAGGGCGGCTATGTTGTCCCTCCTGATGACTTTTTCCCTAAGTTGAAATCCCTCCTCGAAAGAAACGGAATTCTCTTCGTCGACGATGAGGTTCAGGCAGGAATGGGGAGAACAGGGAAATGGTTCGCCATAGAGCATTGGGGTGTTGAACCGGATCTAATCACGATGGCTAAGGCGGTTGCTTCCGGGCTACCCCTGGGTGTGGTGGCTGGCCGAGAAGACGTCATGCGGCTCCCTCCCGGTTCACACGCAAGCACCTTTGGCGGGAACCCCGTAGCTCTAGCAGCTGGAAGGGCAGTAATTGAGGTTATGAAGGAGGAGAAGATTTTGGATAACGCGTCTAGGGTCGGTGAGGCGATACTTAAGCGGGCGAGGGAGTGGATGGATACCTACGATATTGTAGGTGATGTTAGAGGGAAAGGATTAATGATAGGTGTTGAGCTAGTTAAGAATAGATCAACTAAGGAATATGCTAAGAAGGAATTGTCGGAAGTCCTCACCAAATCATATAAGAGAGGGATTGCGGTAATTGGAGCGGGTTTCTCAACTATAAGGATAGCTCCACCGCTAGTAATTAGCGAGGAGCTAGCAATGAAGGCGATGGACGTTATAGAAGGCGCTCTGAAGGATGTGAGCCATGGACTCTGAGGAAAACGTACTCAGGAGAAAGATTGTTGAGCTTTTAAGGAGCAGGCAACTCACTTCCGAAGAACTGGCAAGGGAGCTTAGAGCGGCAGGTCTCTTGAAGAATCCCTTAGTCTTCAGGGGGGCTCTTGCTGATTTGGTTAGGGAGGGTGTGGTCTTAAGGATCCCGTCCTCTGAGAAGATGAAATTCGTTTTCACAGTTAGAAACCAGCTTAAGCCCTCGGGGCAATCCAGATAGTTATCCGGGAGCCATCATCAGCTATTAGCTCTATCTTCATAGGGAGACCAGACCCGAATTCAACAGTCGCTACATCGCCAGCTTCAAAGCTTGATGCAACACTCTTAAGTAAGTCAATATCATATCGACTGCTTACAGTGGACTCCTTAGACTCCAAGGCTATCAAAGGCTTATCAAGAGATAGAACTTCCTTAAACTCCTTCCCTTCAGACCTGGAAGATGCTGTTACTGAGCCATCGCTGTAAACGAGCTCCAACTCCTCCCCAACCAGTTTTGCATCCGAGATCAGCTTCTTGAGATCCTCGGAAGCGATTTGCATTTTAACGGGCAGCTCAAGCTCCAGGGGTTGAACAAGCTCCTTCCCGTATTCGAGGACGCTTACCCTATAACTCCTCTCAGCCCCTGTCTTCGTGTTTATAAGGGAGATAGCGATGCTGTCCGCTCCATCATCATACCTGAGGTTGACCACATCCTTCTTTGTACCTCTCCTTATGACCTTAAGGAACTCATCCCTGTTCCCAGTTACTAAGGTCTCACCGGTCACGTCATATGTTTCAAAAACGGTGCTCGGTATGTAAATCTCCACCAACACGTTCTTATCAGGACTTAGATTCCTCACCGTGAAGGACGTAGCGTCAACCTTAATGGGCACTTCGCTGAGAGGCTTTATAGTCCCATAGAAGAGTTTCTTAAGTGCTGCACCATCAGGATACTTGACGTTAAACATATACCTGACACCGTTAATACTTTCAACCTGAAGTTAATATTATTGATTAATACTGTAAGTTTAGCTGAACCAGGAGCTTAAGTGAAGCTTTCAGGAACTGCTTATAATGTGTCAGTGCATACTTTGTGATGGAGTTAGGGATGAGCGTCAAGCTGCTTCAGAACTTCTATGGTTACATCTACCTTGATGCGCCGGTTGATGACGCTGTTAAGCTGTTAGAGGGGATTAAGGAGGAATTAGGTGTTAATAGCGAGGACTTGAATGATACATTAAGGATCTTGACTAACTTTCAGGCTTTCTACCAGATGATCAGGAAGAGGTTTAAGGAGTTCATCACTCCTAGAAAGAGCGAATCAGACCTTATTTACGGTAGGGTCGTGATTGAGAAGATCAAGCTTTACAGGGCTGGAGGTCAGGACAGGGTCACTATAGTTTTTGATAAGAGGTTTAGAAGAGAGGATCTTGTGAAAATCCTTGATAAGCTGGGGATCCATTACAGCGTCGAAGGTGTAAGCGGCCTCACTTAGACTTGCCTTTCTTAGAAGATTTCCTTGCGGCGGATTTTGACTTAGTTGAAGCTTTAATAGCTTTTCTAGGTATGAGCCTTCTCCTGAGTTTTAAGACTTCCTTAACGGCCTTAGATTCAGGTAGAGAGCCTGAGACCACCTTCTCAAGCAGTTCGCTTATATCAGCCATTATCTCTATAGCCCTAACGTCTAAGGCACCGGGTGGTAAGGGTTCAAGCTCCTCTGGGATATACTCCTCAGGTGCTTCCTCAGGTTCTTCGCCTTCCCCTCCCTCACCTTCGATGATCTTTTCCGCGAGCTTCTCAACTTCCTCCTCTTCTGTTTCCTCAGCAGGTAGTGTTTCCTCCTTCTCCTCTGACAAAACGAACCCTTTAATATGGTAGGACAGGCCTTAATATAAGCTTTAAGAGTTTGGCTTAACCCTTATCACATAGAGCCCCTCATCAATTCTTCCAAGCGCCTCCCACCTGCTAAGGGACTTCAATGCCTTCTCCACCTTCGTGGAGGGAGTTGATGTAGATAAGGAGAGGGTTTTTACGATGTAATTTGCTCCTGCTTCCTCGAGGGGCCTGAAGATCACTGCTTGTGAACTGTTATTGATGTATGTTGGCTCAATAGATTTAGGGTCCTGAAAGACGGCTGCGACCGAGATCCCGAATTTTCTACCTTCCCTGAAGATCCTTGTCAGAACCTCAACCCCCCAGCTCGACCTGAAGACTCTGTGGGCCTCCTCTACAGCAAGCATTGTTAGCGCTGGAAACCTCTTCCTGAGATAGTAAAATGCGTTCAGCACCGATTCAGCGATGATGTTTTGTAGGGGTACACTGTCTATTCGTGAAAGATCTACGACAACTAGACCAGCACCTACTTCTTCAGGCTCGATCCATGCTACATTGGTACCGGCTAAGCTCTTTAGGTAAGGCAGGAGGGATTTGAGGACTTCATCACGGACACCTACCTCGTTAAACACACCCTCTTCAATAAGCTCGAGAAGTTTTGAAGGGGTGACCGGTCCTAAACGGTTGTAGGCGTAAATCAGGAGTTGATGAAGAGCTGCTCTCTGAATGCTTCCAAGCCTATAGTTCGTGGCGATGAGTTCGGCGACTTCCTCAGCCCTTGCGTCAGGGTCTTTACCCATGAGTGAGAGAGGGTTAACCCTTACTTTATCGGGCTCGATAACTCTTCCCCCAAGGTTCCTATATTCACCGTGAAAGTCAAGCACTACAACGTTAATGCCGGCCAAGCTAGCCTGGAGAACGAGCGACTTAACCAAGGTTGTTTTACCGGAGCCTGAGGGACCGACTATAAGGAGGTGGTTATTCCTCCCTAAGGAATAAGGATGGCATATCCTGCCCTCCACCACACACCCTCCATTCTTCAGCACTTTCTTAATTTCCCCCAGGTAGAGGCATATGCCCTCACACTCTTTCCCTCTTATGGTCCTATGGGGTATAAGCGCTACTGTAATAGGTAGGGCTACAAAGGAGGCAAGGCTGACAATGCCGCTAAGCATTACGTTTCTAAGGTACCCTACCTGCCTTAAGGATAAGGCATAAGTCATCAGTGCGGAATCGGCTAAGCCTGCTAAGAGGTACGTCATATCTTTAACCTCAATACCCTGGAAGCCCAAGAAAGATGCGAGAAACAGGAAGACACCGAAAGCACCTATGAAGGAGGGGAGATAATCGCGGATAGAGGGTACCTGCCTTGGTACACTCCAGGAAATCCTTCCCCTGCCTAAGACTAAGCCACTGCCTAGCCCAATGACGTAGAGCGTAAATATAAGGGATGTTGCCTGGAGGAGGAATCCTGTTGAAACCCATGTATGGGGCTGGGCCATATATGTAAGGCCTAAGCTGGCCATCTCCGTAAGTGAGAGAGCTAAGTCTCCAGACCTACCTGAAATATAGCCCGCGACTACCACGATGCCCCACGAGAGGAACGAAGCGATCGTCACAGCCGTATGGAGGCTGGAGAGGTAGAGCAGCAAGCTAAGCGTTGAGAGCACAGCAGCAAGCGGCAGACGGGTGTCCTCTTTCAACATCATCAACTATTTACAACCGTTAACAGTATTAAACGTTCTAACCCTGTAGGCCATGTTGAGAGATGCTTGAGGGATTTAGGAAGGAGTTGGTTCAGGCGTTAAGGGCTGAGGGGGTGAAGGAGCTAACACCCATTCAATCAGTGGCTATCCCGAAAATTCTGTCTGGGAGGCACACCCTCATTATAGCTCCCACAGGCTCTGGCAAGACTGAGGCAGCCCTTATTCCAGTCATGAACAAGATGCTTTACCATCACTATAACCCAGTGTCAGCTATATACATCACTCCTCTCAGGGCTCTCAACAGGGACATCTTCCTCAGGCTGAAGAGAGTTGGGAGGAGAGTTGGGCTGAGGGTAGCTGTTAGGCATGGAGATACGTCGAGCAGTTCTAGGAGGGCAATAGCTCATTCACCGCCTGACATCCTGATAACAACACCTGAGACGCTGGCCTACCTTCTCGTATCAGCACCCATGAGGAGGCACCTAAGTAATGTCAGGTGGGTAATCATCGATGAATTCCATGAGCTCCTGAGCAGTAAGAGGGGCACCCATATGCTCGCAGATCTTGAGAGGCTGAGGAACCTCAGCAAGGGTTTCCAACGCATTGCCTTATCGGCCAGTATAGGTGATGTTGAGTTAGCTGCTGAGGCCCTCGCCCCCAGTAGCAAGGTCGAGGTAGCGCAGGTCTCAGGGGTGAGGGAATCGGAGGTTAAGGTATTGGCTCCTGTGGGGGATGTTGACGGTAAGGTCGAGGTGATTGCAGGGCTTGTAAGAAGGTACAGGCCTGTACTGATCTTCACGAACACTAGGGATGAGGCGGAGTGGTTAGCACTTAAGATTAAGGCTGCAGGGCTGAAGGTGAGGGTTCATCACGGCAGCCTCTCGAAGGCTGAGAGGGAGGAGGTAGAGTCATGTCTTAGGTCTGGGAGCCTGGATGCTGTAGTTTCAACCTCTAGCTTGGAACTGGGGATAGATGTAGGGCGGATAAACGCTGTCATTCAGTCCTCATCCCCGAAGCAGGCAACTAAGTTCCTACAGAGGGTCGGTAGGTCTCTCCATAAGGTGGGCTCAACGGCTAGGGGTTTCATAGTGACAGACCTTTCCAGTGATGACATGATCGAGTCCTTGGTTATTGCGAGACGAGCTAAGGAAGGCAACTTAGAAGGTTTGAGGCCATATAGGCTCTCTTCCGATGTCCTGACCCATGTCTTGGTTGGGATGGGGTTAGAAGGTAACGGAGTTACATTAGATGATGTGCTAGACACTCTCAACAGGTCGTATCCATATAGAGAACTTGACAGCGATCTCCTCAACAACGTGGTTGATCTTGCGTCAAGACTTCATTATTTACGGCGTTTAGGCCGCCTAACAGCCACGATGAAGGGGAAGCTCTACTACTTGAAGACAACGATGATAGTGGACACTGAACAGTACCGGGTTGTAGACGCCCTTACCTATAGAACAGTTGGCCGATTGGACAGCGACTTCGTAAGAATAAGCGTCTCTGAGGGGTCTACCATAGTACTGTCCGGGAGGGTGTGGAAGGTCATCTCAGTAGATGATGATGAACTGAAAATTTACGTGGAGGAGTCCTCTGGCGAGGCCCTTATTCCTTCGTGGGTTGGAGAGAACATACCCGTCGACTTCAAAGTGGCTAGGGAGGTCTGCGCTTTAAGAAGATTGATTGCGTTAGACCACATCCCAATGCACTACAGGGAGTTAAGTGATGAGGGCTTGTTGGACTATGTGGCTCGCATAATAACGGAGCACGTGAGGAAGGGATACCCGTTCCCCCACGAAAGAAACCTGGTGATCGAGGTTGTACCTGGTAAGAACGTACTTCTAATCGTGCACGCGTGCCTAGGTAGTAGGGGGAATAGAGCCCTTTCCTACATGCTCTCCTATCCCTTCACTAAATACTTGGGTGTTGAGCCCCGCGTTAAGGTAGATCCCTATCGGGTCTTTCTAGAGGTTCCTCAGCCGTTGGGTACTGAGCGTGCTACAGCCCTAATTAAGGATGTCCTTCTAGGAGGGGATGTTAGAGAAGTTATAGGTGAAGGGCTTAAGAGGTCAGGCCTAGGCATGCTAATAGCGCATAAGATATTGTCCAGGCTGGGCATCATACCCAGAGAGGCACCTTCTCAAGTGGCTAAGGTCATCCTTAAGAGATATATGGATGAGGGCCTTGTCTGGTCTGAGGTTTTGAATGAGGCCTTCACAAGATATCTAGATCTCGAGCCCCTACAGCATCTCGTCAGCGGCGTAAGGAGTGGTTCCATTACATTGAAGATAATAGACGTCTCCAGTCCCTCACCTCTAGCTGCTGAGGGCATGAAGGTCTACGCAGGTTTTGATAGGGTGAGGGTAGCTCACATGCCGCGGGATGTCATAGCAGAGCTCGTTAGGAGGAGGTTGCTGAGTAAGGAGGTCCGCCTTTACTGTATGGTGTGCGGTCATTCATGGAGGGCGAAGCTTTCGGATCTGCCTGAAAGGATCTCATGCCCTAAATGTGGGTACTCCTTAGTCGCTCCTTACTTTGGTGGTGATGATGTCTCAGAGTTGGTTAGGAGGGGGTTGAGGGCTGGGAGAAGATATAAGTATGTTTTAAGCGGTGAAGAGAGAAAGGTTTTCGAGGAACTCCTTGATTCAGCGGATCTTGTCCTCACGTATGGTAAGAAGGCAGTTATAGCGCTAGCTGCTAGGGGCGTGGGCCCTAGAACGGCGAGGAGGCTCCTTGGAGTACGAGATGAGGTAAGCTTCTTCTATAATATTTACGAGGCTGAGAGAACGTTCTTGAGAACTAGAAAGTATTGGAAGGGTTGAGATGTTTGACCTGTGTTTAAAGTTTTTATGTCCTGCCAGACAACTCCTTAGGTGTGGTTAGGTTATGCCCTGGTCGGTTTTAAAGGTGTTGCGGGAGAACCCTGATCTCATGCGTGACAATCTACGGAAGAGGTTCATGGATCCATCTCTTGTGGATGAGTTTCTTAGGGTCGACTCTGAGTGGAGGAGGGTTCAGACTGAGCTGAATAGGCTGAGACATGAACACAATGTAATCAGCTCTCAGATACCTAGAGTCAGCGGTGAGGAAAGGGATTCTAAGATTAGGGAGGCTAGGAAGTTGCTTGAGGAGATAGGTAAGATGGAGGAGAGGTTAAGGGAGCTTAGCGAGGAGAGGAAGCGATTATTGGATGGGATGCCGAGCCTCCTCCATGAGTCAGTACCCATAGGCCCAGACGAATCATATAACGCGGTCGTTAGGGTTTGGGGGAAGGCGCTTGTTCAGAAGAAGCATCTTGAGGCTTTCATCGCTGAAACGGAGGGTAAGGGGGTTAGAATGGATTATGAGGTGGTTGACAGGGAGTTCGTAGGTCATGCCGACATGCTGGAATATGTTCTAAAGCTAGGGAATACTTTGAAGGCGGGGGAAGTCGCCGGGTCCAGGTTCTACTACCTGTTTAACGACTTAGTGTGGCTTGACTTTGCATTGCTTAGTTATGCTATGGATTACCTCACCAGTAAGGGCTTCACGCTCGTCCTACCTCCCTACATGCTCAAAGGTGAATTCATGAGGGCTGTGGAGGAGTTCGAAGCGTTTAAGGACGCCCTCTACAAGATCGAGGGCGAGGATCTATACCTTATAGCCACTGCGGAGCATCCTCTAGCAGCCCTTCATGCTGGTGAGGCAATACCTGAGGAGGAGTTGCCTAAATTATATGTCGGTGTGAGTCCATGCTTCCGTAAGGAGGCTGGAGCAGCCAACCGAGATATTAAGGGCATTTTCCGGGTTCACCAGTTTCACAAGGTTGAGCAATTTGCCTACACCCTACCTGAGAAAAGCTGGGAGGTCTTCGACCTTCTAATCCGGAATGCTGAGGAGCTCTATAGAGGCTTAGGCATACCTCACAGAGTGGTCAATATTGCATCCGGGGAGCTTAACTTAAGGGCAGCTATGAAGTATGATTTGGAGGCATGGTACCCGGCTCAAGGGAGGTTCAGGGAGTTGGTGAGCTGCAGCAACGTCCTTGACTGGCAGGCCTATAAGCTTAACGTGAAATTCATCAGGAGGAAAGGCATGGTTAGGGACTACCTTCACATGCTTAACTCGACAGCCATAGCCAGCACGAGGACTATAACCGCAATTCTTGAGAACTATCAGAGGGAGGACGGCGTCGTAGAAGTTCCTAAGGCCCTGAGAAAGTACCTTGAGGTCTACAAGGCGGCACCTAAGGACTACATATACCCTGCTAAGAGGGAAGCCCGCAAGGAGGGCATTTAGCCTATCTTTCACCTGTAATTGCTCTCTTCACGAAGGCCTTGAAGGTCTTAAAGCCTGCATCCGCTGAAAGGCTTAGAGCCCTCTTATATAGGAAGGTGATTTCCTCTTCGGTGGCGTAGTCGAGTGGTAGACCCGTCCTCCCAGCCTCTTCCCACCTGTCATATAACTCCTCAAGTAGGTTCATTACATCATCATCCGAGTAGAAAGCCGTCTTCCTCCATCCGTCACGGCTTTCCTCAACAAGGCTCACGATCTCCTTAATCATCTCATCCCTTGTAGGCATTCAACCACCACCTACTATTTTAGGTTTAAGAGGTATTAATTTCATGATGAGTTTTGAGCGTTGACAGGAAGGTGCTCGCCTTTATCAAGGAGAACCCTGGAGCCACCCCCAGGGAGATAGCAGATGCCTTAGGAATTCCGTACTCTTCAGCAAGATCTGCGATTCTCAGGCTCCGTGAGGCAGGGTACCTGATAAGGTCGTCTAAGGGTGGATATATTGTGAGATCAGCCCTCCCATCAGGGCTGGATGAGGAGTTAAGCGGCATTCCATCGAAGGAGTCTGCAGGGAGCAGCGAGTTGAGAGAGCTTACCAAAGGTTTGAGGGAGTTAAGGGAGATTGTCGAGGATTTGAGGGGGAGGGTTGAGAGGTTAGAGCATGAGATTAACATCTTGAAGGCCGGCCTTAAGCCTAGGGAGAGGGTGGAGAGGAAGCCCAGCTCCAAGAAAGGGCTTATTGAAGTTCTCGAGGAGCGCGGGGCTATCAAGGCTTCAGAGGCAGTAAAACTAGCAGGCGGTTCACTCGATCCCTATGTGAGGAGCGGTAAGGTCATTCTCATAGGGAGCTTGGTTGTATCACCAGAATTCCTTAACACCTTCAAGAAGAAGTTCCCCTTAAAGGTGTCGGAGGTAGGTCGTTTAACCCAACCTGAGAAAGAGCTGCTAGATATAATGATTAGGGAGGGCATCGTGTATCTCCATGGCGGAAGGGAATATAGGATAATTGAGTAAAAATGCAGGTCATATATTGCCTTCGATGAAGTCCTTGGCGAAATCTCTCAGCCTGTCGACCATGCACTTTAGCAACTTATCTCCCTTCACCCTGGTGGCGAGATCTGGTCTTCCAAAGGAGCCAGGTCCATGCATTCTCCCTGACTCAGGCCTGAAGACATAGGCCTTAGGCCTTACAGTGAGGTCAAGGGAGTGCCATACCTCACTGTACCTTCTATGGGTCTCCCCTCCCTCGCGTAGGGGCTCCCTTACCGGGTATCCAGCAGCCAGCATAACGCTCGTTTCAACCTCGTCTGCATGGAAGAAGGGAGTTTCAAACACATCGTTTATCAGGTCACCGCAAAGCTCCCATAATGTAATGGAGGCTACCTCACCACGGCCTAAGGCCTCAACAGCGTCCCTGCAGGCAACCTTTAACGCGTCTGAGTTCCCTGCATGACCGTTAACCACCAAAACCCTCTCAACCCCTGACGCGATTAT
>WAKQ01000020.1 GCA_015523295.1 Desulfurococcales archaeon | reverse complement strand
CAAATGAGCTCATCTTAGTGCAAGAGATCAAACCTAAATAAATTCAGCACATAATATAGATCGTGGGGTGAATAACATGATAAGAAAGTCGAGGAAAGGAATTTCACCCATAATAGCGACAGTCCTGCTAATACTTATAGCTATAGCGACAGGAGTCATAATCTACGCCTTCGCCACAGGATGGGTGGGCAGCAGGATAACCAGCAGCGGACCATCATCAATGATCTCAATAGACACAGCATCAATTAGCTACACTAATGACGATACAAAATATAATGTTACAGTATACGTAAGAAATCTAGGTGCAACACCTGTAAACATATCAGGCCTTTACCTGGTGGATCTCTCCAGCGATAAGGTATTAGGCGCCAGCACATCCATAAACACACAAATCAATCCCAATCAAGTTGCAAAAATATCTAGCAACTTGACGCTAGTTGGTAACCTAACATCAGGTTACAGCTACCAAATAAAAGTCACCACAACCGATGGAAGCTATGCGACAACTACAGTGGTGTACCACAAGTGAAATAGTCACTAATTACTTGAAAATTACTAGAAAGATAGTTTTTACCTAATAAATCTAGCTTGCTTTTGATTAATCCTAGACCTAGACTTCCTTTAGGAAGTAGTTATTGCTTCCTCATCGCATAGTTATTAATATTTTAAATTATCTAATTTACTGAGGTTATTCTTAGTCCTGGTGTGGGTGAGGATGCCAGAAGCTGCTGAAGGGAGGGAGGTGATTGAGGAGTATCGAATTGATGACCTTACTAAAGTAGTGATTGTTAAGATGCCTCACAGCATATATGGTATTCTCCAGTACAATGTCGTCGGGCCTAAGCTGGATGAAGTTGAGTCTAAGGTAGTTGACTACGTTAGGAGATGGTTCATAGAGAAATATCCCAAGCCCGTCCTCGACATGAGCAAGCTCTCCGTGATAGTTGATGGGGCCGTAGATAAGTTCGGGCCTAAGCTCATCAAGAAATGGGGGAAGAGGAAGGCAACTCCCGAGTCGATCGCTAAGATAAAGTATATTGCGAGAAGGGAGATCGTGGGTTTCGGGAAGTTAGAGCCTCTCCTGAAAGACCCTAACATCGAGGATATTCACGTTTTGGGTATTGGGAAGCCTGTATACGTGTGGCATAGGTTCTACGAGAACCTCCCCACAAATATTTTCTTCCTTGAACCGCGAGACCTGGAAAGACATCTTCAGAAGATGATGTTAACAACGGGGAAGTTCGTGAGTCTTTCCAGGCCGATAGTTGATGGGAAACTCCCCATGGGCTACCGCATAAATGTGGTGCATTCCGTGATCTCAGAGCTCGGCACTGCGATCACCATAAGGAAGCATAGGGAGGTCCCCTTTAACATAATAGATCTTATAAAGATAGGAACTATAACTCCGGAGCTTGCTGGACTTTTGTGGGTGGCTCTCGAGAATAAGAGGTCTGTATTCATTGTAGGTGAGACAGCTGCAGGGAAGTCCTTCCCCGGCGAGACCTTGATCGTCACTAGAATGAATCGCGAGGTGAGAGTTGCAAGGATCGAAGATCTTTACTCGAGCATTAATGTTAGAGAGGTGAGAGTTGGCGAGCACCTAGTCAAGGATGTTGAGGGTTTAGGGATAGAGACACTGTCTGTAGGTCCCGACCTGAGGGTGAGATGGGTCAAGATTAAATCGCTCATAAGACACTGGGACTCTAGGAACTTGGTGGAGGTGAAAACACCTACATCCCTTACCGTTACCAGTCTTGACCATAACTTTATTAAGCTGGGAGAGAATCGCGAGCTTGTCAGTTTAAAGGCTTCCGAGTTAAAGGTCGGCGATCACCTCGTTAATGCTTGGATGAATGGAATTGACTTCAATCATGAGCAACTTTCAAAGGATCATATCAGGTACTTAGCGGAAAAGATATTCCAAGCTACATCATCTCCCATCAACAAGAATGAGGAAGTAATAGGCGATCTAGCCGCAGAGATATTTGAACTAGCGCTTAGCGATGAAAGCAATCTTAAGTACTTCGCCCAATATCTGTTAAATAAGCTAAAACAGGATGAAGTTGTAGAGCTGAATGTACCTCGAGAACTTGTTTCCCCCCTCGACCTTGTTTTCAAGAGGTTAGGCATTCCAGCCAGGATTAAGGTAACCCCTAAAGAATACACCTTCCTGCTTAACCCTCAAAAAATCATTGAGTTATCCAGCAAGAGGGAAAGCAGCTCGCTGACGCATTACCCCTTTGACCGGGCTCCTAAATCCTCTGACTTAGAGCTGGAGGGAACTCAAGTCTTCTTGGAACCTGTTGAGAGGATTTCCTATGTCCCTTCAAGGGGATGGCTATACGATATCGAAGTGGAGGAAACCCATAATTTTCTAATAGGTCAGATTGGGTGGAGGGTCAATCACAACACAACGCTTTTGAACGCTGTGGCAACCCTCATACCCCTCACAATGAAGCTTTCAATTATTGAGGAAGTACGTGAGATCAACCTACCCCATCCTAACGTTATTTACATGGTTTCTAGAGAGGGTGTTGACACGCTGGGCAATGTGACCCTTTTCGACCTTGTTAAGACTTCTTTAAGGCAGAGGCCTGATTACATAATCGTCGGTGAGATAAGGGGGGAGGAGGCTTATGTACTCCTTCAGGCTATCTCCTTAGGTCATGGAGGAATAAGCACGATGCATGCCGAGGGTGCTGAAGCAGCTGTCAGAAGGTTGATGGCTCCACCGATGAATGTGCCGCCATACATGATAAATCTCTTAGATCTTATCGTCCACGTAACTAAGCTGAGATTTAAGGAAGGTGTGAGGAGATATGTTATGACTGCTTCAGAAGTGAAGGAAATAGATCCGCATACAAAGGAGCCGGAACTTAACGTGGTGTACAAGTCTGCCGTTAGCGACCTAGGAAAGGTTTATATCGACGTGTTCAGGCCTGAAGACTCTATAACTTTAAGAAGAATCACTCAGATCAGGGGGTTGAGCTTCAACTCACTAGTGGAGAAGGTACGGAAACGAGCTGAGTTCCTTAAGCAGCTGAGTAGGAAGAACCCCAAGTACGATGAGGTGATCCTAGAGATCTCCAAATACAGCGATTGAGGCGCAGCAAATGCTCTCAAACATCTATTTTGGCGGGTCGAAGAAGGCGCACTATATTGCCTCGGCCGTCCCCCTAATCTCTTCACTTACCCTCCCAGCCTTAAGCATAATCGGCTTACTCAAAACACTTACTTTATTAGATATAGCGTTAGCTATTCTAACCGGCGGGACAGTAACTCTTATAATGCTGCTTTATCCACGCTTCATCATAAGTTCAATGCTGGATAAGCTAGAGCTTTCCATGCCCCATCTAATCCTAAGAACGAGAACACTAATCATGGCTGGGGAGTCACCTCTTCAAACATTTATCAACGCTTCCGGCGAGATAAAGTCACCCATACTTGACTACTTGATTAAATCGATCATAACTGGTGAGACACCGGAAACTGTTTTAGATGAGATTGAAGGGTTCTTCGGTAAGAAGCCGGTTATAGATAGGTTAAAGAGGATTGTCCTGTCCCTTGGTATGGGGACGCAGGCGATCTCATTCCTTAAAGATGAGTTCGAAGCCGTCATGGCTGAGAAGGACAATAACCTCCGTAAAGCGCTTGACAGCTTATCGGTAGTTGTGGAGCTTTATATGACTGTAGGTGTCTTCTTCCCTGTAATAGCGATTGTACTCCTTTCATCTCTTTCAATCTTAGGGGGGCCCTCAGGAATCGACGTGTATACTTTAATAGCTCTAATGATCTTTGTTGCTATCCCCCTATTCTCAGCTCTTGCTGCAGTGATGGCTAAAAAGATCGTTGAGGGTGCAATGTTGTGAAGGTTGAGAGAAGGAGCCTGGTGAGGGGATTGCTTCTCCTAAGCCCTGCCATAGCCCTAATAGGGTATACAATGTATCTAGATATAGATTTCAAGACCCTCCCAAACATTTACGATCCCTATGAAGCATTAGTCATCTCATTCTTGATAGCTATATCACTGACACCTTCAGCGATATACGAGTATAAGCTAGAGTGGGAGGTCAGGGGTGCTGAGGCTGAGGTCCCAGTGCTTCTATCAGTGATAGAGAACAACTTAAGGGCGGGCCTCACCCTCCCTCAGGCCTTGGAAGCCGCCACAGATTACTTAAGTTTCCTTAGGAGGGATATTGTTAAACTCCTTAATACCTTATCAGTCGGTGAGCCTATCGAGGAAGGGCTTAAGCACTTCAGAAGGGATACTCCGCTTCTCGCTGTAACAGCGGATTACCTGAGAATAATTGCTAGGGGAGGTGAAGAACTCTATAAGACTCTGAAAGAGTTCAGGGAGGCAGTGGAAGTGATCGTTAACTACGGCAACAGGCTCAGAGAGGCTACACGATCATATATAGGGGCAATATATATGGTGATGTTTGTGTACTTAGTGACCACTGCCGTCTTCCTTAAGACATTTATCTACCCTCTCTCCACCCAGGCCACAGCCTCAAACATTCTGAACCCTGTGAACGCTAAGGCCTTAACCTCGCTTATCATTTACGGTGCTCTAATTGAGTCGCTGATTAACGGCTTCGCAACCAGCTACTTCACAGGATCAAGGTATCTTTCATCTCTATTCCACGCGTTAATCATCCTGTTCCCCTCAGTAGCTGTATACGCCATACTCCTCTTTACTTCGTTGTAACCGCCATTGCAAAGAGTTTATATAGTTGTGAGTCCATCAATCAAATCTTGTTGATCGGCTTATCCTATGCGTTTAAATTCATTCCTTAATATGAAGTAACAGATAATGGGTAATTATGCTATCAGCGGTAGAACTTACAGGCCTGAGAAGTTGGGAGGGGAAGCCGGTATGGTTAAAGATGAAGGCAGCGACTTATTAAAGGCATACCTAGCGGACCTTATAAACAGTAGGCTCAGGAGAGAGGTTCCAGGACTCTTCGCTTCTCTCAGCATGATGACCTATAGCCGTTATGGGAAATATCCGGGAGAGTTGCTGTATGACGATCCTGCAACCCTAGTGAAGCTGCTTAAAGAGCACTTCATGGATGATGAGATGGTGGTGAGGATCCTGAAATATATGCTAGAGCCCTTAGAGAACATGGGAGCCTCAGGTAAGAAGTCAGTTGATGCCCTAATAAATGGGGATTATGAAGGCTTCAAAATGCATTTAAGGGAAGCCCTCGTCAAAGCCGCTAATAAATGGTCCCGTAGATTGCTTCATGAGTAACGGACATAGCTTGACAAGATCTGATTAACCCAATGTTGTATGATGTAATTCGCGTTGAATTCCGATTCATTGAATTAGGCTTAACGTAAAAAGGCTCAGAAGACCAAGTTACTCTGAGGTGTTCGTGGATTTGAGAAGCTTCAAAAACCAGTATTTGGATTGGAGGGAACTCGCTGACAGCGTAATGGCTTCAGAAGTCTTCAACCCGGACAGAATTAAGTACCCGGAATCTAAGGGATTAGCATGCGTTGGGATGGGAGGCTCGGGAATTACATGCGACGTAATCTACTCTGTGTTAAAGAGGGTCTTCAATAAACCCGTGACAGTTCTAAAGGACTTTAGACTACCTAAATGGGTTGGAAGAGACTGGGTCGTTATCCTCGTAAGCTACTCAGGAAACACGTTAGAAACGCTATCCGTGATGGAGGAGGCCCTGAAGAAGGGTGCTGATATTGCCGCAGTATCTTCTGATGGATCCCTCCTTAAGAGATGCAATGAATTAGGGCTTCCATATATCAAGGTGCCCGGAGGTAGAGCACCGAGAACCTCATTACCTGGCTTAGTTGCTGGTGTCGTTAAGCTCCTCCATGAACTCAATATCCATGATCTTCTGGAGGAATTTAAGAGCGGATTGAATGCTTTAGGAGGTGGGGATGAAGTTGAGAAGGCCTCGGAGGAGTTGAGTGACTTTCTGGAGGGAACTCTCCCAGTATTTATATCTGACGAGGATCATTATGCGCTTGCTCTCAGAGCCAAAGACGAAATGAACGAGAACGCTAAGACTCCATCCATAGTGCATATATACCCTGAAAGTGCACATAACGATATAGTCTCATGGGATGGGTGGTTCGGACCGCTATCCGCAGTAATCTTAAACACAGGCAGTAACCTTCTTGAATACGTCGGCTCTTACATATTGAGAGCAGGCGTCTCGACTAAGGTGGTTGACTTAACCCATATTAAAAACTACTTTGGGAGGGCCCTGTGGTGGTCGCAGCTCATAGGCCTCACCTCTGTAAGACTTGCTTGGAGGAGGGGTATAGATCCTGAGAGAACTGTGGCTATAGCTGAATACAAGGAATTCCTGAGGAGGAGCTACAAGCAGGGATCATGAACATCCCGAGATGGATTAATTACTTCCCTTTCACATATCATTGGTGTGTGAATTATGGAGAAATCATCCAGACTTCCAGGATTCCATAAGTTAAGCATAGAAGATAGGATTGAGAAAGTGAAGGAATTTGCCGGTTTGAGTGATGAGGATGTCCACCTTCTGAAATCAGGTGAACCCTTGCCTATAGAGATAGCGGATAAGATGATTGAAAACGTCATAGGTGTTATGGGGCTTCCCCTTGGGATCGCTACGAACTTCCTCATCAACGGAAAGGATTACTTGATCCCCATGGCTATTGAGGAACCTTCCGTAGTAGCAGCAGCATCCAATGCTGCCAAGATGCTACGCGCTGGAGGAGGCATCCGCTCTAATGCCTCGGACTCCCTTATGATCGCTCAAGTACAGCTTGTGAAAGTCCCCTCTCCACACACAGCAAAGTACATCATCTTGGAGAGGAAAGCGGAGATCATTGACGTAGCTAACTCAACTAACCCTATACTCCAGAAGATTGGCGGCGGTGTTAGAGACGTTGAGGTGAGAGTGCTGGACTCACCTGTAGGTCCCATGGTGATCACCCATTTAATCGTTGACGTGAAGGATGCGATGGGCGCCAACACTGTCAACACAATGGCTGAAGCAGTAGCCCCCCTCTTGGAGAGATGGACCGGGGGTAAGGTCTACTTACGTATACTTTCCAACTTAGCTGACCGAAGACTTGTGAGGTCATGGGGCAAGGTACCCAAAGATGTTCTTGGTGGTGAGGACGTGGTTGAAGGCATTGTTAACGCCTGGGCTTTTGCTGCAGCTGATCCTTACAGGGCTGCTACTCACAATAAGGGGATTATGAATGGGGTAATAGCTGTAGCCCTAGCCACAGGCCAAGATACTAGGGCGCTGGAGGCAGGTGCGCACGCTTACGCTGCAAGAAGTGGTAAGTATTCCCCTCTAACCGTTTGGGAAGTTGATGGGAACGGAGACCTAACTGGCTACCTTGAAATGCCCATGGCTGTAGGAATCGTCGGGGGCGCTGTAAAAGTTAATCCTTTGGCTAAGCTGTCTTTGAAGATCTTAAGGGTGAGGACAGCCAGGGAGCTTGCGGAAGTCATGGGAGCAGTAGGTCTTGCGCAAAACCTCGCTGCTTTGAGAGCCCTTGCAACCGAGGGCATCCAGAAGGGTCATATGAAGCTCCATGCCAGGCAGATAGCGATAACAGCGGGCGCCCAAGAAAATGAAGTGGACTTAGTAGTTGATGAGATGTTGAGGAGGGGGGAAATAAGGCTTGACGTTGCTGAGGAGATACTCAGGTCGTTAAGAAGTAAAAAGTAGGACCCATTTGTTCATCCTTCCTTAGCCCTTTCAAGCTTAACCCTTTTTAAAACTTCCCTACTCACCATTGAGAGAACAGCGTTCTCATCTATGACAGCGATAGGCATCTTCTCCTCATCGACTACGATAACAGCATGTGCTCTGCTGTCCCACATGAGCTTAAGCACGTGTCTCAGGTTATCGTCAGGGGTGGTGACTGTGGGTCCCCACCTCATTATCTCCTCAGCGACAAGCTTCATGGCCTCGCTTATCGGTATCTCCTTACCCAATATCCCTATCCTGGAAATTCCTGAGAAGGTGCTGTATCGTGCGGCACCGGCAACTAATAAGTAGATGAGGTCGGCTGCCTTGATCAAACCAGCTATCTTGCCTTCAGAGGACACTACGATAAAGTACTTGACGTCTGCCTGTAAGGCATAGTGAATAAGATTACTAACCCTTGACACCGTGTTTATCACTATGTGCCTAGGAAGGAATTCCTTGTGAGTCTCAATAAGCTCCTTAACTGTGTACCCTTGAAAATCCTGGAGTGTCTGAAAGAAAAGCTCCTCCATAAACTCTACTTCCTGCTTCTTCATAGTCCTTCACCCGATATTACGTAATACGTTATTTTATTTCTTCACCCCTCTTCTCCTCATTCCTGAAGGCCCGCCCCTCGTAAAGGTTAGCTTAATAAGTGGAGGGGCTGTGAAGTTAGTCACTAGCACTATAAGTATTGCTGCAAAGTAGGCTGCAGGGCCTACGACCCCCAACGTCTCTCCAGCTACGGCAGCTATAATACAGAATTCCGCTCTTGGAAACAGGCCTACACCAATCCTAAGAGCTGACCAGCCAGTATATCCAACTATATATGAAAACAGCCCACCGCCCATAAGCTTGCCGAGGAACGCAGCCCCAATCATAGCGAGATAGAAGACCGTGTACTCAGGCTTTAAAGCGGTTAGGAAGTTAAGCCTTGCTGCGGAGTTCACGAAGAATAGAGTTGAGAAAATTACGGCCATGGGTCTCAGCTTAGCTACAACGGATTCAACACCTCTAGCATCTGAGAACGCCAGGCCTGCAGCGTAGGCGACTACCAATAACGATACGTTGAAATACTTCGCTACCACTGCAAGGATGAAGAATATGCCCAGCAATATGCTCAGCACAGGGTCACTGATCTTGAGCTTTCTCGAGTATTTGACGAGGGGGTTAGCTATTTTATGGAAGATAAGCACTATACCGAGCCAGAAACCCAAGGCTAGGCCGGCTATCTCAACTGCTGGGAGGATCTCGAGGACATGAAGCTTGGCGAAGGAAGTCACTATAGCTATGGTTAGGAGAGAGGACACATCATCTAGCACAGCGACTGCAAGGATCGCGTTTCCTTCAGGCGTCCTTAACTTTCCAATATCCATTAGCGTCCTCACTGTCAAGCTTACGGATGTTGCTTCTAAGATGGTGCCTAGAAACAGTGCTTTAAGGAGTGGGTAACCTAGGGATAAACCTACGAGAGTGCCTAGAGAGAAGGCTGAGGCGGCCTCCCCAATAGTTATTATGCTTGCCCAGCGAAGCGTCCTCATAAATTCACCATATCTTGTCGTGATCCCGGCGTAGAAGAGAAGAAGTGCAACGCCGAACCAGGCGAAGGCGTCAACTCCTGGATCGCCTTGGGGGTAGATGTGGATGCCTACAGCCGTCAGCACGGTCCCGAAAATCACCCCAGCAGTTAAGTCGCCGACAACAGGAGGTACTCCTATCCTCACGAAAGCGTCTTCGAAGAGCCTGCCAATGATAAGCGAGAGCCCTAACGCCAGTATAAGGTTTGAGAGAAAGACTTCGTATCCCTCCATCGCCATCACCAACTAAACTGAATAACGTCCTGAATTTATAAGGTTGTACTAATTTAATGAGAAATTAAACCTATGTTGTGTTTAAATCTTTTTCTTGATTCCCATCACAGCCTTCATTAACTCCTTAACCCTGGAAATGCTGACCTTATGCCCTATCTTGAAGTACGTACCTACTATGGCTCCATCCGCTATCCCTAAGAGCGTGGATGCATTATCAGGTGTAACTCCACTTCCCACAATTAGTGGTTCCTCAATCACTTTCCTAACCTTCAATAAATCCTCAGGGGATGGCGGATACCCTGTGACCTCACCAGACACTATTATGGCATCAGCTCCTCCCCTCTCTATTGTTTCCCTGGCAACTACGTCAACCCCCCTTAACGCCAGAGGGGATGCATGCTTAACATGCACATCCGCTAAGATAGCCGGCCGGTAACCTATTAATTTGATATACCTGAGAAGGTTGTAAGCTATTGGCTCGATAATTCCCTGATCTGACACTACAGTCTCAGAGAGGGCATTCACCCTAATAAAAGAAGCTCCTGTAACTGATGAAACTGCAACAGCATCTATTCCACAGTTCCGAAGAATGTTAACACCTACTGGTATTCCCACAGCCTCCCTTACAGCCTTAACTATTATCGCCATTGAAGCAACTACAGCTGGATCGGTCCTGACCTTAGGGTAGGGGGCGTCATAAAAGTCTTCGACCATGAGCGCATCCACACCTCCCTCATAAAGGGCTTTGGCATTATCAACGGCTTCGCTAATCACCTTATTAATATCTTCTACGCTACCCCTAGCAGACCCCGGCAAGGGACCCGCATGAACCATTCCGATGATGAAAGGCCTACCTTTAGATAGGAGTTCATTCAGTACCTGGTGCATTAGCCACTCCATTAAATGCTACTCCTACCTCAGGTAATAATAGTTTCATTGACTTGTTTTAGAAGGCAATTCAATTAACTTTTAAGTTCTACTAACTTATTCTACCCTTGGTAACGCGGAAATGAAGGCATACGGCCCATCTTTATTACTGAGGGTGTTTTTTGAGACGGCTGACGGTGGATATTACTCGCCTCTCTTCAGGGAGTGTTATGAAGCTCTACCCATACCTGAATTCCTAGGTAAGTTAGAGCGTACTGAGTTCGCCAAAAAATTCACGTATGATAAGATCCCGAGCAGATGCGGCAGCTGGAGTTTAATGAAGTACATTCCAGTAGATTATGTGCTCGTGGGAGGCTCAAGCTACCCCGTGAACAAAGTTATAGCTCACTATGATCCCAGATTGGATATAGGCGTGTACAGCGACTACTGGAGGTCTGCAGGAGGTCGCATACCTAAAGCTATTAAAGATTCTGAGGGTGACTCCTACATATTCTTTGCTGCAGGTCTAGCTAAATATCCTGAAGGTTTCTTCAACTCAACTCATGGATTTACGGAGATCAGGAGGGTGTTCATGAGGTCTGACCGCGGAATTTACGTTGTAGGTTACATGAAGGTGGATAAAATAGCGGATCTAACTGAATTCACTCGTAATGTATCTCAAAGCCTTAGAGGGGGAGGGGTAGAGAAGGTTTGGGAGATGGCTGTTAAGGAGTACGGTGAGAAGATCATCATGACCCCTCATTATGCTCGAACAGTCGATCTTCCAGTAGTCGTGCTTAGTGAGGAAGGGCATTTCGGATTCTTCCCCGAGCCTATACCCCTAATTGAATGGGTTGGCAGAAAGAAAGTACTAGGTAAGTACTCATATCTCTTCGGGATTTCCGGGTCTGAGGACAGAGTTCGCCAGAAGATGTTCAGCGAAGAGAGGACGGAGAGTATCATTAAGACTTTAGAGAAAGATGAATATCTGTGAGGAGTGAAAGATATTAGAAAGTGTCTTAATCGCTTTTTGTTCCTCAGGTGATGCTGGTTAAAGGTTCTCTTTTGGTTAGTTCTCTACTTTATGTTGCGATGATATGGTAATCGTTATTAGGTGTTGGAAGCATCTTATAGGATAAGGTGAGCGTTCTGGAAGCCGTCCTATGGCTTTCATTGGGTGTCATGGCTGCTGTGTTCCTAGCGTGGACTGACGGATCCAACAATGCTGCAGACGCTATCGGTACTGCCGTAGGTGCGAAAGTTATTGATTTAAGGAAAGCTTTAATCATAGCTGCCATCTCCGACTTTGCGGGCGCCCTGCTCTTCGGGCCTTTTGTATCTGAAACAATGATGCATGGGATTGTCAAGACATCCGGTTTAAATGACATGAGAGCTGTAATGTCTGGAATGATAGCGGCTTTACTTGCTACCGCCATAATGGAGTTTTTGTCATCCCTTCTGAAGATACCAATGCCTGTGACCGTGGGCATAGTTACTAGCGTGGCAACCTTCGGCTTTATTGCTGGGGGCGTCTCATCAGTGGAATGGGGTTCCTTAGTCCTCATATTTATTTCATGGATAATCCTTCCAGCCTTTTCCGCACTGGTAGCTCTCTCCTTATTCAAAGTTTACAGGAGGATGTTCGAAGATAATAGAAAGTTGCCTGTGGTAGCCGGCAGTTCCGCCTTCATACTCATCTTCTCGACGGCTTTCCTTCTCCTATTTAAGACAGGTGCCTACGCCACCGCTACAACAGTTATCCTATATTCAACCGCTTTAGGCTCAGCTGCCGCTGCAGGCTTATGGCTTTTCACAAGGAAGGCCGTGCATGGATTGGAGGGTAGGGATAAAGTGGCTAAGGCTTTGATGATTATGGCGATGGCTTCCCTGGCATTCAGTCATGGAGCTAATGATGTAGGTAAGGCGGCAGGCCCTTTAACAAGTATATACGTCTCACTATATGAGGGTAGCATACCCCCGTCCCTTCATGTTAGCCCAGCCGCACTCATCATCTCCGCCGCAGGCATTGCCTTAGGGATATGGAGCTGGGGGCATAGAGTTGTGGGAACCATCGGTGAGGATATCACCACACTCTCATGCTCATCTGCTTTCACCGCGCAGATATCAAGCGCCTTATCCGTCCTGATAATGACGAGGCTGGGAATGCCCGTATCTACTACTCAAGCTGTCGTAGGTTCAGTGGCTGGGGTAGGTCTGGCCACGGGCATCAGGACAGTCAACTTTAGAACTTTAGGAAAGATCTTAAGTACGTGGCTATTGGCCATACCCGTTTCAGCGGGTATGACTGCCCTACTCTATTACCTTCTCATGATGTAGTTTGGGAGCCGCTCTTCTCTCTAAGGGCTAAGGTCCTAATATAATCGCCAGCATCTTCTGAGTAGTCAGTGACGTTCTCAAGGGATTGCATGAAGTTGAACAACATAAGTATGATGGCCGCATTCCTCATCTTACTCCCATATTTCATGAGTAGCCTCTTCCCCATAAGGAAGGCATTATCGGCTTCCTCCTCGATCTCCTCAACATTTCTCGATATTTTTATGGCTTCTTCAGGTCTACCATTCATTAAGGCTGTGAGAGACTTTAATAAGGCCTTAACACTTTCCTGAACGTTCTTGCTGAGCTCATCGATAACCTCCTTTATCTCGGCAGGCAACTCGAAGTAAGGGAGTAGGGTCAGATCCCTAGCTGCTTCTTTGGTTTGCTCGGAGACCAGATCAAGCCTCCTTACTAGCCTCGCTACCCTTTCCCTTACATAACCTCCTTTGACTTCAGTAAGGGCTAGAAGGATCTCCCTCCTCATGGCATCCGCCTTAGTATCAGCCCTAATAGCATTTGCAAGCTCCTTCATTGATTCACCAGTGTTCATCGACCTAAGGAGCTTTATACCTGAACGAAGCTTATCTACAATGCCGTAGACCTCCTCCGCATACTCAAGTATCGCGGCTGCAAGCTCCTTACTTATTCCTAGAGTCGTAACGTCTTCCAATACAACACCCGATAACCACTTCTAATCGAACCTATTAAATAGGATTTCAGGGTCAAACCGAAATTTCCTCAACACGTAAATCGCTCTCTCCTGTAAAGCCCTCTTCTGCTTCCGTAGAACCAAGTAATATTTCACTGCGTAATAGGTAGTAAAAATCGAATGAAGGTACATCCCCAGTAACCCGATAAGTCCCTGACAGATTACAGGTTTCTCGTAGAAATGCTTGGAAAGCATCTCAAGCTTCAACCCTATACCTGCAAGAGCTAGAAGGTAAAGGCTGATGAATAACGCGGAAAGTATCTTCAGAACAGATATTGAGGCCGGAGTAACTAGTAGGTACGCGCTTAACAGTAGGAGAAGGGGTGATAACGCATACATGATCCATGCAGGAAGTATTGGAGGTATACCGATGTTCATCATGTAAGCACCCTCAATAAGGCCTTTAACCCTCCATCTCTCCCAAGCTATGACATCCCTAAACGCGGCAGGCATGCTCACCTTAATGAATGCATTTCTGGAGTGACAGAATTTAATACCTTTCTTAGATGCGAGGAGACTGAAGTAGAAATCATCGCTTCTCGATGAGGGAGGATATAAGGCTTTCGTATACGTCTCGACATCAACTAATTTGTTGTTGCCGGGAGCATGCCTCCTCCCAACAAACGAGAAGAGCTCGTGGTAGAGATGGTACCAGAAAAGAAGCCTTGTCCATACGGAGGAGTGCCTAACTTTAGTGGAGCCTGAAACAACCTGACATGACATGCTTCTATAGACTTTGATTAGCTCCTTCATATAATTTTCTGAGTATTCATTACCTGAGTCCCCCCAAACAATGAACCTATACCCTCTGTCAAGGGCATATCTAATAGCTTCAATTCGTGCAGGACCTACACCTCCCTTCACATCCTGCACCTTAAAATTGATGCAGCCATATTTCATCGAGTAGGTTTCAGCTATCTCCTTAGAAGCGTCCTTAGACCCTCCATCAATGACTAAGATGTCAAAGCATTCGCAGACCTTGCAACCTTCCTGTCTGACGAGCGTATTCAGTGCTTTCTTGAGACCTTCTGCCTCGTTCTTGTTCGCTAGAACCACCAACCCCTTCACTCCATCCATAGAACAACACAAATAGTTATTCTAGGTAAGATTCTTAAGCAATTTACGGAGGGATAAATTCTGAATTACCCGTATTAGTTCCTCCTTATATCGAGTAACTAACTTAATCCTTAACTCCTTAGGGATATCAGCCCGCTTTAATGTCTTAGAGAGAGTGTAGGGGCCGGTAAACCTGAATATCCATAGCCTTAGCTTAATTGACAAATAGTATGGGAGAAACTTGAGGGAGATTGCGGATATTTTATATAAGACGTAGAGAGCCACCATTGCAACCCGTAGGTGGTCCCTCCAATCACGCAGAGTCGTTCACCCTATTCATTTTCTTCAGCTTCACGACGGTCCTCTTCCCAAACTTTTCAACTTCAACAATGCCTTTCTCTTCAAGCTTCTTAACCCTTCCAGCAATTATTCTCCTTGATGCAGTGCCCCTCAAGCCTCTAACCTCACGAGTCAATTCACTAAGAGATAACGGTTTGCCTTTAGCCACTAACACCTCGATAATCGCCCGGGTTATGGGGTCCATTCCTCCCAACCCTCTCTCAAGGTTTAACACTTCAGTAGCCGCCTTCACCGCTAAGGCAGCAGGCTTCGTGTAAGCCATCGCTAACTCAAGCGCAATCGATGTAAGAGGATCAGGGTTAACCAAGGAAATAAGGTTCTCTAGCCTTTCAATCCTATCTAAGAGCCTCATTAACAGCTCCTCAATTCTCTTTAACTCACCATTCATAGCACTGTCCATGTCGTGCACCTCCTCCATCAGGAAGAGAATCACACATACGTGCTGAACACTATTCAAAAAACTCCTAAATGTTTTAGGAATAGCTTACCTTATCTATTCGCCCGAATACTAGCAAACGGTTACTTTTCAACACTTTCAGGGCCTTCCTCGCCCTCCTTGAGGTGATGTGCGAATATAGCCCCCATCTTACCCTTCCTAACACCTTTAAAGAGATCTTTATCCGAATACTTACTGAAGATCTCTTGAAGCATCTTGACTACATTAGCCGATTCGAGCCTCCTCTGAAAGTACTGCTCCGTCATTTCCTTAACCATCTCCTCATTCATTCCAGACTCCTTCAAACTCTTGTAGAAGGCCGCTACCTCCTTTCCCAGTTTATCACCGCTTAATTGACCCATGATGAGAGTCAGGATGTCCTGAACAGGCTTTTTCAATCCTTCTAGGAACTCAGATATGGCTGTAAGAACTTCCTTTAACTCCTTCACATCCTCATCCACTTCAACATTTGAACCCGATTGGTTTCTTTTTTCATACTCGTTATTTCCAGACATTTAGTTCACCATTTTAATTAATTAAGTTCACATTATTATTTTTTTATAGGTATGAATGGTCAATAAGTGATCAATAATGTCTCGTAAACAAACTGGAGCAATATAGTCCGCTATTGTCGCAAATATTTAAACATAATGTAGTAAACTTATTTTCCTGAAAGCTATATTGGATGAGGGATGCGGGATGATACCTATTAGTTTCCTCGCAGAGAAAGAGATTATGGAGAAGCTGAGGAGTTACCAGCTTCTTAGAAGATCCCTTAATTCATCTTTATTAGACTTCATTGATCAAGCCCAAAGCTACAGCTACATACCAGAGGTTACTAGAATTGCCGAGGACTTAGGAATTCACGCATCAACAGTCTGGAAATTCATGAATTCCCTTTCCAAGAAAGGCCTGTCGTTCAGGGGTATTCCCAACATAAGTGGTATGGGTGCTGCTGAAGTAGTATTTATCCTCGATAAATACGTACCCTATAGTGGGGTATGTAGAATACTTCTGAGAGAATATGCCCCTATCCTACCTAAGGGTACTTACCTGAAGTATTTGGTACCAAGGGACATGGCAGGGAAGTATATAGACTTTATAAAGTCGAGACTGCCTGAGGAGCCCGTAAAAACTTTGGTGATGGATTACACGGTAATAGGTAAGCCTAACATGAGAAGATATTATGACATAAGTCAGAGAACGTTTAGAATAGACTGGAAGGAACTGTATTCAATGATAATTTCACTGCCTAAGGAATCAATACCTAAGGATGTAAGAAGAACTAAAAAACTCGACGTAATAGACCTCTATATCATTAGGCGTTTAGAGATCTCCCCCTTCGACTCACTGAGGAGGGTTACCGACTACCTCAATAAAGAGTTAAGCCCGGTCAACCCCGTTAACTATATCCGAGTGCTAAGGCACTTCAAAAATCACGTGGAAGGTAAGGATCTTGTTATAGGGGTAAGGTTAGATGTCATGCCGTTGTATCCGATAGACTCTATGCCAGTGAAAATTATTCTTGATGGTCATCCAACAGAACTGCTTAGAGTGATCAAGGTACTTACTTCACATCCTTTCTTCCCAGAGGGCGCGTTATCTAGTGAGTCAAACGCTATAGTTAAAGGGTTCCTGCCCACCGACCTCATGCTTGGCGCTAGCATGTTCCTAGATGAGCTTAAGAAAGAGGGAATAGCTAAATTCTGGAACATTATACTGCTTGACTTCGGAGAGTATAGGAAGCTTGCATTGCCCGTTCAAGACTTTCTTACACCTCCGGAAAGTCTCGGTGAATTGACTGAGGATGAACTGTTGAAAGATGTCATAGAGAGAAAACCTCAATTCTCCCCCTCAATAGAGTGAGGGCTGGAAAGACCTCCAGCTAATAGCTCATAAATAAGTTAAAATCCTATAAGCGTTTCTCACTAGGTGCAGGGTTAATGTTTTTTTAATAATATTAAACTAAGTTTTAAAGGGATTTAGATGAACTCGAATCTTCCTTCATTGGATGACATCGTTGTTAGCGGGAAGAAAGTTCTTGTGAGGGTTGACTTTAACTGCCCTTTAGGGCATGACGGGGAAATACTGGATGATTCTAGGATTAGAGCCCATAAGGATACGATAACCGAGTTACTGGATCGGAATGCTTCCGTCGTACTTATAACTCATCAAGGTAGACCCGGTAGCAGGGATTTCGTTAGCTTAGAGAAGCATGCGGAAATACTTTCATCAATAATTGGACAAGAGGTCAAGTTTGTTGAGGATGTGATGGGCCCTGCAGCACAGGAAGCTATTCGTCAACTAAAGGAGGGAGAGGTTCTCCTACTTGATAACGTGAGGTTTGTTTCGGAGGAGATCATAGAAGCACCTCCTGAGATCCAGAAACAAACATACTTGGTTAGAAGGTTAGCTCCTCTTTTCGATGTCTTCGTCTTCGATGCCTTTGCTACAGCGCACAGGTCCCAACCCTCTATAGTGGGGTTCCCATTGGTACTCCCT
This sequence comes from Desulfurococcales archaeon, assembly GCA_015523295.1. Lineage (GTDB taxonomy): Archaea > Thermoproteota > Thermoprotei_A > Sulfolobales > NBVN01 > S013-73. Next base: position 13,083 of record WAKQ01000020.1, on the reverse strand, counting down.
TCAATTGTTGGAGTGTTAATGAAGTCGGAGCTGGTGGCACTCGATAGGGTAATGAGGAGTGTTGAGCCGCCTAAGTTATTCGTTTTAGGAGGTGCGAAAGTACGGGACACGATAAAGATAGTGGAATACTTGACTAAAAAGAGAGTGGCCGACAGAATTCTTACGACCGGCCTAGTCGGCCTGACATTCCATGTAGCTAAGGGAGGGAAGGTAGGCAAATCTGTCCTCAGGTTCCTTGAGGAGAAAGGCCTAACACCTCTAATACCTAGGGCCAGGACGGTAGTACTTTCAGGTGCTCCAATAGATACTCCCTACGATCTGAAGGTTCTTAAGGAAGATGGGAGTGTTGTCGAAGAACCTGTTCATTATGTGGATGGAAAGCCCATGGACATAGGCACATACACCGTGAGCATGTATTCAGAACTCATTAAAGAGGCTAGAGTTGTTGTGATGAGAGGACCTGCTGGATATGTAGAGGACCCTAGATTTAGGAAGGGGACAGAGGACCTGCTAAGGGCAGCGTTAGAGAGCCAGGCCTTCGTAGTTATAGGGGGTGGTCACCTTGGTGCTATGTTAAAGGGCCTAAGGAAGTCTGGACTACATATCTCCACAGGCGGTGGTGCCCTACTTCTAGCGTTGTCAGGTGAGCCCCTTCCTGCAGTTACAGCTTTAGAGCTCTCTGCTAAGAGGTTTCTGGGGTGGGAAGGTGGGAATTAAGGTAGGAGTAATGGGGTATGGTACTATCGGGAAAAGGGTTTCATGGGCTATCTCCCTTCAACCTGACATGGAAGTCGTGGGGGTAGTGAAGACAAAGCCTAACTGGGAAGTTCTCTCTGCCGTCAAGCGGGGTTTCAAGATCTATGTGCCTGAAGCCTCTAAGGAAAAATTCCTTATGTCTGGCATCCCTGTAGAAGGAAGCGTGGAGGATCTCTTGAAGGATGTCGACGTAGTCGTCGATGCGACTCCTGCGGGTGTCGGCGAGCGTAATAAACCTCTCTATGACTCACTTGGCATTAAAGCGGTGTTTCAGGGAGGTGAGTCAGCTGAATTATGCGAAGTCAGCTTCAATTCCCTGGTAAACTATGATGAGGCTTACAACAAAGACTGCGTGAGAGTGGTCTCCTGCAACACTACTGGAATTATTAGAGTGATTCACGCCGTTAGTGAATTGAGTAGAGTTAGGAAGGTGAGGGCTGTTATCGTGAGGAGAGGGGCTGACCTTAAGGAGGTTAAGAAAGGTCCCATAGAAGGTCTAATATTAAAGCCGACGTCACCGCCATCTCATCACGCACAAGACGTTAAGACCGTAATCAAGGGATTAGAAGACATACTGACATACTCCATAATAGCACCGACCACCCTAGCCCACATGCACGTTATGAACATCACCTTAGAATCTGAGGTAAGTAAGGAGGATGTAATACAGGCACTAAAGTCAACGCCTAGGATATTGATCGTAAACGGATCGATACTTTCATCAACAGCCGAGCTACGTGAGTTTGCCAAGGAGTACGTCCGGCCCGGAGGAGATATCTACGAGAACGTGGTATGGGAGGATAGCATCTGGGCTAAAGGGCATGAAGTTATGTTGGCTTATGCAGTTCATCAGGAGGCCATAGTTGTACCAGAAAATATTGATGCTATAAGGAGCTTAGCTGGCACTCTAAGCAAGGAGGAGTCAATAAAACTCACTAATAAGACTCTAGGCATTAAGAATATGGGTGGGTGAGATGACTTACATCCGCGAACCAACCTATGAGGTCAGCTTCCTATTTAGAAAGGTGTTAGTACCGGTTGACGGTTCAGCATCCAGTCTTAGAGCACTGGATATTGCTGTGGACTATGCTAAAAGATATGGGTCTAAGATAACCATACTCATAATTGATGACGGATCCATCAATAACGTCGAAGACCTCGCCAAGAAGGTGAGGGAGAAAGCTATAACCGCAGGTATCTCACCTCGGGTGAAGACTGTGAAGCTCGACGTACTACTAAGTTCAACAGCAAGTAAGGTGGTTGAAGAGGTCATTGATGGAGGATATGATCTCGTCATACTATCAGCTAGAGGGAAATCCGCTAATCCAGACATCTCTATAGGTTCAGTAGCTCTCTCAGTCATAATCAACTCTCCAGTCTCAGTATTACTGATAAGGTAATACTATATCGAGAAGAATTCCCTAATCCGGGTTTATTTCACTTATCAGCAAGGCAAATTCTCATGTAGGTCCTCTTTTATTACGTTGGCGTAATCCGAGATTACTATGGTGGGGACATGAGTAGGGAATGTTGCGCAGCCTTCATCGTTAAGGAAGTGCTTGGGGATGTGCTAGGGGAGTTTAAGGGTAGGTTAGCGGCACAGAAGCTAATCTACTTGGCTGAGAAGCTCTTCGGCATCGATTTAGGATATAATTTTATGTGGTACTCAAGAGGGCCTTACTCAAGGGCTCTAGCAAAGGACTTAAGAACATGCTCCTATACTGAACCCTGCATAGATGAAGTAGGGCTTAAGAGAATGAAGAGTTTACTGAAGAGGATGGAAGAGTCTGGCTTACCCCTTTTCAAAGGTTTAGAAATAGCAGCCTCTTACCTCATGCTGAGAAATGAGGTTTTCCCCAAACCTGAAGACCCTGTGGAAGAGCTGGTCAAGCGGAAACCCTTCATAAAAAAGGAGGAAGTATTCAACATCGTTTCAATCATTAATGACTTCATCAATGATGAGGGAAAGCCGTCTAAATGACTTAGTTTATAATTTCGTTTAAGAAATCACTTACACAGGTCCTGAAAGTGTCAATGAAGTACGTTTTTGATGAAATACACGGATACATACCTCTCAATACCGTGGAAAGGAGGATAGTAGACACACCAACATTTCAGAGGCTGCGAAGGGTTAAACAGCTGGCGCAAGCCTGGTTCGTGTATCCAGGGGCCGTGCACACACGCTTCTCACATTCTTTAGGAGTCATGCACTTAATGGATAAGATAGCTACTAAGCTTGCAAAAATGGGTTTTATAAGAAAAGATGATCTCGAACTACTGAAGGTAGCTGCATTACTTCACGACATAGGACACACGCCTTACTCACACGCTATCGAAACATTCTTCAAGATAAGGTACGGAATTAGGCATGAAGACATAGGCTCATGGATAATCATAGAAGACCCAGACATTAAGGAAATCCTTAACGAGTACGGAATAAACCCATACGAGGTTGCAGCGATAATCCAAGGAAAGCATAGGGAATCTAGCTATAACATGCTTATGAGCAGCGATATGGACGTAGACAGGCTTGACTACTTATTGAGGGATGCCCTGCACACAGGAGTACGATATGGAGTTATAGATATTGACCGAATAGTTCAAACCCTAACACTAGATAATGAAGGTTATGTCGCAGTACCTCAAAAAGCTGTTCAAGCTGTTGAGTCGTTCTATATCGCTAGGTTACACATGTACCGCTCCGTATACTATCATAAAACCATAGCCTCATACCAACTCCTCATCCAAGAAATATATAAGTTAATGGCTGAGTGCAGTGATGTGAGGGACTTCCTGAAACCCTTCACAGATCCTCAAAGTCTTAGGGCGTCCATAAGGAATGAAAAGTTCTACCTCTGGGATGACTTCTTCATAGGCGGGCTAATGAACATAGTCATGAGCAAAAACTTAGGTAGTGCAAGTCTGAGAGAGCTCATCAGATTTTACCTAAGGAGGATATCCTACAGGACTATGTATGAGTGGATAGGCTTTGGCAATCGATCCCCGCTAGACATCAACATAATCCAGAAATTGAGGAACATCATGGATAACGTGATAAGGTTAGGTGGAGGCAATTACTCCGTCAAGCTGTACATTGAGACCATACCCATAATCTCTGAGGGGGTGGAAGCAAGAGTGCTGTCCCCGAATGGATCTATACCGATAAACCAATATGAAGGCTCGATAATAAAGAACCTTCCAGAATCAATGGGGATTATCAGGCTATATTCCCTCCCCATAACTGAAGGATATGTTAGAGGTTTAATCTCTGATCTCTTTAAACATAATGTACGCGTCTGATCCATCGGGATAATAGCCCGTCCTCACGCTAATTACCTTAAACCTACGTTTCCTGTACAGATTAAGCGCTACCTTGTTGTTCTGGGAGACCTCGAGATAAACCCTGGAAATTCCATCCTTTCTAAAAGCGTTCTCTATAGCATCCATGAGCCTTGAGCCAAGGCCTCTCCCTCTATATGCAGGGAGAACAGCTATGGACATTATATGCCCTGAACCATCCTTATTCAAAGCGCCTGCTACATATCCTACTACCCTGCTGCTGCATTCTGCAACGAAAAAATACTTAGGGAATAACAGTAGGAGAGTAGCTAAGCTTTCAACTGGGTAAGGATAAGGGAATGACTTTATCTCGATAAGATATACTTCCCTTAAATCACTTTTTCTTGCATGTCTTATGAGACACCCTTCATACTCACGCCGCTGGGCCTCAGTCATCTCAAAGCCCCTACACTTACAAACAATCTCTGCATCCTCCCTTATCTCACCATCTCCAAATAGAAATAACCTTCAGAGCTTAAGAGTGAGATGAAAATGAAATATCATCACGCTTTTTACTTGATTCAAGTTATGTTGTTAGTTCTGAACATAAATTAAAATTAGCCTTGAAACACATATATAACCTTGACATGATAATGTCGGAGATCTTTATATTCGATGTAGATGACGTAATTGTAGATAGCTCAGAACGTCTGAAGAAAGCGTCCACACTTTCGCAGATTTTTAAAAAGCCCCTCGAAGCATTTCTATATACACCTGAACTGCTCAGTCTAGATAGACCAAGAGCTCTGGGGGTTAGGCTCTTCAAGGAGAGGGCTAGAAGAGGTCACGTAGTGGTCGTGTCTGGTCGCCCTCAACGTCTCTACAACTTCACGCTTAAGGAGATAAAGGAATTCACAGGTGTTGAACCATTCAAGATTCTTTTAAGGAGCAGAAACACACGATCTCCTCATTACAAGGTAAAATTAGAACACGTAAGGAGATTAATATCGTCCGGCTATGAAGTCATGGAATTCCACGATAATGATATGAGGGCAATTAACGCTGTCAAAGAAGCATTCCCATGGATTAGAACTTACCACCATATAGGGACCGACGAGTACTATTTAATAGTGTAGGTATATTATTGCCTCCCTTTTTAGCCTCACGAATTATATTTTATTTTACGTTAACTAAGAGTGAGGGGCAACAGCTGCCAACTAAAGGAAAGTTTAAAGTCAGGACAAGGTTGAAGATTTCAAGCGTGGAAGATCTAACCTTAGCCCTAGCTGCTGGAGGAGGCTCCATAAACAAGTTCGGCGATCTGGAGCTCAAGATACGTAAAGGATTGCTCAGTAGGGAGTACAAGACCTATATCGTTGAGTACGGTTTCATAAAAGGCGTGAAAACTGCCGGGGCATTCTTCGCAGTGAGGTTAAAGGAGAATATCACACCAGTATTAACTGTCCATTTTCAGCCAGTGAAGGAAGACATATTACTAGGCCAGTGGATATGCCATGATAGCAATTACCGCAAAATGTGTAAGGAACTACTTAACATACTGAAAAGCGGCTTGGAGAAAGCCAAACCTCCTGAAATAGAAGCCCATAAGCCATCAGCGACCCATGGCTTTAGGGTAGGTTACTCTTACGCACACTTACTTGATGGCATGGCTGAAGTCACGTTGGCCACAGCTCTTCTTAAGTATCCCTTAATCAATCGGATGACATATAATGTGGAGGTTATCAAAGATCTGGATGAGTTCCTGAAGATGATGACGCGAAAACTAAGTAAAGGGAGATATATTATAACCGTCACAGGAAAGGATTGGAGATTTATAATTGGACTCAACACCGAGACGCTGGAATACACTCCTTCTTTCATCTCATGGAAGACTAATGAAAGACTGTTAGGTGAAGAGGCTTTAAAACGTTTACAGAAGATAAACTCAAGTGAAGAAGTACAGGTCTTAGTGTTTGAGGTTCCCTCATCTAATTAAGTTTTGATCACATGTGAACTTAAGAAGATGGCTATTAGTATTATCAACCCTACATCTAAACTGTAAATGGAGAACTACAATGATAGAATTAACTGTATTAGGCTTTGGAGGATGGCTAAGCAATCCATTCCTTCATCAGTCAAGCTACCTCATTAACGTAGACGACATTAAAGTTCTCCTTGATGCTGGTGAAGGGACCTACTTTAACCTTAGAAAGTGCACTAAACTAGACATTGAAGATATTGATTACCTAATAATATCACATGCACATGGAGATCATGTGTTAGGGATACCCACAATCCTTCAGGTGGCTATGTTTAAAGGAGTAAAGGTTAAAATATTGTCAACTGAGCCAACCATTAACTCAATAAAGGAACTAACTGCTTCTGTAGGCGCCAAGGAGTTCCTAAAAAGCGCCGAATTCACGTATCTCCCTATGGAAGGGACGTCAGAAATAGATGAGATAACCATCACTACAGTAAGGGCAATTCACCCCATTCCCGCAATATCCTTAACACTGATGCTCGGAAACCATAAAATCAGCTATAGCGGAGACACAGCGCTAAATCTAAGGTTCCTCGAGGCTTCAAAAGAATCTGACCTCCTTATTCATGAGCTGTCAGCGCCTAAGGAATTAAGCGATGAGGCCAGGGAGTACGGCCATACATCGGCAGCTGACCTTAAAACCATTATCGAGATTGCCCATCCGAAGTACTTGCTTCCAACACATTACTATATCTACCCTCCCATGATAGACCTCAACGACTTAAAGTGCGTGCCAACAAAGCTTCTAACACCAGCACCATGTGCATATTATAAGCTTTAGATACTTTTAGAAAGTTTTATATTCTATATTGTGATAAAGCTAAATTTATACACAAATAAAGTTATTTTGATAAATACTTTGAGAAATCCACAATGATTAATGATATTTAAGCAAGAAATTAAATTTTTATACTTTTTAATAAAACTATAACCCAGGTAGAGAATAATGACCGAAGTGAGGAGAGTTCAGAAATTCGGAAGATCAACTCTCATGATCTCCTTACCCTCTTCCTGGGTTAAGTCTGTAGGTCTCTCTCCCGGAGATACTGTGGGAATTGAAGTTCTAGAAGATGGGACATTGAGACTTGCCCCTCTCAGCATGATGACAAGTAAAACCGAGCGTTCGCTGAAGATTAAGGTAAGCCAGGCATCCTCGGAGAGCATGCTCACTAGAGCGCTCTACGCCGGCTATCTTCTGGGGATGGACACCATAGTGATAGAATCGGTTGGCGGGATCTTGTCGGAAGAGCACCTTAAGATAATTAGAAACACCGTGAATAATCTAATAGGAGCTGAGATCATTGAGAACACCCCTAATAAGATAACAATTCAAGTGCTCATTGATGCAAGCAAGTACTCGGCTGCAACAATAATTGGAAGAATGAGCAACCTCGTGAGATTCATGATACAGCATATAGAAACTGCAATCCTTGAGAATAAGAAATACCTCCTTAAGGAGGTAACAGAACTAGAAAAAGAAGTAGACAGACTACACGCATTAACTGTAAGACAGCTCTTACTCTCCCAAACAAATAGAACGCTAGGCAAGTACTTAGGGATAAAACCATCTCTGGCTACAGAGTACAGAGGAGTTGTAAGAGCTCTCGAAGAGGCCTCGGACGCTCTCAACGAGGCCGCTGAAATACTGATGAGAGGAGGAAGTGACGTTCTCAAAAAGCTAAGGGATAGCAGAGAAATGCTTAAAGAGTGTCTTGACACTCTCCTCCTAATAGTCGATAGGACTGACAGAAGCATTAAGACTTTAGACCCATACCTGGTGAATGAGGTTATCAACCTTATAAAGGAATACTACGGCCATGTCAAGAAGTATAACGAGATGGTGTTCAAGAAACTAGGCCTAGATGAGTCATACTTAATCATAAGAGAATTCATCGATAGGTTTAACGAGGTCAGCAGGGAGATGGAGACCGTTGCGGAGACAGCCTTTGACATCGCGATAGAGAAGACCGGGGACCTTCTCGACATAAGCAAGGCCTACGTCTAAATACCCCTCAACACTTTTAATTTAGTACCTGAAAAGGGATTCAACTTATAACAATTTGACGCTTAAGTGTTCTTACGGGACCTTATGGTAAGATTCGAGCTACCAGATCCTGACGAGGGCATAGCAGAATATAAGCTCAGCGAGGCGCTAGAGGAGTTTCTCCTATCCTTAGAAGCTGCCGGTGCTTCAGAAAAGACCATAAAGGCCTACAAGGCAGGGATAAGCGACTTCATTAAATTCGTCAAAGATAAAAGAGTCAACGAAGTCAGTCCTTCAGACTTCACTAAATGGAAACTTCATAGACTGCGAAACGGCTTCAACAGAAGTTCTAAAGATAAAAGAAAGATTCAGATGACCCTTCACTATTACTCTCTCTATGTAAGGGCTTTCCTTAAATGGCTTGGAATCCTTGGAAACGCCCCGGCAGTCGCTAGACCTAGAGGGAAGCCCAGAATTAACGCGCTAACCTCCGAGGACATAGTAAAGCTAATCAATTCTAGCCGAGACCTAACGGACATGCTTATAGTGTCATTACTCTTCGAGACTGGCTTGAGAGCTCAGGAACTCCTTTCGCTAGAGAAGGAGGATATAGATCTTGAAAGCAAGGAAATACACGTACGTAATGCTAAATACGGAGAGGAGAGAATTGTTTTCTTCGGCCCGCTCACAGAGATGATTCTTGAGAAATACCTCCCTACAACTAACGACAGAAAACTTATACCCTTAAGCTACAGCGGACTTTATAAGAGGTTAAAGACTCTCGCTAAGAGAGCAGGGTTAGATCCTAGAAAAGTACGTCCACACATATTGAGGCATACTTTCGCTACTGAGGCTTTGCGGAGAGGCCTGAACCTAGTGGCGTTACAAGCTCTCCTCGGCCATAAGGATATAAAGACAACACAGATCTATCTACATCTCATGAAGGAAGATCTTAAGAAGCAGTATCTCATGGCTTTCTCCAAAAGAGAGGAGGTATCTAATTCTACATGAAATACATATCGAAGAGTAGGGAGTTAACGCTTAATAATATCTTGTGAGAACCTCTTAGAGGCTGATTTCCATGTTGGGCTATATAGTGATAGGCTTCATAATTTATTTAGCCCTCAGCTTAATCCCTTGCTGCGGTCCTCTGGTTGGCGGTTTCATAGCAGGGTTTATAGCAGGTTATTTATCGCATGGAGGTCTCTGTAAGGGAGCCGTTGCAGGCGGCCTGGCAGTAGCTCTAGGGGCAATTGTAGCTGGGCTTCTACTATGGTTGCTATTCACTATGTTCGGCCTAACATTACTAGGTTTCATAGTCGGGTTTGCAACCTCAGCCGTATTGATCGCGTACTCTTTAGGTGCCGTATTCTTAGGCCTTATAGGAGGGGCCATAGGTGGTTTACTCGGGGGAAGAAAACACTAGTTTAAAACTTAATGATATATCGGTGATCATAAACGCTTCTCATACCTAGAGCCGTAAGGGCTGACTTCAAGGTGGAGGGAGTTAAGAAACAGGTAGTAAAATGCAGGAGAGGCTTATTACCACCAGAAAATTACTCAGCTTTTCTTACGAACATATCGCTGCGCAAGTGGGAAATAGTGACCCAGACCACTGAAGGGATATGGGGAACAGTGAAGAAAGGTTCGGAACTTGCTTTCGTCAATGAACCAATAAGAGAAAGAGTCTGTCCCGGAAATAACAGGCTAACCATAGCGAATGAAGATAAAAACATCATAATTAACCTAATGAGAGAGCCGTGCTGGAATAAGCCAAAGGCAGGGGTATTCTGCCCGAAACACTTCAACACACATTACGGTAGATATATAAGATATGTCTTCGGTTCGGAAAAAGAGGATGTAGAGAACCCCTTCTTCAAGCTACCGGCTCTCCTCTACACTATATACTACGGAAACGATCAGCTGAAAGTAGGGACAACCATTATTTTAAAGGGCTTCCGAAGGTTTCTCGAGCAACCGTACTATCTTACTTCAGTAATCTATATTGGCAACAGCATTTCAACTGTGAGAAAGCTTGAAGTAACCCTATCTCGCGCCCCATCAGTAAGTCAAGCTCCTAGGGTGGGGAACAGAATTGCAGGAATAGAGAATGCGCTCAGTAGGAAGCAGGAAGAAAGCCTTGAAAGATTCGCTTGTGCACTTGTAAATAGCCTTGAATACATCAATAACACCGCCTTAAAGCAACCTGAGATTAATGATATCCTAGGAGGACTTAAGTCAAGGGGAATATGGATATATAATATCAGGAGTGATTACGACGATCTACTAAAGGACGCAATCCTCATCAAAGACCTGAGACAGGCCAATGAAGCCCTCTCACATAGAACTTGCTCTATCATCTACCTCTCTAGGGGCTTCCTAATGATGAGTTGCGGCTCTTCAAAGCTAGCACTTCCCTATGAGATCATTAGGGACAGGGAAATCCATGTGGAATACGTGAAGCCGTAAGTAATTTGCTGAAAGAAGAGTTCATTCGTTTTTAATTACCCTCAATACCCTAGGCAGCAATTCCCAGCCGTGCTCTATAATGCCTATTGAACCCCTCTCATGGCATGCTTTCTCGGTTAGCTTCAGACAGTCGTCGGGCACAATATTACCGCCTGCAAGAATGAGAGGTACTGGATCGTCGGTGTGTGCTCTTACTGACGGGGGGGTTGCATGATCTGATGTTATTAGAAGCACTGTTTTATCTAGATCCACGCTATCAAGTAGCGGCCTAACATAGTATTTATCAATATCTTCAATAGACCGTACCTTAGCATTTAAATCGCCGTCATGCCCAGGTTCGTCTGGACCCTTCAAATGGACGTACACTACATCATTCCTATTAAGGAGCTTAAGGGTAGCTCTCAACCTATCAGCGTAATCCCTGGCCTTATCCGGTGAGGGAGGAGGCATGCCATGGGTGTCCATTCCTAGGATCTCAGCTATTCCCTTCTCCACAGGCATCTCAGTGATTGCTCCAAAAGACAAGCCATACTTAGCCCTAACCTTCGGAACCTTGGGCAATGAACCGCCAGCATCTCTCAATAAAACTGCGTTGGCCTTCAGGAGGCCCTTCCTAGCTCTCTCTTCGTTGATGGGATGTTTATCGAGTATTTTGATTGCCTCTTTAACGAACTCGTTTACCAGCTCAGCCGTTGCTCTTGCAGCAGGAGAGTTAACTAAAGGAACGCACTCCCTAATATAAGGGGGGTATTCCTTAACGGCTATTGAGATCTTGCCCGACCTCTTATATGCCGGATCAACATTTTCCACCTCATCGCTAAGATCCATTTCCTCAGCTCCTATTACGACTACCGCCCTGTGAGCTACTGTATGTTTAAACCTGACATAGCCTCCATACTTACTTAGTCTAAGGCCGTCGAGAGCTTTACCAAGCTCTCTACCTTCCTCAGATGACAAAGTCCTCCCAACTCTTCTATCCACCAACCGCATAGTTAGAGGGTCAACAGTTGCAAAGTTCGCGCGGAACGCTACCTCCTTACCTTCAACGAACTTGATACCTGCGCCAACCGCCTCTATGGGCCCTCTCCCAGTATAGTATTTATGGGGATCGTAACCAAGAATGCTAAGCACCGCCTCATCTGACTCAGGGGCGACACCCTTACCGACAGTGTACATCAAGCCGCACTTCCCAGCCCTAGCTAAGAGATCAAGAAAAGGTTTTCTGGCAAGCCCATAGGAAGTTTTAACATCAGTAATACGATCAGCAGCCCCATCCAAGACCAGATAGATTAACTTCATCTCTCCTAACACCCACACATTGATCTAAGAAATGCTAAAATAAATCAAGCTGCTCAAATAAGTAGGCTGTTGAAAACTAATTTCCCATATAATAGTTAAAATTATCGATAAAAAGTATCAAATTAAGAGCGAGTTATTTCCAGTAAAATGATCGAATCCTCGAATAAAATTCATAGATATAAAATTTATAAATGCTCCCTGAAACGTTAGATAAGTGAAATAAATGAACACAACAATAATAATCGGTATTCTGGTCGTTATCATAGCTGCCGGGATTGGTGCTTACTATATATCTAGCCAGCCCTCAACACCTCCAACAACCACGACAACCTCATCTCATAGCATCACAACATCTACATCCCATCCAATACAGACATCCGCTACGTCTTCATCTACCCCATCAACATCGTCAACAGCTACCCCGACTACCTCTACTTCTACAGCCAGCACTACATCAACTACTGCGATGACAACCTCAACGTCCACGACTACGGCAACGTCTACGAGCACAACATACACTACCACAACATCATCACCCACAACTGAAAACATCACTACTCAGAAGATGTCGTTTATAGGCTTAGTTAAGCACTTCAAACACGCTAAGATAGAAATAGAAATACATAACGGCACCACAGGGCAAACGACTACCAACTGGTTATCATATACACGCTCTGAGACCTCCTTAAACGGTGAGCCAACGATCCACATAGAACTTACTTATAACTCGAGTGAAGGTAGTGGACAGATAATGGAGGTATGGCTTTCCACCGACTATTCTAAGATTCTTCAGATAAAAGTAGGAGGTCAAACCCTGCCGGGTCAGATGGCCGAAGCATACGGCTCTCAAATGCTGAATGCCATAGATACCGCATTCTTTGCAACAACTTCATCTAGCCTTCAATTCAAAGTTGCCGAGGGTACAGCGCAAGCCACAATGCATGGATGGGTAGTTGAGGCATTTAACCCTACTCAAGTCACGATCAGTGGCCATACATATTCGGGGTATTACTATAAGGTCACAAACGTCAACGACGCTGAAAGCAATACTGCATGGGCTGAGGGGAAGATAGCTGAGATAATTAGCGGGCAATATTATCATGTTTACATGAAGGCTGGAATGAAGAATGGGGACACCTTTGTAATTCAGTTTGCCGAACTTGAAGCCTAACAAATAACACGTGCTGAATACATTATTGTAAGAATAAAAGCGTAGATTTTTTACCTGATTAACTCAATACCTACAATATCCAAT
>WAKQ01000019.1 GCA_015523295.1 Desulfurococcales archaeon | reverse complement strand
GCAAATGCGGCAATCACGCTTCAACAGTCGATAAGCAAGACAATAACCCAGATATACACCTCCGAGAAACAGGCGATCTACATATTAAGTGGGTTTAGAGTAAATGCGTCAACCGCCTACATAAACATTACCGTAAAAGGAACCCCTATAACACCCCTAACCAAGTCAGAGATCATAGTTAAGTACACAGATAACTCAACTGGAGCCATAATAACGACAGTGCTTCATTATAAAGAGACGCCAGGCTGGGATGTAGTGAGCATATTCAATGGAGCGTTAACAAGGAGTGTGAGAGAAGGGGATTATCTGATACCCGGTGAGATCTGCGAAGCCGTCATCCACTTACCCACGAACTCCTCTTTAAGTAGTCCACTCCTAACAGTTTTTGTCTCTCCTGAAGGCTCTTCATCTATGTACTCGATAGGGGGTGGGTAGGGGTGATCAGGAAGATCATCCCTACCGGGAATGAGGAGCTTGACACCAGATTAGGGGGTGGTTTCCCCTATCCCAACATAATCCTTTTTGAGGGAGATCACGGCTCGGGGAAGAGCGCGTTAGCGCAGCAGTTTCTCTATGGAGCCTTAAGGTTGGGTATGCGGGGTCTGGCAATCGTTACCGAGAGCAGGCCGAGGGAGTATATAAAGAGCATGGCCGAGATCCAGATCCCTGCCGAAAAATATTACCTTAGGGGAAGCCTTAACATAGTCTCAGTATATCTGCGTAGGTTTAGATGGAGCCCTGAGCATGGAAGGCTCATCCTCCCAACAATAGGAGAATATATTGATAGGGTTCATAGGAGGTATGATATCTTCCTAATAGATAGCTTGACACAGCTCTTCACGTACGCTACGACGGATTTAATACTCAACCTCTTTTCAAAGCTCAGGATAGTCACAAGCAGGGGAAGGGGTTTTCTATTAACCATACACCCCAGCACCCTTCCCGAGGACTTAAGCGCTAAGATTAGAGGCATGTGCGACGGATATCTTAAAGTAAGCAACACAGTAATAGGCGGCAAGATATACAAAGTATTGAGCATTGTCAAGATGAAGGGCTTCCCCCCAGGAGGGGAATCCTCCCTCACCTTCGACGTTGATCCCGCCTTAGGAATTAAGATCGTGCCCATAAAGGCGGCCAAGGCGTGATAACCATGTCGTTACTCAGAAGGCTGTCGATTAGGAGGGGAAAAGGGAAGGCAAACGTCAAGTTCAGAAGCGACTGCGAACTACCATATCACAAGGAAGGAGAGCCTTGGTATTTGAAGAGCTACATTGAAAGTACACGCGAGAAATACGGAGAGCCTGAATTGGTGGAGAAGCCATCTACAGCATATAAGTTCAGGAAAGAGTTCAATGTGATCTACCCAGTCGGTGGAGGGATCTTCATTAACGCTCTTAGTGCGAGATCAGAGAGCGGTTATACGCAGTACATAGTTATAGAGCCTCCCAGGCCTCCTGAGGGGCTTCTCAGACTTGCTGAGGAGGAGATAGCGGCATTGATCCCTGAAGGTGTGATTCCTCCGTCACCACAGGAGAAAGCATGCCTTTTATTAGACCTCATTACTCAGGCCATGCCTTCAATAATGAGGAGGGCTGGTGAGCTAGCAAGGGATGGGATACCTCCTGAGGAATTAGGGAAGTCAGTTACATATCACGTCATCAGAGACAAGATAAGCGTGGGTACGTTAGAGCCTTTCATCAGAGACCCCTACCTGGAGGACATCTCCTGCAGCGGTCTTGGCAATATCTTCATAATTCATAAAATATTCGGTCCTATGGAAAGCAACATAGGTTTTAAAGATGAATCAGATCTAAACGCTTTCCTCATCTCATTAGCTGAGAAAATCGGCAAACCTCTTTCCAGTGCCCGACCTATTGTGGATGCGACGCTGCCTGACGGCTCCAGAATTAATATCGTGTTCGGCAGCGACGTGAGCCTGAGAGGCTCTAACTTCACCATTAGAAAAGTGTCGAAGACCCCACTCAGCGTGACGCAGCTCATTAACTGGGGGACATTCGATGCGAGAGTAGCGGCCTATGTGTGGATGCTGCTGAGGGAGGGTATGAGCGGCTTCGTCTGTGGAGAGACGGCTAGCGGTAAAACCACCTCACTAACTGCAATGCTTGTATTCATAAGGCCTAGTGCTAAGATAGTGTCTATAGAGGACACTGCAGAGGTAATTGTCCCTCACCCCAACTGGACGAGAGAGTTAACAAGGGATACCGGCAAGAAGGAAAGCAGTGTCACCATGTTCGACCTTTTAAGGGCTGCCCTAAGGCAAAGGCCAAACTACATAATTGTTGGAGAAATCAGAGGTGCTGAAGGAAATATAGCCTTTCAAGCAATGCAGAGCGTCTCATGGGACACGCCTGTGAGTGTGAGAAACACCAGAAATGAGGAAGTAACAAAACTACCCATAGGCGAGTTTGTCGACTCCTTCTATCAGGAGGGAGAGGAGAGAATACCTAAGGACGTAAGAGGTTATGAAGTGCTCTCTTTTAGCCGTGATGGCCGGCTAAAATGGGCTGAGATCAAATATGTCCTCAGGCACCGGGCTAATGAGATCTATGAGGTGAGGTATGAAGGGGGTGGGGTTATTAGGGCCACAGGATCTCATAGTGTCTTCATTCTAGACAAAGATAGGGTTGTGATACGGCCTAAACCAGTTGCTGAACTGAAGCCGGGGGACTTACTAGTTACTGCTAAGCAACTAATTGGCCGGCTAGGTAACAGGCGCTTAAGACATTGGGGATGGGAAACTGACTTAAAGAGAGATGCATCTGTGGAGGACCTACTTAAAAGAGCCGTTGCTTCAGCTTCAGGTAATGTTGAACTTCTAGTAGAACCGTGTAATGGGGTCTTCATGAGGAGATCGGGTAACCGGGTTGAGAGAATCAGACGCTTATTAAATAGCGATCTTGCCTTCCTTAGTGTAACATCCGTTAAAAGGAAGAGCTATTCTGGGTATGTATACGATATTTCTGTGCCTGAGACTGAGCTATTCATAGGCGGTGAGGTTCCTATAGCGCTTCACAATACAGGGCACCCTGTACTTTCAACGTTTCATGCAGCTGACATTGATAAGCTAATTCAAAGGCTTACCAACGAACCTATCAACGTGCCTAAAACCAACATAGACTCGCTTAACTTTGCCTGGTTCCAGAGCGCTGTATACACTAAGAAGGGCCTTCTGGCTAGGAGGATGATACGGCTCTATGAAATTATAGGGTATGACCCAGCAACTGATTCCATACTAGCCATCCCCGTATTTAACTGGGATCCTACAACCGATAGGTTCATATTCAGTGGGAGAGGGGCGAGCTACCTACTCGAGGAGAAGATCGCCGTTATGAAGGGTATACCGAAGAGTCAAATGAAGCAGATCTATGACGAGCTGGAGCTAAGGCGGGAGTTCCTTGAAACCATGGTTAAGATGAAGATCTTTAATTATTGGGACGTGTGGAAGGCTGTAATTAAGGCAGATGAGCTAGGCGTTGAGGAGGCGTTAAAAAGGCTTAGGGCGGGGTCCCTACTATGAAGCTGGGTGGAGGTAAAAGAGGGGGGTTTAAAGATATAATAAAGGATTTCTTCACTAAAACCTCCAAGATCGTGATAGCGCTCAAATCCTTCATCGTAGCTGCAGGTATTTACATGGCCTACTACGTGGTGGGGTACTCGAATATATCCTATCCTATCAACTACGTGTTAATAGCTGGTGTAGCTTTCTTCCTCTTCATCGCACTCTACGCCCCTCAGATAATGGGCCTTAGGAAAGGCTATGAGGCCGACCTAGACTTCGTCTATATACTTGCACACATGTTCGCCGTATCAACAAGTAAGACCTCCAATACTAACGTAGTACACTCAGTATCCGATGAGGACCTATATCCTAAATACGCTAAGTTCTTCAGACGGATTTACGTCTTAGTGAAGGAGTACGGCTACGACTTCCCGAAAGCTGCGTTAATAGTTAGTGAGAAGACAAGAAAGTACAAGTACCTTGAGGACTTCCTAAAGAGGTATGCCGCCACCGTTAAGGTTGGGGAGGATCCTGAGAGATTTATAGAGACAGAGCTCAGGAACACCATGAACTTCTACGAGTATCTGTATTCCAGGCTCATGGACTCTGCGAACGTCCTCCTAGGAGTTTACTCAGCTGTCATGACCTCAGTTATATTCGTTATCGCTAACCTACTAATACTCTCCTTCATATTCGGAGGCGATCTCTCAATAGTGCTCATTTCATTCGGCGCAAGCTTCGCCGCGCTGGGTGCAGTAGCCGCTGTAGTATGGATGGGGGTTCCTAAGGATATACTAATCATTGGTGGTAGGGAGAGGAAGAGGGTGCTGGAGATCCCATATCTCCTCACACTAGCATCTATAGCAACCATCTTATGGATTGCAGTCCTATACCTTTTCTATATAATCAACATAGACCCCTACCTCATGATAATCCTAGCAGGGACAATACTCCTCATTCCGGGAACAATATATAAAAGAATAAGTGAGTTCGTAAAGGGCATCGACGAAGACTTCCCTGTATTCGCCAGAATGTACGGAAGTAACCTATCAATAATACCCTCACCGCTCAAAGCTCTCGAACCCCTCATCGGAGTGTTATTTGGAAGAATAGCCCTTGCAGCAAGAAGGCTTCACACACTTCTAGCTAACAATATCAGTTTCGCCACAGCACTCAGGGAATTCGCTAAGGCAAGCAAATCCGAACTCATTAGAAGGGCCTCTATAATAATGGGTGATTCACTGAAATATGGAGGTAACATGTCTAAGGTGGGGCTAGTGGTTTCCGACTTAACACTCATGGTCAACCGAACCAGGAGAAGGAGGTTCCAGATTCATAAGACCTTCGAATCATCCGTCTATGCGCTCCATATGACTAATGTCCTCCTCATATCCTTCATCACCGTATTAATGAACATGTTTTCAAAGGTGTTGGTCCAGATTAAGACTTTAATACCCTTCTACGCGCTACCAGCATCTCTCGTCAACTACATAGGTGTTAGCGTCGCCGTCTTACTGACAATCATCAATGCAGTAGCTCTTACCGCCACAAACGGAAGCGGGAAACATATTATGACCTATTACGTAGGGCTTCTCCTACTCTTAGGGGGTGTTAGCGCTTACGCGTCTTCGATAATGGTGAACTACCTTCTGCAACCTGTGAGCAACATAATAAACCAGACCATGCGTCTCATGCCCTAAGGTTATCTAGGTTAAAGCATCTAAAGCATGTTAAGAGAGAAAGTGGAGGGTGAGAAACATGGGCATGAACGTTATAGTGTTTGAGAGTAAGCCCCCCACCGCAAGAGATGTGATTGAGGACTTCCTATCCATGCCTATGAGATAAGCCGCTAAGCTCCCAGTCCATACGCCTGTCCCAGGCAGAGGAATTGCCACAAAGATAATTAATCCGAGGACTCCATATCTTCTGACATACTTCCTACTTCGCTCTCTTACACTCCTAACATATCTAAGATATAAGGCTGCAGCCCCTCTGAGAGATCCGTGTCCACTTTCAACTAGGGAGGTCATTAATTCGTCCAATAAGGGGAGGGCTAGAGGGAAGGCCAGGGAAAGAGTTAGTACGCCTAAACTAGCTGCGAGAAGGCTTAACTCAGGAGATAAACCAATTCCTACTCCTGCCAATAACGCATATCTGCCTTCGAATGACGGAATTAACGATAGTAAATAAACATATATAAAGTGAGTTAATTGGCTCATTTCTTAAGCATCAACCCTCCCAAGAACTTATTATAGAGTCTGGACCATTCACCGCTGGTCAAATCAGTCAATATTGAAACCAAGAGACCCAGCACTATCGAGGTCACCACATCACTGAGCCAGTGAACCCCTAGAAGCAGCCTACTGGCTGCTACACCTAACGCCCAAACCCAAACCAGTACCTTGACATGACTACCTCCCTTCTTACATAAGTAATAGGCCAGTACAGATGCTCTGGCCGCATGACCAGAAGGGAAAGAATAGCTATCGAAATGCAGTACAGCGGTCAAGAACGGATACCGGATGAACGCCTCACCAGGCCTAGGAACCTGGAAAATCACCTTCATCAGAAATACTACTACCATGGTGGAAATTAAAGCCGTTAAAAAGGACAAAGTCCAAAAACTGACTCTCCTTAACCTAAGGAAATCGTAGATGAAGAAAGCAACCACATAGATGAGGAAGGCAGCAGAACTACCACTTACAGATAGGATATATGAGGCTAAGGGCCACCTACAGCAGAGAGAAGAGTAGGTAACGCTGTTTATCAAATTAAACAATCCCCATACCTCACCAATAACAAGAACAGCGAATGCTGCTGAAAGCAGGCAAGCATATATGGTTGCTCTTTTCCTCATCCAGAGTCCTCAAACAATTGAAGAGGGAGGCTAGGTTTTAAGGTTTCTCCATAATTTAAGGCAAAGATTAGCATGTTCGGGAATAATATAGGATATGTGTTGGATGGTGTTTTATGGTGATACCGCCGCCTTAGAAGGCCAGAACGCATGGCGTTCGGCATCATCAGTTTACCCCAGTGATGATAGTAAGCCCTCGGATTTCAAGGGCGGTAAAATAAGGAAGCCACCTAAACGTGATTTCCAGGGCTGGTTAGTCAGGAAGGTCACGCCAGCCATGCTTAAGGACTACATGTCCTACTATGATAAGCTACCTGATGAATTCAGCTTTAGGGACATCCCTAAGTTAGTTAGGAATAAGTGGTTCGAGAACATAATTCGAAGTTAGCGCAGTACCTGTGGGAAGTCAGGCAATTAAGCATTGAGGATAGGGAAAGAGTCTTCGCCTTGGTTAAGGGCAATGTACCGAGGAACGTCAGGCGTGAGGACTATCGAATGGTTTACCTGATAATGCTGTACTCTGGCGCTAGGCTTGAGGAAACATGTCACCTAATGAACAACGTCGGAAAGAAGGAAGCTAACCAAAGGTTGTGTGGCGGGCCCGCCGGGATTTGAACCCGGGACCGCCGGCTTAGAAGGCCGGCGCCCTGTCCTGGCTGGGCTACGGGCCCTCAGGAACCCTATGAGTTTTTGAGTTGGGTAGTATTTAGGTTTTATGAGTGGTTTCCACCTTTCAGGACTTCACTTATCGTCTTGTCCACTCTTTGAGGGAATTTACTCAGCACTATATGACCTCCTAGATCGTAGGCTTTGGAGACTTTCTTTAATACTAGGTAATCGCTGCTGGCGATAATCCCATCTGATAATATGACTCTGGTGTCTGCTCTTGATGCAAGAATGACCTCTGCTTCCATGGCCTTAGAGATTATTTTGGCATGCTCGCTGCTCCAGCTTACGTTCTTATCCAGTATCAGAGATACCTTGCAGGGCCTTAACTCCTCCAGCTCTTCCTTGAGAAGGGTGATCGCTTTAACCATTAATGGGCTACCGAAATCTTTTATTTTAGAGGATCTGAGATCCCTTACAAACCCGTCATCACATAAGTAAAGCGTCCTACCTTCTATGGCTGAAAGTATGGTTAAGAGCACATTGTAGCCGTCGATTATTATTTTCTTCTCTCTAATCTCATATGGTCTAACAGCCTTGCCGGCAATCTCCGCAGCATCCGCCGCTGAGTGAATGCATCTGAACAGAAGCATTCTCTCCTCTTTCGTGAGTCCATATCTAGAGGTTATTAAATCTAGGGCACTCTTCTGATGGTAACCTCTATCTAGTAGGTACCTATAATCTTGAGCAGCTTTTATGACCTCTATCCTCATAAGGTTACCCTGAAGAATTTCGCCTTCCTGCATTCTTCAATATCTCTGCTATGACATCCAAGACTGCCCTTCTTAAGATTTCATAGTCGCTCACTTTAAAGAACCCTGAAGCGTGATCTTCCCTACCTCCCCCTGTGCCGGGAATCTTCGCTATGATCCTCTTTAACAGGGCACCAGCGTCTAAGACCCTCACCAATTCCCTAGCGACGGATATCTCAACTTGATAGCCTTTAGCCCTAGGTATGATGGCCACTACAATGGCTTTGGGTCTTTCCTTTGCAAATCTTAAAAGAACATTCTTGATGACCTCGTGATCGGTAATCCCTAGTTTATCTACAATTACCTCATATCCCTCTATATTCAGCGCCTTACCCAGCAGATCCTTAAACAACTCCTCCTCTAGTATGTCTCTATACATACTGAGTTGCTTCCTCAGACTCGCTAACTCCTTCATCAGGGATTCAGACCTCTGAATAAGGTCTCCCCCTATAATCTTAGATGCCTTCCTAATTTTTTCCTCAAGTTCTTCAGCATATTCAGATACCTCAGTGCCGGCCACATATTCAAACCTGACAACACCATCTGCTATCCTGTCAACAGAAACTACCTTGAATGCCCCCACATCCCTCGTGTTCCTCACATGGGTTCCGAAGCAGGCCTCAGCATCCCACCCATCGATCTCAACAACCCTAATCACCGGTTTTAATATCACACCACCCTCATAGAGCCTGAAACCGTACTTCTTTTCAGCTTCATACTTCGGCAAGAATTGAGTCCTAACCTCTCTACCCTCAATAATTAACGAGTTAACCATTTCCTCAATCTGCTTGACCTCCTTAGCGGTTACAGGCTTATAATGCGTTATATCCAGCCTACCCCTCCTAGGTGTCTTCTCAGCACCAGCCTGCCATACATGATCCCCTAAAACTCTCCTGGCAGCACCTAAAAGCATGTGAGTAGCTGTATGATGCCTCATCAGAGAAAACCTCCTTCCCCAATCGATCTTACCTACCACTTCAGAACCCTTGAGGTTCTCAGGGACAGGATCGTGGAGTGCATGCACCACAATATCCCTATGTTTCTGTACGTCGTCCACTCTAGTCCTAAAACCTCCCTCAAGGAAGTATATTTCTCCAGTATCTGCGGCCTGACCCCCACCCTCCGGGTAGAAGGCCGTTCTATCTAGGATGAGATATTTCCCGTTGATTACCCCTAATATCTTTGCTTTGAACTCACGGATGTAAGAATCTTTATGGAAGAGAAGCTCTGTTAAGGGATAATGCTCAACGTCTAAAGCCTTAATGACATCATCTGGGAGCTTACTTGATTCTTTCTTCTTGATAGGCGCTCTCGAATGCTTTGAGGCCACCTGGTAGTAGAAGTCCGAAGGGATTTGAACATCTACCCCCTCTTTCTTGGCTATCTCGCCCACCAATTCCGGAGGCAATCCATGACTATCGTACATCTCGATGAGCTCATTCGTGCTTAACCCCTTTGAGCCCTTCCTCAAATACTTTCTCACTATTTGAGGTGCCCTCTCAACCAATGCGTTATATTTCCTGAGTTCATGCGTTAAAACATCCATGATATACTCTTGAGATCTCAGAAGCTGTGGGTATAAACCCCTCCAGTAGTCAGCTTGGAGCGTGAATAACTTATGAATTAGCCCCTCCTCAAGGCCTCCAACTGTCGACAGAAGCCTAAAGATCCTCCTGAGAACAAGCCTGACCAGATACCCTTCACCAGTATTGGAGGGAACAATATTATCAGCGAGCATTAGGGACGCGGTCTTCACGTGATCTAGGACGGCATAAACCTTAACCGCACCATCTAGGAACTCGCCTACATCGTCGGGTGAATAGCCAGTCTCCTCAGACACCACCTTCTTCAGAAGCTTGTACTTGGTAAGGTCTTTAGGGTTCAGCCTCCCAGCATGTCTTACAGCTGAGATAAGAAGATCCTCCGGAGGCTCCTTAAGTCCCAAGAGAGAGTGGTATTCACTTACAAGGCCTCCATATATTGCATGGAAAGCGGTGGGCACCCCTTGAGTAAACCATGCAATTCTCTCTATGCCGTAACCCGTATCAACTATCTTTAGAGGCATATTCACATATCTACCATCTCTTGACTCATACATCATGAAGACTAGGGTTGCCAGCTCCAACCCGCCAGCAGCGACCTCAAAGGACGGACCAGCATTCCCTCCACCCTCCCACCACGACTCCTTAAACACGAGCTCATCCTCAGGCAGGCCTATTTCCTCGGTGAAGAACCGCATTGCATATTCTACAGTTTCATGCGTGAAGTAGACCTTCCTATCAGGGTAGTTGAAGGCGTGATGACCCCCCATTATGAAGCTCGTTAGGTGCCTTCCAAAAGTATAGCCTACACTATCAATATCTTCAAGCCGTATACAGGGCTGAGCTATAACCAATGGATTTGCTGGAGGGGGCATCAAGCCGGAAGTTACATGGGGCTGGAAAACAATTATGGATGCGATTGTAAGGTAGAGGTCGTCCCTCCACCTGGCGACCACGGGATAAGGATCTACGACTTCATGACCTTCCTTCCTAAAGAAATTAAGGAACTTGTTCCTGACCTCCTCCACGGTAAGTGAAGGTAACTTCCTGCTCAGCTCGAAGAACGTGTAATCACTGCATGGGGCATCAGCGCAATCCTCCCTCTCCCTTAAAGACCAGAAGTACTCGCCACAATATCTACATCTCTGTCTTTTGTAGCCTCTCTCCCTGAACATCCTGACTTCGTAAACTGATGAGCCGCTCAAACTGACCACCCAAGGACTGAAGAGTTAATCGAAGAACAACTTATATAGATTAATAGTCAAACCGTGTAGAGGTTAAGGGTATGGACTACTTAGCGAAAATTTTATCCGAATAGTGATGATATGCCTTCAGCGATCTCCTCCTCACTTACCTCCTTCTCCTCCTCTTCCTCCTCCTTCTTCTCCTCAGAAGGAGCGGCTGAGGCAGGAGCCGGAGCAGCCACTGGAACCTGGACGTCAATCCCTATATCCGGCGCTTTCTCCTTTACCTTGAGGGCTAACGCCAATGCTTTCGCTACTGCCGCCTTGAATACCGCTGATGCAGTTTCCGGCGTCACGAAGCCTGCTTCAGCTGCCAGGAGCTCTGCACGCCTATATGCAAGTACAAGTATTTCTGGCAACACATCTGGTAATGGTAAGGCAGCCTCAACCGCTACCTCCTTCCCTACTGTAACAGCCTTGAGTAGATCGGCCTTAAACGCATCTACATCAACCTTAAGTTCCTCAGCTGAATAGACCTTACCATCTTCCCATACTGCCTTTAGCTTGAGCCTGACCATCACAGGTTTAATCCCAAGCCGTCTGAGTAGGGATGATAGCTCAGGCGTTATCTCATCGCCTGCACTTGCAACTTTAGTCTCCTTAGCTATCCATATGACGCCCTCCCTTACTTGAGTCCTAATCTTGAGTTTGCCGAAGACGGAGAGCATAGGCCCCGGAGGTATGCCCGTAGGGCCTTCAGGCACGAAGATATCATCCTCTGCCCTGTCACCAGGCTTCGCAAACCTTGGAGCAACTGCCTTCTCAAGACTTAAGGAGATCTCGTAGGGGTTTTCATTGGTGAACATAAACGCATTGATTCCTGTGAGATATTTCGAGAGCTCATCAGCTCCTTCTAATCCAAGCTCTTTGAAGGCCCTCAGGAACACGTTGTTTTTAAATACCTTGATGACTCCGTATCTGCTGAGTTCAGCCTTGATTTTCTTATATTGGTTCGCTGGAACGCCTTGCAGGTCTATTATTGCTACCGCCTTATGGCTCTTCAGAAGGTCTTTGATCTCCTCCACAACTTTCTGCTTTTGAAGCAAGGAAGCCCTAACTCTTTCTCCTTTTTCGGATGGTTTCCTAACTTCCTCCATTAGCTTAAGCATACCTGCCTTAGTTGAACCTTTCAAAGCATAAACACCTCCACGGGGACTCCCATGGTCGTCTTAACGTACAGTTTGGTTGTAGCCTCGAAAGGCCTCTTATATTTAGCTTTTATCCTCTCAATAACGGCCAATGCGTTCTCAGCAAGGTCGGAAGGATCCATATCCTCGCTACCTATCCTGCAACCTACCCATGCCTGCTCTTTATTCCTCAGCCTTACGCTATTAGCGTATCTCTTAACTACAGCTGAAACATCTGCGTTGACTGGAAGAGGAACAGGGGCCTTACCCCTAGGGCCTAAGGCCGGCCCGAGAATTCTACCCATTCTTGCCATCAAATCTGCCTTGACCAAGATCCAGTCATAGTTTCTAGCCAATTTCTTGATCTCCCTTTTACTCATGGAGGTTATCTCTGAGGAGCTGTATGCAGCGATACCGGCCTCCTTAGCCTTAAGGAGCATGTCACCATCGGCTACAACCAGTATTTTAGCAGGCTTTCCCGAACCTTTAGGAAGGTAGACCGCCTCCCTAAACTTTATCTCTGGATCCTTAGGGTTAACCCCCTTGAAAACAACCTGCAGTTCCACAGACTGCTTAAATCTTCGACCTCCACCCAACTCGATAGCCTTCTTAATCGTGTCCTCAAGCAATTCCTTTGTTAGGGGCATAATCCTCACCTACCCTTCTTCCATTCATCTTCATATTTAAGTAATAAGTCATCATGAGCACCGCCATCAACCTCCTTAAGTACGTCCTTAGGCTCCTTCCCATCAACTGTTAGACCTATGGCAGCTGCTGTCGATAGTATAGTTTTCACCGCAGCCTTCAATGTCTTGGCGGTCAACTCATGTTTCTTCAGAAGAGCTACCTTAATCACGTCCTCTAAGGTGAGATTACCTACCTTCTTATGAGTGGGGTCTCCTGAAGGCCTTTCAGCGCCAGCTGCCTTCAGAAGCAGTGAAGTCGTTGAAGGTGACTTCACTTCTATCCTGTACTCCTTCGTGTCGGTATTAACGTATACATTCACTGTTACCTCCATGCCCTCGAACCCTTTCGTGAGCTCATTTATTTCACTCACTACCTTCTCAGTATCTAAGCCGTGCTGGGCTAGGGCGGGGCCGAGAGGCGGAGCCGTAGATGCCTGACCCCCCTTTACCTTAGCTCTAACGGTTTTCCACACCATCCCACATCACTTCCTCTTAATAGGTCTTACATCATCACCCGGTAAAGCGGCCTCCATACTATAGGAGGCCTCAAGCATTCTAACGGTGACGACATTCTTCTGCGTGTCTACAGATAAAACCCTGGCTTTTAAACCTTTGAACGGGCCTGAGACTACCTCAACAATATCCCCCGGCTTTAACTTCTCAATCGGAGAGACAACCTTAATGAGTCTCTCAACCTCTTCCTCCTTCAGAGAGCCTATAGCACTCCCCTTAACGTGCTTGATATCCCTTATCAACCTGTTAACCACGTGAAGACCTCTAGCCTCCAGTATTATGTAACCTTTAATTTCTGGTGGAACGATTATAGAGTAGAGGCCGCTCTCCTTAACACTTGAAGCTATTGACTCTAGCATCAGCGCCACGTTAACTTCCTGATTAACCGTAGTCCTGAGGACTAAGTACTTAAGATGACCTCCACCACCTGCAGAAGCGCTGCTTGATAGTCTTACCTCACCTTTGCTGTCCTCCTCAGGCAATTCCTCCACCCTGTGCATAGGTGAGTGCGAGATGTATTATGTATCCGATCACTCCCACAAGAAATAACCCGCCGAAGGTTATCTTCAGAAGGAGCTTATATTCGTCAGGCTCTGGCTTCTCCGAAATATCCAATATCTTCTTCCACATTGTAAGCAGGTCCTCAAGCTTCATCAGGCATCAACCCCCGAACCTACTGACCTAATAACTTATTAAGTATTTCACTAGGGTTATAGGGTTTTAAGTCATCGTAACCTTGTCCAACACCTACATACATTATAGGCTTACCTATAGATAGAATTATGCTGAGAGCGGAACCCCCTTTCGCATCAGCGTCCAGTTTCGTGAGGATTACTGCATCCACACCAACAGCTTCGTCAAACCACCTAGCCTGAGCCACTGCGTCATTGCCTGTCAAAGCATCAAGAACCATGAGCTTGAGGTTAGGTCTGACAACCCTCACAACCTTCCTAATTTCCTCCATGAGGTTCCTGTCAGTATGCATCCTGCCAGCAGTATCTATTAGTACAGCATCAAGCCCTGCCTTCTCAGCATGGATCAGGCCATCCTTCGCAACAGCAGCCGGGTCAGCCCCATACTTCCCCTTAATGTAATCGATGCCAAGCCTCTTAGCATGGAGCTCTAACTGCTCCTGAGCACCTGCACGGAAGGTGTCAGCAGCGACTATAACCGGTCTCAACCCATTCTTTAATAGAAGGTAACCCACCTTAGCTATGGTAGTCGTCTTCCCAACTCCGTTCACTCCCATGAAGACGACGATATAAGGTTTCGGGCCTTCTCTCACGAGGTCGACAAGATCTTTCCCAGCAACTCCCTTAGCCAGCAAACCGCCTATAACCTTAGCTATCCTCTCCCTAACAGCTCCTTCAGCATTACCAAACCTCCTGATCTTAAGTCCTACAAGTTCCTTTTTCAGCAGCTCCCTAAGCATGTCGACTACTTCATAGGCCACGTCCCCCTCAAGAAGGGAGAGCTCGATCTCATCAAACACTCGATCGATGTCCTCTGGGGTTAGCTCCTTATTTGAGACTGCCTCGCCGAGCTTCCTAGTCAGGTTAGAGAACGCATCCTTGATTTTACCAAACAAAAAAGGTCACCATCTAATCCTCTACTTAGGCTTTCTGGACTTCTTGAGAGGACCCCTGTTTCCGTGCCTGGGAAAGCACAGTATTGACAACTGCCTCAAGCTGTTGGTAGTATTGTGTGGCCTTAGCTAACTCCTTCTGAAGAGAGGAAAGCAAATTCCTGACATCCTTCTCCTTCTCCAGCAGAATCGATATTGCCTTCTCCAGAGGGACCTCAACATATAAGTCCTGCCCTATATGAGTTACTACTGCTTCCTTCACCTTAGGAAGCGCCCTTATCATTACGTGACCCCTTCTATCTGCGGGAGCTAGAACCTCATCAGGTTTCTTAGTCTTTAACTCTGAAATTAACTCCTCACTCGACCTGATCTCAGCGAGCTCTGAAGTGAGCTGATCAATCTGTGCCTGAAGCGCACCTATATAGCCTTTAAGGTCATTAAGTTGAGCTATCAAAGCATCTAGAGAGACAACGATCTTCCCTGAACTGCCTTGAGTTGCCATGGTCACCAGCCCTCAATCTTCTCCAAATCTCGTACATATCTATATTTTGCTTTATCAGGGGATATCTCTGTAACTTCGACTATCTTGATATGAGCCCTTTTGAGTTTATGTTTACTTCCCAGGTCAGAGTAAACCTTCTCTAACGCATCCTCTTTTTTCACCGCCCTCACATCAATAGTAAAGGGCTGCCATACCCTGACCTTATCTGGGCTGAAGAGCGCGACCCCTCTAACCCTAAATACCTTCACATCCATTCTACTCACCCATATTCAATGCCTTCATTATACGCATTATTTCGGGGCCTGTGGTTTTCTCCCCCACTAGAGCCCCATAGTTATTCGCTACCAAACCGGTCTTAATAAAGGCTACACCAAAATTAACTGTTGCTATATCAACGGAGACACCGAAGAACTTCTCTAAGTTACGCAACTCCTCATCCTCGACATCTGGGTGAACAGCCCCACCTTTGTCTGTGATCACAGCCGCTGATCCTACTGTAGGTATTCCAGCAATCGTCCCCCTAGCGTACTTATCAACCCTCAAAGCCTCCACTATGCATCTCACCTCATTATCGCTTAGGTCAGGATGAAGTAACGCAGATGTGTTATTAGTTAGGATAACGTTCCCTAATGCGGTAAATTTTCCAGGGAATACCTTAACTGGAATTCCAGCTTCCTTGATTGCACTTAACTCGTCATCTGCTATGATCCTAGGGACAAGTAACCCTTTATCATTACCTGCGAGGAAGATTCCCAGGAGTGGGGACCCTGCAACCCTTGCCTCAATCACTTCAACGCCTAGAACATCACCTATTTTCCTTTTCACGTGGTTGGGAACCCTTGGAGGGACGAGGGCGACCTTATTATTGGCAAATATATATACTCCTATATTAGTGTTTCCAAGTATGCTTACCCTGTCAAGAGGCATTAAGGTTGTCCCTCTTCAGCAGGGGAGGCCTCCATTCTCTTCTCTGCAGGAGCTTCCTCAACAGGAACTGCCAAAGCAGCTTTAAGGACCTTACCTTCGTCATCCACCTGGACAACTCTAACAGCTACCCTGCGAGGAGGCTTATCGAATGATTGCGAGTAGATGTATTCGTTCACAGACTCATCTATTATTAACCTCTCAGCTTTAGTGTGTCTGAGAAGGTACTCCTTAACCATCCTCATAGCCCTAGCAGCTCTTCTCTCCCGACCAGACCAGTATACACGCCCTAGATTTATCACATATATTTTCTCCTCAGGCATTTACGAGCACCTCAGACGTTCTTAAGTTTGGTTCTTCTCCAGTTTCTAAGTTTAGGCCTATAAGGCACTTTCCTGAGGCTCTTAAGCACTACCCATACAGGTATCCCCTGATTGCTATTCAGGGCTGCCCCCAGCCTCAACTTTCTTGCGACATGCTTATTCCTTGCCAACTACATTCACCTCTTCTCCCTTATGTTGATTCTAAACTCACGCCTAGTTCTAGAGTCTAAAACGTATAAAATCTGTTTCAGCGTTGCATCATCTATCATACTTTTAAGCTGTCCAGAGAGAGCTAAATTTATTATGTAGTCCTCGACAGCAGTAGCTAACTCCGGCCTTACCAACTTAACATTAGTTAACCTAGCCCTAGCCTCAGGGGTCATTACCCTCCTCAAGATCTCCTGCTTCTGAGCCTCCCTTGCCATCTCCTCCTGCTTCCTTCGCTCCTCCTCACTCTTCCTGCGGAGGAGTTCCTCCATCTGCCTTCTCTTGAGCTCTTCAAGCTCTTCGTCGTGGTAGTCGCTCACTTTCTAGTACCCCCTCCATATTTAGCTAAAGAAGGCATTTCGCGAACGAGCTCATTAAACACTTTATTGGCTACCTTGCTCATAACAGAGAGGCCCTTAGGGCTAATGACCCTACCCTTATTGCCTTCTTTGAGTACTAAACCTGCTCTCTCCAACTGCTGAAGGATCATCCTTATATGAGAGCCTCCTGCTTTCCTGAAATGCGATGGGGCTGAGCCACCGTCTTTGAGACCTCCAAATGCTGTTCGGAGCCTCTCAATGCCTACCGGTCTACTAGCTACGTATATTTTCCTCATAATGCTTGCAGCCCTGATATACCACCAATCCACGTCCTCAGGTATTTTCTCCTTGTGTGAACCGGTCTTCACCAAGTAAGCCCATTCAGGCGGCCTTACTTGATTGAAGTTCTCCTTTAGATATCTAGCGAGTTCCTTTATGAAAGGCTCAGCCGGCACTTCTTTCACGTTCACCACACTACCTCCCTCTACTCATCAAACTCTCCACCAGATTATATTAAGCTTTACACTTTCCAGAGGTCGCGATCTTAAGCATGTGAAGAAGTAGGTGGCTGTAGTCGTTTTCCCTCATTCCAAGCATGGATGCGTTGAGGAAAAGCTCTGAGGCTGCAGAGGACAGCACAGATGGGAGACATGCACGTTGAAGTGCTTGGGCAGCATATCTGAGGTCTTTAGCCGCAAGCCTCATTGGAAACCTTGTCGGGAAGCTTTCATCGAATCCCCTTTTCTCATACCTCTTAACGATGCCCTCCATCCAAGTCTTTTTTAAGTAGCCAAGGAACTCGCTTAAATCGATCCCCCATCCGACAGCTAACGCCGTAGATTCAGCTAGTGATGCAAGGATCGAGAGGAAGAGGTTGTTAACAGCTAGTTTGAGGGCTGATGCCTTAGGCACCTCCCCCACATAAATAACTTCCTCGCTCAGATCCTTAAGCGTAGGGATCGATACATCTTCAGGCCTCCCGCCAACATATGTAGTGAGCTTACCTTCCCTAGCTTCCGAAACACTGCCCAGTACAGGTGCTTCAGTGTATTTTCTGTCCGGTCCTTCAACTGCCATCTTGATAGTAGAACTAAATTGAGGGGTTATAGTTGATGACAAGATTACGTGCTTAACTGGTGAGTTGAGAAGCCCTCCGCTACCTAGGAGGACTGAAGCTACAGCCTCATTATCTGAAACCATTACATGTACTACCTCCGCAGCTTTTCCAACAGCCTCCGGTGACTCAACAGCCTCACCACCGCACTCCTTAACGAACTTCAGCGCCTTCTCCCTAGATCTATTGTAGACTATGACCTCATGCCCGCGATCTCTTAACCTACAGGCCATACTAAAGCCCATTAAACCTAAACCGATGAACCCAACCCTCATAACCGGGTCACCTTGTGGTGCGGCGGCCGGGATTTGAACCCGGGATCTCCGGCGCTCTACGGAGGACCCCTCCTTGGAAGGCCGGCGTCCTAGACCAGGCTGGACGACCGCCGCACCCATAACCTCTAGTTAATCAGGTGTTTAAAACTTACCGTTTAAGATTTTTCTGCGTCCTTAACTTTTAAAGACTTATGAGTTCTGCAGGAACACTCTATTATGTGGATTATTATGATGTGCGGGGGATTTAGGTTCTTAGAGCATACAGCCGACGCATACGTCGAAGCTACTGGAAAGTCTCTAGAAGAAGCATTTGCCTATGCTGCTAAGGCATTGTTCGAACTCATGACGGACACCACAAAAATAGAGGCTAAGGTGAAAAGGGTGATTTCCGATGAAGGTATGGACCTTGAGAACGCTCTATATAAATGGCTTGAAGACCTACTAATACTTCATGACTCTGAGGGGTTAGTCTTCAAGGATTTTACAGTAAGGTTCACGGAGCTTAATGACAGGGTGATAAGGTTCGTAGGAGAAGCGTGGGGGGAATTCTTCAACCCTGACAAGCACGAGGTGAGAACCGAGGTTAAGGCAGTAACTTACTCCCTTATGGAGATCACTCATACGCCTGAGGGATGCTGGGTCGTTCGAGTGGTTTTCGATCTGTAATACCCGCGACAGAATAAAGATTAATAACTCCCTACAAGAGGGTTTAATAGAGCCGCCGTAGCTCAGCCCGGGAGAGCACCCGGCTGAAGACCGGGGTGTCCGGGGTTCAAATCCCCGCGGCGGCACCAATCCACCGAATTTCTTGGTCTGCAAAGAAGGATCTAACGCGACTTCTCCATATCTTGCTTAACTAGCGTAAAGGTATGCCCTCTTACGTCCGCAACATCTGCATTCACAAGTGTGGAGACCCTCTCAGCGACCTCACCAGTATCCACCCCTAACCTGATGAGAGCCTTAGAAACCCTTACCTTGATAACACCTTCACGTTTAAGCCTTCTTCGCAATTCACCGATCCAGCCCTCTGTGATCCCGGACTTCCCGAGTGTCATCACAGCTTTCATTACTGAGGCTTTGACTTCTTTATTCTTACCTTTTCGCATGGTGTCCTATTCACCCATCCACATAGTAAACACTTTTTCACCACTATAATTTGTTTCCTGTTCCTTCTCACTCTGACACTCACCGTTACGCCGGGAATTAAAGGAACTTTGCACTTCTTGCATACCCACCTCCTATACAGATAGGGCTTTCGCATGTTAGCTTTCTGAAGCAATCTAAGACCTAACTGTATATACTTCCTCGCTAGCTCTATGTCGCCCTCCTTAACTGCTTTGACAGCCTGTCTATAGAGCAGGATTGCCCTCTGATAGGCAAGATCTTTTATCCACTGTCTCCTATTTCTCATAGGCTATCAGGGCCTCATCTAATTCATTAGACATCCTCAAGGTTAATAGGGTGTATGCATAAACAGCAATGACCTGCTTTGAAAGATGGACTTAAAGTTAAGATGATCATTGCTGAGGCCGCACTTGAGTTAGTACCACACGAAATAGTTGGGCATCCTTCGGTCCTTAAGAATGCGGCTAAGCGAAGGAAAAGGCCTGCAGAGACCTTACTCGATGTATCACTACACTATCATGCGATGACGAGGTTAAGGGACAGGCAGAAAAGAGGAAGGCCTGATATCCTTCACCTTACTCTTCTAGAGTTGCTCTCATCCCCCCTCAACATAGAGGGAACGCTTGAGCTATATATCCACACGTATGGGGATTACGGAATAGAGATCAACCCTAGAACTAAGATTCCAAGGAATTATATTAGGTTCGTTGGACTTATGGAGCAACTTCTCAGCTATGGTAGAGTTCCTAAAAATTCTGTGAAACCGCTTATGACTGCAAGGCCAGCTACCTTCGAAGACGTGCTTAGGGGGACTGGAAGTAAATCATGTATCCTCCTAAGCGAGGATGGGGAAATCACTTCCCCAGAAAAGATATGCTCTGAGGCCCTAGTTAGCGGAGATCCCTTAGTCATCGGGGGCTTCCCTCACGGGGATTTCAGGGAGGACGTTAAGGCCTTATCAAGAAAGACTTATGCGGTATACCATAGGCCTCTTGACGCTTGGGTTGTTGCTTCAAGGCTGGCATACGCGTGTGAGAAGAAACTCAAAATCCTACTCTAGCTAGAACTGAGGCCTTTGGGTGGTGCCGCGGCCGGGATTTGAACCCGGGTCACGGGCTCTCCACGCAGGCAACAGCGGAGACTGCTCGAGAGGCCCGCATACTTGGCCGGGCTATACTACCGCGGCACCATAAGGTAGTGGTTAGCCACCTTTAAAAATCTTCTAATCCTAACTTAAGGTGTCCTTCCTCAGGAACTTTTTTAGACGGAGATACCCTCCTATCCCTAAGCCTAAAGCCACTACCTGGCCTAAGTCTACAGCAAGAGAAGCATGTCCGTTACCTCCTATATACTCTATAGTGAAAGGAAGCACCTTAATTTCCAATCTCGAGCTTCTTCCAGCGACAATTGACGATATATACGTATAATGTGCTATAATGAACACGAGACCGCTAAAGATGACTAAATCAAGCAGGAGGGAAGAAGGTATAAATAAATATACTACGAGAACAGCAAGAAAAATAAGCGTGGAGGTCACGTAGAAAGAGACAGCAGTCAGCGAGACGTCATAGCCTATATAGGGATTTCCAGCCCTAGCTACCTGAAGAAGATTCTCCACACCAAAATATATCGGCATATACGCTATAATTAGGACTGCTAGGGCCGCAACCTTGGTGAATAACCTGTCCCTCCCTTTAGAGGGGTGGTCAGCATTTCCGGCTTCGCTCATGACACATCACGAGACCCTCTTCTCATCATCCATACAAATAGTGGATGGGCAGAGATTATATGTCTAGAGTCTTATACAGCATATCCTTTTAGGCGCATCCTTAAAACTCAATGCTAGAGAGAGGTATGGTTAGTTAATCATGAGGAGAATGTCTGGCGTCCTCATCGCAATCTCATTACTTCTTTTCCTTACTACGGCCTACCTATGGGCATATAATCTACAACTTGGAGGGGAGGTGACCTCGCTTAAAGCGCTAGCTGCTTCCTTAAACACAAAGAATCAGGAACTCAATGACAAACTCAGATCCTTCAACTCGCTTCTGAACGACTGCATGAACCTCAACGACAAGCTACTTAAGAATAACACTAACCTCCAGAAGGAGGTAATGTTATGCCAATACCAGACTGCTGACCTCCGCAAAAAACTTGAGTTAATGAGGAAATGGTTAAAGGATAACATCACCTTACTCAAGGAAAAGGTAAGTAATTTAAGCGTTGAGAACTTCCTGCTTCAAAAGCAGCTGACCAACTACAAGGTATGGCTAGCTGGCAATAAGAGTTTGTTCGATGCTAAAGTCCATGAACTAAAGAAGGCACTGAATGAGTATAGGAGGGAATCTACTGTTGAGAAGTTATTCACAGAGCCTCTTACAGTAAACTCTTCCCTTCTTAACACAATCTTGAATGCCTCTATTAAAGAAGGTGGTCTTCTGGCACCCGTGGTACTTAATGAGGTGCCGCCTTCTGAGGCATTTGAAACAACCTTCATATGGGTACTTTTAAACATGTACTACCAGCCTGATCCCTACATATTCGTTTCAGATGGAGAAGGCGGATATAAGATCAATAACCTCTGGAAACTACCTAATGAAACAGTTTTAAACGAGGGAGGTGACTGTGAAGATCTCTCACTGTTGACTTACTCTATACTTAAAGCCTACGGTTCTAATGCATGGTTACTTGTAGCGACCTCGCCTCAAGGAGGACATGCGGTCGTAATAGGTGAGTTAAGCGGTGGTTGGTACTTGCTTGATACTGCAGGAGATTGGATAAACGGCTACGGATTATACTTTAGGATTAAAGCTGTAAATCCAGATAATAGAATAATTGAGTATCTTCTCCAACCCCTAGACCTTAACCCTCAGGATAAGGAAAACATGGTCAAGGATGGGATTGCTACCCCGGTATGGTATGATTACCTTTTTGGCAGTGTGGTTAACCTTACAGAAATAAGTCCTGAGGGCAACCTAACCAACCTCCTTTGGAGATGGAACTATTATTGGGGCTTCCGTTTCACCCACTATACCCTATTAGATATAGGGATGCGTAAGGACTTCTCCAGCCTCAGCGAATTGATCGGCTACCTCGAATGGAATACCTGAAAGGTCATTCAAGCCCTAAAAGCCTTACAGCCTCACTATATGTGCGGTAAACCGCATTAGCAGCCCTTGCCACCCTCCTCATCTCCTCTTCACTTAGCCAGTGAAGAAGCCTATCCCTAATCTCACTTCCGAGGATTGTTGGAACGCTGACAAAAACCTCACTAGCCACACCTGGGATTTTTAGGGGGGTGGCAATGCTGAACACCTTATTTTCATTTAAGGCAATAGCTCTTATTAAGGCTGTAAAAGCTTCTGCAGGACCGTATCTTGTTGCTCCCGCATAATCAATAATAACTTCAGGAACCTCTTTGATATAGTTCTCAACTTCACCCTTATTTAAAGTGACATTTTTTTCCTGAAGGTACTCCTTTAATGGCTTACCTTCTACAACGACAGTTGACCAGAGAGGAACTGCCTCCTCGCCGTGCTCCCCGCCCACATAACCTGAGACGTACTTTCTAGGTAATTGAAGTACTTCCGAAAGCCTAGACCTGAACCTTAAAGTCTCCAGATGATCACCTGTACTTATAACGAATTCAGCCTTGCTGATTCTTTTAAATAACATCGCATTAGCGTCCACAGGGTTAGTTACTATAACATACTTGGCTCCAGGGTTTCTTGAAGGAAGAACCTCAGCCAAGAGCTTTATTATGTCAGCGTTTTTCCCCAAAAGATCTCTCCTACTTATTCTAATGCCTTGCGGTCTCGGATAACCTGCCGAGATAACTATTATATCAGCACCTGATAAATCCTCGTCATGGTCGAAGCAGTTAATGACAGTATTCACACCAATACCGCTTGCAGCATGCTTAAATTCCTCTCCAATCGCTCTCGCAAGACCCTCCTTCGTGTCTACTAAGCTTAGCTCTTCTGGGATATTGCTTAGAAGCAGTCGGTAAGCTATTGACCGACCTACATTGCCTACACCCACTACAGCCACATGCATGCATATCAGCACATAACATAGTGAGGTTACCAATTTAATTTTCACTAGAGATGCGAGACACTTTTAATACGATAACGCAAGAGTTGCAGGGACGAACCGCTTGAGAGATTGGGAACGCATTTCCACAGAACTCCACCGCAGATATAAGGGTAAAATAGAGATAATACCGAAAGTACCTATCAGAGACCTACAAGACTTATCTATTTGGTACACTCCCGGCGTGGCAGGCCCTTCTAAAGCTATCTCCGAGGATAGAGATGCCTCATTCGATATGTCCTGGAGATGGAATACTGTAGCTATAGTCAGCGACGGCTCGAGAGTTCTTGGCCTAGGGAATATAGGGCCTGAAGCTGCCCTACCCGTTATGGAGGGTAAGGCCCTTCTCTTCAAATATTTCGGTGGTGTTGACGCTATTCCCTTAGTCATCAATGCAGGGGACCCAGAGGAGATTATAG
Source organism: Desulfurococcales archaeon (assembly GCA_015523295.1). Classification (GTDB taxonomy): domain Archaea; phylum Thermoproteota; class Thermoprotei_A; order Sulfolobales; family NBVN01; genus S013-73. Next base: position 16,113 of record WAKQ01000019.1, on the reverse strand, counting down.
CCTTGGTCAAGGCAGTTGAGCCAAGCTTCGGCGGCATCAATCTAGAGGATATATCAAGTCCAAAATGTTTCACTATTTTAGAGAGACTGAGAAAAGAACTAGAGATCCCCGTATGGCATGATGATCAGCAAGGGACTGCCCTCATAGTTCTTGCCGCCTTAATTAATGCCTTCAAGCTTGTAGGCAAGGATTTAAGGAGTGCTAAGATCGTTTTATTTGGCCTTGGGGCTGCTAACTACGCGGTCTTAAAATTCCTCAAGATGTACGGTGTCAACACCGGCAAAGTAATCGTTGTGGAAAGACCTGGAATAGGTATACTATATGATTCCCATCCTAGACTTGAGGAGTTTAAGGATAGCATGCCTCATTGGTATGAGGCTGCTCTAATCACAAACTCGGAAAAAATTACAGGAGGTCCTGAGGAGGCGCTGAAGGGAGCAGACGCCGTCATAGCAGCCTCAAAGCCAGGTCCAGGTACTATCAAGAAAGAATGGATCAAGCTAATGAGCGATAATGCAATAGTATTCTCACTAGCCAATCCAACCCCAGAAATACTTCCTGAGGAGGCTAAGGAGGCAGGAGCAAAGATCGTGGCAACGGGAAGATCAGATTATCCTAATCAAGTAAATAATTCCCTAGGATTCCCAGGAGTATTTAGAGGAGCTCTAACTGTTAGAGCCCGCAAGATCAGTGATGGTATGTGCATGGCGGCAGCTAAGGCTCTCGCATCATATGCTGAAGAAAAAGGACTCAGAGAAGACTACATCATTCCACGAATGTATGAAGTGGATGCTGTTGCAATGGAAGCCGAAGCCGTAGCAGAAGAAGCAATACGCGAAGGTATCGCTAGAAAAATTATTGGAAGAAGTGATATACGGAATGAAGTGAGGACCCTTATGGAGAGACCTAAAAGAATCCTAAATGTTCTCCAGAAAGCTGGCCAACTTCCCTAAAGAAGATCATCAAATAAGTAAGGTTTCTACCAGGAATATTAGGAATAGTGATTACATTTCAATAGATCCCTGCATTATAGAATAATGCTCACCGTTTAAATCAAGAATTTTTAATAAAGAATTGGCGCCGGGGGCGGGATTTGAACCCGCGCGGGCACGTAGCCCACCGGCTCTCAAGGCCGGCCCCTTGGACCGCTCGGGCACCCCGGCCCAAACAAATACTCAACTAAGAGGGTATTAATATTGCTTAAGATTTGACATAAGAGCTCAGGAAGTGATTTGAAACCGCTGCACTCACCTAACAATCTCTAACTCTATGTAGACGTCATCAGGGACTCTAACCCTCATTATCTGTCTCATAACCCTCTCATCAGCGGTTATGTCCAAGAGCCTTTTATGGATTCTCATCTCCCATTTCTCATAAACTTTCTTCCCCTCTCCATGAGGGAGCCTGAGCAAGGGAACAACCAATTTCTTAACTGGTAAGGGAACAGGTCCCTTCACTTCTACACCAGCCTTCTTAGCTATCTGCACAAGTTCGTTGGCTACATCGTTAAGGTGTCCTACGTTCGTGCTCCAGAGCCTTATTCTTACCTTATTGCTTACCATCTCACTTACCCTTAATGGAGTGATTCAAAGGGGATAAAAGATGTTTCTGATTCAAGCTAAAAATATCACTTCTTCTTTATTTCAACGTTCGTAGGCACTACATCCATTACAACGCCGATACCTATTGTCTTCCCCATGTCCCTCATAGCGAATCTTCCTAGCTGAGGTATTTCCTGATATTTCTCTAGAACCATAGGCTTTATTGGCTTGAATTTAATTATTGCTGACTCTCCAGTCTTAATGAACTGCGGGTTCTTCTCAGCTATCTTACCTGTCCTAGGATCTAGCTTGCCAACAATCTCTATTATGCGCGCCGCTACTGAAGCTGTATGCGCATGAACTACTGGCGTGTAGCCCACATGAACCGCCGTAGGGTGCCATACAACGTAAGTCCTAGCTGTAAATTCGGTCACTACGGTCGGCGGGTTCTCTAAATGCCCAGCAACATCACCTCTCCTTATATCATTCTTAGACACACCCCTGACGTTGAAGCCTATATTATCCCCAGGTAGAGCTTCCTGAAGTTTCTCATGATGCATTTCTATGGATCTAACCTCGCCAACAACGCCTGGAGGCATGAACACTATCTTATCGCCGACCCTTAACTTTCCAGTCTCTACCCTACCGACAGGAACTGTTCCTACACCAGAAATGGTATAAACTTCCTGGATAGGGATTCTGAGAGGCTTGTCCACAGGTTTCGGCGGCGGCGTGACAGCGTCAAGCGCCTCAACTAGAGTAGGTCCGTTATACCATGGCATGTTAGATGATTTCTCTATTATGTTATCACCTGTCCATCCGGACACAGGCACAAAGGGTATCTTATCAACTTTATATCCAAGGGATTTCATGAACTTCTTCAAGGTATTGACGACCTTATCATAACGCTCTTTACTCCACGGAGGGTCAGTAATATCCATCTTACTTACTGCAACTACTACTTGGTCGATTCCCATAGTCCTAGCGAGAACAATATGCTCCATCGTCTGCCCTTCCCTGCTCATACCTGCCTCGAACTCACCCGTCTTAGCTGATACTACCAGCAACGCCACGTCGGCCTGGCTTGCACCAGTAATCATGTTTTTAATGAAGTCCCTGTGACCCGGGGCATCGATAATTGTCCAGTAGTATTTTGGTGTCTCGAATCTCATGAACGTTAATGCAATAGTAACACCTCTGTCTCTCTCCTCCTTAAGCCTGTCAAGGAACCACGCGTATTTCTCTGTTTCCTTGCCGGCTTTCTTGGCAGCCTCCTCAACCTCTTTTACCATTTTAGGGTCTAAGGCACCCAGTTTCAGAAGCAGGTGCCCAACTAATGTGCTTTTACCATGGTCGACGTGACCGATCACGACCAGATTAAGATGTTCTTTCTTTTGTTTACTGCTCATAGTTCCACCTCGTCACTTCGTCAAGTAGTTAGGCTTGTCTACCTTATAAAAGTTTTTTAAGTGGCGGAAGCCCCTAATGACTTATTACGTCGGGAAGAGATTACCGTTATTATGAAAAAGTGGGTTTTGATAAAATGCTTTACCTTGAACTGAGAGCTATCCTTTCTATTTCTTCCTTCTTGGCTATCGCGTAGCTCTTAGGGTCATTACTGGCAGCCAGAATTATCTCATCTGCTAGACATTCGGCCACGCTCTTAGGTGATCTAAAAGCAGCATTTCTAGCGCCTTCGGTGAGATACCTCAGCGCCAAGTCAACACGCCTCAACGGTGCTACATCTACCGCTACATGATAGATAATGCCACCGTACATTATTCTTGTAGTTTCCTCTCTGGGAGCAGCATTCTCTATCGCTCTTATAAGGACTTGAAGCGGGTTCTCACCTGTTTTAGCGTTTATGATTTCGAAAGCCATCCTCACTATATTGTAGGCAAGGTGCTTCTTCCCTGCATTACGTCCATGACGCATTAAATTATTCATCAATCTCTCAACTATAGGTACTTCAGATTTCCCAAACCTTTTATGTTCGTGCCTCCCCCCTGTATGCGGGAGGTAGACCGGCCTCAACGAAATGTATTTTTTGAGACTCGGGTCCCTAACGACAACGCCTTCATAACTCCACTTTCCAAAGAGCTTAATCTCAACGGTCCCTATCTTACCTACCTGCTCGCTCATTCCCTAACTACCTACGGCAATACATCAACTACCTTTAAAAGATTTAAGTGCTGTTACCTAATCCAAGATGCCGTTGTCCAAGGTGAAGCAGTTGGAAGAGAGCACAGTCCTGTTGAGAATAGTTGAGTTTGAACCTCTCATAACTGAGAGTGATGGGTTTGAGATGGGTGCCCTTAACTGTATACTCGAGGACGGCGATGTTGTGACACTGTATAATATACCGCTCGAGATTACGAGGGCGATAGCTAAACTGGTTAGGTACGACGATCTAGAGCCTCATGAACCAGATATGAGAGACACGATCTACGAGCTCCTAATAATGATTCAACCGAAACTAACTGAGTTCAAGGAATCTATTGAAGGAGTGGTTATAGATGGCTTCAACAGGACTTACGGCACATATAGTGCGAGCATGTATATGAACGTTGACGGAATTTCGTTAAAGAGAACCATGATACCTAGCCATGCAATCTTCCTCGCACTTTTATTCAATAAGCCTGTATATGTAACAGCTGAAGTAGTTAAAATATCTAAAGAGCTGGAGAAAGAAGAAAGCGATGATGAAGGAGGGTTCTTTAGTAGTGAAGACGAAGACGATGAATTTTAGGAAGTCCTCACCTAACGGGTTTCTGCTTCTTCCCTTTTATTAAGGCATCAAGAGAGACGCCGTTAACCATTATGACCTTATACCTCACCCCAGGAAGGTCTCCCAGCGACTTACCTTGGCTTCCACCTATCCCAGCAATAATTACCTCATCATGCTCGTCTATGAAGTTAACACCACCGTCATATGGAACGAATGCCGTAACCACCTTTCCGTTCTTAACGAGCTGAACCCTCACACACTTCCTTAAAGCTGAGTTAGGCTGTCTTGACTCCACACCTACCTTCTCAAGAACAATTCCTCTTGCCATAGGTGCCGCTCCTAGAGGGTCGTGCTTCTCCTTCAGCTTAAGCATCCTGATCCTGAATTCCCTCTGACTCCATCTAAACTTTAATCTCTTGAGCCTGAGCTTTCTCGCTGCATGCAGACCATACGGCGACTTCTTACCGGTCATCTCCTATAACCACCTTTCGGCTTATCCCAAACCTTAAAAACATTACTTCATGATACAGATACTGTATCTATACCGTAATACCTGCTAAGAATCCGTTTTGCCTTAGCAACGTTTCTCCCATTCTTTCCTATAGCTATCCCTCTATCCTCAGGATCTACCTTCACGTATAGAACTTTCCTCCCATCCGGCATCTTATTAAGCCTTATCTTAAGCACCCTAGCAGGAAGGAATATGTTCTTAACGAAATCCTCTAAACTGTCCGCGTACTCTACAATCTCTATCCTTCTACCTAAAATCTTTGAAAGTCTCTTCACGTTCTTCCCTTTAGCACCGACAGCAAGACCGGCTTGGCCTGGCGGCACTATAAAGATTATGGTCCCGCTCTCTTCATCGATTATGCAGTCCTTTGCAGATACTCCTGTCACGTCGCTTAAAAGCGCTATATACCTCAGCTCCTCACTAGTCAGCTTAACCGGCACGTCAGGCCTCACCTTCCTCTAATAGAGAGGACTCTCCCGGGTCTAAAATAGCTATTGTGGAGACAGGGAATGGCTTACCAATCGCTACCCCTAAGTCATAGCTGCTGCCGTTAAACCTAATCACTTTGACATTTCCGATCCTCGAATAATAAAGAACATCATTTTCTATATGCTTCGGCAACTTTGTCACCAATATAACCCCTTTGGCTTTCCCAAGCTTTACCGCCTCAATAGATTTTTTCGCACCTAGCACTACCTTCCCGGTTTTTATGAGTAGCCTTACTTCATTATCGAGACTGACGGCTTTAGGCACTCCTCACACCCCACCTTACTTACTCACAGGCTTTTTAATTTTGGTTGGATCCATCTTAAGCTCGACAAGTGCTGTACCCACAGGGGCTATCTGACCTATTATGACGTTCTCTGCAACGCCCTCAACTCTGTCAACCTCTCCAGCAGCACCCGCGTCGAAGAGGTTTTTAACCGTGATTTCGAATGCTGCCCTAGCAAGGACGCTCGGCTTTTCTCCTGCTATTCCATGACGTCCTATCTGCCTAAGAGTCCCTGTATGTGTCATCATGTCAGCCAGCAACATAATATGTCTAATATCGACATCTAAACCTTGCTCATCGAGAGTATTCTTGATTTCTCTAATCAACGCCTCCCTAGCGGCCTCTATGCCAAGCACCTCTTCAATCTCATGAACGCTGTTAGACCTGGTCTTAGTCGGGTCTACACCCTCAACTTTAAGCACCGCTGAGAGGTTAGTCCCATCGGTTATGAGGACGTAGTAATACTTGCCTGTATCTGGATCTCTTCTTCTTTGAGCAATCACCTTATTGATGCCTTTTAACCCCTTCAACTTCATCCTAAAGATTCTATCCCTAAATTTCTGCGCCTTGATGATGTCGTATGTTTTAGGCATATCTATAACTATGACGTTCGGGTCGTTGGGATCTGGCTTAACCTTACCTGAAAGAGTCTTGCTCTTAGACAGGATCTTAATTATTTCATCTCTAGTGAGACCTTTATCCTGGAGCATTCCAGGATCGAGGGTAATTATAAGCTGGTTATTGAACAAGTCTATATCAACTGCAGAGGCGACTGTCTCAAGCTTAGTCATCTCAATCCTTCTTGCAACTTCAAGGGCTTTCTCTCTCTCATACCTGTGTTCCTCATCAAGATGAACCTCCATCATTGGGGTTTCAGGCACCTTCCTTGCGTCTACAAGCTCTATGAGGCGGGGAAGGCCTAAGGTGACGTTCAGCTCTCTGACACCTGCATAGTGGAATGTTCGAAGCGTCATCTGAGTACCGGGCTCGGCGATTGACTGTGCCGCCACCGTACCTACAGGTTCTCCAGGATCTACGAGGGCTCTTAAGTACGTTCGGATAGCATCGTCCCGTATCATTATCATCTCGTCATCAGTTATCTCTATCTTCGAAGCAGTCTCAAATAGTTCGTTCACGAGCTCCAAGAAAATTCCTTCGGGAAGAACCTCCTCAGCTGGCTTAGTAACCTTCAAAATACGATCAGCTAGCTTTCTAAGCTCCTTAAATCTTGAGGAGACTTCCTCTTCCTCTTTAAGCCCGAGCTCAATAACGTCTTTTATCAGTCTCCGCCTTATCGCATCCTTTAACTCCTCTGGAACTTTCTTAAATCTGGATAAAACCCGGTCGACCAGCGTGCCAGGCTGTGAAAGCTCCTCAACAACTTCATGGACTGTTTTACCTTTATTGTCGCTCACATCAACCACCTCATTTCTTCCATCCGACGTGTTTATCTACGATTCTAGATGCCTTAACCGCCTCACCGAATGACGTGTTCTTGGGATCTACTCCATCCTCACCATATCTAAACTGGATAAGTTCACCGTAAGTGCTTCTTACAGCACCGTCATAGGTGACTATCAGGTCAAGTAATGAATTTATGAGTCTTCTCTGCATGTACCCGCTTTGAGAAGTCCTGACTGCTGTATCAACAAGTCCCTCCCTACCTCCTGCAGCATGGAAGAACATCTCAATAGGTGTTAACCCCTTTACAAAGGAACTCGCTACGAACCCCCTAGCCTCTGGACCAATATCGCCTTTTTTGAAGTGAGGTAAAGTTCTATCTCTGTAACCCCTGCTAATTCTCTGACCTCGAACTGACTGCTGGCCCAGCATCGCCGCCATCTGAGTTATGTTTAGAGTGCTCCCCCTGGCCCCTGTTCTTGCCATTATGAAGACGTTGTTGAATGGGTTGAGATATCTAACAGCTATCTCACCAGCCTCGTCTCTAGCTCTTGACAGAACGTCCAGTATTTTGATCTCAAGAGTCTCCTCCAAGGTCCTTCCTGGCATTGCCTCCAAGCGGTTATTTTGATAATCCTCGATAAGCTTTCTCACTTCCTCCTTCGCCTTCTCATAAACTTGCCAGATCTCCTCATAAGCCTCCCTAGGAATAACGATGTCGTTGATTGACATTGTAAAGCCTCTCATCTCGATGAACCTTAGGAACATCTTGAACGCCTTATCCATGAACTCCTTGCCAAATGTGTTCCCGTACTCTCTTATCAGGTAGTGAAGCATTGATTCCGGCTTCTGCGCTCCTATGGCTGCCTTATCGAGAACGCCTAGAAGCAACTTGCCGCGCTTTACAACGAGGTAGGAATCCCAGAAGCATTCCTCATCACTGCATTTAAGTTCACCGCTTGAGATATTGGCTTCCTTCATGAAGTTAAAGTTCTCTGGAAGGAGGAGGCTAAAGATCTGCTTCCCTAGCCAAGACCTCTTAGGTGAAAGAATTGCTGGCTCAGGTATTTCACCTTCATAACTAATGCTTGCGAGCAGGTCGGAGACCTGATCTTTCGTTAGAAGCGTGGCTTTTGATGAGAGGAGATACGCGCCGCTTATGAAGTCCTGAATTCCTCCTATGATAGGGCCACCATATCTGGGGCTAAGTATGTGTTCCTGAACAAGGAGTAACGTCTTCGCTTCAGCCCTTGCTTCAACGTTCTGAGGCACATGGAGGTTCATCTCGTCTCCGTCGAAGTCTGCATTATATGGAGGGCAAACAGCCAGATGAAGTCTGAATGTTTTTCCTGGAAGAACTTTAACCACGTGAGCCATTATTGACATCCTATGAAGGGAGGGCTGCCGATTAAACAACACTATATCGCCGTCGATTAAATGTCTCTCGACAACATATCCCGGCTTAAGTCCCTCTGCTATGGCCTTCAAGTCCTTAATGAATCTCAGGTCAATCCTCCTGCCATTCGGATCTATTACGTAGTTAGCTCCGGGGTATTTACCAGGTCCGTTGAGAATATACTTCCTAACCTCATCAATGTTCCAGGGAGTCACCCTTACCGGAACTGTTAATGTCATTGCTATATCTCTAGGAACTCCCACCTCATTTATGCTAATGTTAGGGTCTGGGCTTATCACAGTACGGGCTGAGAAGTCAACTCTTTTCCCGGATAGATTACCTCTAAATCTTCCGCCCTTACCTTTAAGCCTCTGAGCCAGGGTTCTCAGAGGCATGCCAGACCTCCTCTTTGCTGGAGGGACACCTGGCACTTCATTGTCAATATAAGTTGTGACATGATACTGTAGCAGCTCCCATAGGTCCTCAACAATAACTTCAGGAGCACCTGAGTTAATGCTTTCACGGAGCTTTTCATTCGTCCTTATGATATCAACGAGCTTATGCGTTAGGTCATCCTCTGACCTAATCCCAGTCTCCAAGAGGATTGAAGGCCTTACAGCTATAGGCGGTATCGGTAGGACGGTAATTATCATCCATTCTGGCCTTGCGACCTCAGGATCGTAACCCAACAGCCTCAAGTCATCATCTGGTATTCTCTCTAGCCATTCCCTTATCTTATTAGGCCAGAGCCTACCAAGAGGTCCTTCCTCAATAAACGAGGTAGGTTTCTCCAGCCTGATCTTGTATTGAGGCTCACCACAATGAGGGCACTTAGTTGCTTTGATTGCCTTCCTCTTAACGTAGTCCGATAGCGACTGGGCTAGTTGAGGCCACCTGTCCTTTAGCCTTTTATAGAGATCGAGATATCTGTCTATCTCTTCCTGAGGCAGCTTCAGTCTTCCACACTTTCTACATGTAGCTCTGAGAAGGTCATATATGTGCTTGACGAATCCAATATGTACTACAGGCCTTGCAAGCTCAAGATGTCCGAAATGGCCGGGACAGCGTGCGAGTGTGTTACCACACGTAGCACATCTCTGACCTGGCTCAATAACGCCTAACCTCGGATCCATTACACCTCCTTCGACAGGCAGCCCGTTCTCGTCATAGACCTCCGAAGTCACTATTGCTGTAACTGACATGCTCCTAATCATTTCTGGTGAAAGAATGCCGAACTTGATCCCACCAATCACTTTCTCATCAGTCATCCTCCATCACTCCCCTCCAGGATACTTATCTTTGAGGATTAGCTTCGGGTATATCATCATACTCATCATCTCCTGAAGCAATAGCTTGAACGCATAACTCACTTCAACAGGGTATAACTTTGCCTTATCTCCATGTATCGGGCAGACGTACTTGCCCTTGCGTTTATCGTACCACCCTATAAGCCCGCATTTTTCACAAACGTAAATAGTTGTCCTGTCTGAACTATCTAGCAACCTCTCCTTCAGGAGGATAGGGGCTCCATGACCTATAAGGCAGTCCCTCTCCATTTCGCCGAATCTTAACCCACCCTCACGAGCTCTCCCTTCCGTCGGTTGCCTTGTGAGCAGCTGAACAGGTCCTCTGGCCCTAGCATGCATCTTATCGGCAACCATATGATGAAGCCTCTGATAGTAAACAACGCCTATGAAGACAGGAGTCATTATCAGCTCTCCCGTCCTTCCGTCATACATAGGTTCTGTCCCATCAGAGGGGTAACCTAGTAAAAGTAGCTTCTTTTGAAGGTCGTGTATCTTCTCACCGTAGAAAGGAGTCCCATCTACAGTCCTTCCCTCAAGAGCAGCTACTTTACCTGCTATGCTCTCCATAAGTTGCCCTACAGTCATTCTAGAAGGCAAAGCATGGGGATTCACAATGAGGTCTGGCGTTATCCCTTCTGGAGTATAAGGCATATCATATTGTGGGACTAGAAGCCCAATAACACCTTTCTGCCCGTGCCTCGACGCAAACTTATCGCCTAGCTCAGGGATCCTGGTATCCCTTACCTTGATCCTTATGAGTCTATTGCCTTCCCCACTAACAGTGATGACCACGCTATCCACAACTCCTTTATCTCCATGTCTGAGTGTGAGAGAGGTGTCCCTCCTTGACACGCCGGTGAGACCGAATTCCTTGTATTCTTCAAGGAATCTCGGTGGAGATGTCTTGCCTACGAGGACATCTCCTGCGTTAACCTCTACCTCAGGGCTGATCACCCCATCACTATCCAGCAACCTGTAATGATCTCTTCCTTTATACCCCCTAACACTCGGGTCAGGTATCTCTATCCGATCCCTCTGGCCGCCAGCATATCTTAACTCTTCCGTGGTGTACTCCCTATAGAAAGTTGATCTTGCCAGACCTCTCTCCACAGAAGACTTATTCATTATTAGGGCGTCCTCCATGTTGTAGCCTGTAAATGAAAGAATTGCTACTATGAAGTTCTGACCCGCTGGCCTATCATTATATCCTATCACGTCCAAGAACTTTGTTTGAACTAATGGCTTTTGAGGATAGTGGAGGAAGTGGGCTCTACTATCAAATCTTTGATGGAAGTTTGCTGCATAGAAACCTACCGCCTGCTTAACCATAGCAGACTGATATGCATTTCTCGGTGATTGGTTATGCTCGGCGTATGGTATGGTTGCGGCAGCTATGCCTAGTATTGCTGGAGGCCATATCTCTAAGTGGGTATGCTCCGGGGTCAGATTCTCAGGGTCTAGAGCTATGTAGGTGTCTTCCTCCTCTTCGGCGTCAATATACTCCACAAAGCCCATTGCTACGAGGTCGGAGAAGGACAGCTCACCTTTCCTTAGACTTTCTAACACTTCACGTGTTATCTTAGGTTTACCGTTTTCAACTATTAATAACGGCCTTCTAACCCTACCAGGGTCGCAGTTCACATAGATCTCATTAAGATGCTCTGTTCTTAAGTAAGAGATGTTGACCTCATGATGCAGCCTGCCCGAACGCCTTAACTCTCTCACCTTATTAACTAGGTCTGATGCGTCCTCACTTAAATAATAACCTATTAATGTGCCGTTAAGGAACACCTTAGCGTATGATGGGAGGTTCTGGAGGAGATCCTCATCTCCTTCTCGAAGGCGCTCAAAAATTGTCAGAATAGGCACAACTCCAAGTTCCCTGAGAACCGCCTTAACAGATTCCTCATCCGTCCCAACCGATATATAGGCGCTTAAGGCCAGATTTTTCACTAAACCACAGTTAGGCCCTTCAGGAGTTTCGAAGGGGCAGATCCTACCCCATTGGGTGGGGTGAAGATCCCTGGCCTCGAAGTGAGGCTGCCCTCTGCTTAGAGGTGCAATAGTTCTTCTGAGATGACTGTGGAGGGAGATCCAGTTCATTCTGTCTATTATTTGGGAGACTCCCGTCCTACCCCCAACCCAATTACCTGTAGCTAATGCATGCTTGATCCGGTCAGTTACCAGATCGGGCCTAGCTAAGGCTCTTAGATTAAGCCTCCTTCCCCTGAGTCTATGCCTCTCAATCTGGTATTTGAAGTCCTTGACGAACTGCTTGAAGGCAACCCTGAAGAGCTGCGACATCAGATCGCCGGCAAGCCTTAGTCTCCTGTTAGCATAGTGATCTTTATCATCTGGCTTTCGTCTCCCCAGAACGAGTTCAAGTAGCTTGTTTGCCATCTGCCCTAGGTAAAGGGCTTTAAGGATCCTTGCTTCCGGTGATGAACCAAGATGCGGGAGGAAATAATTGTCTAGTATCTGTCTTGCTCTCTCAATCCTAGCCTCTCTTGGCTGACCTAGCGCCACCCTAGAGCCTATAAAATCTTGAGCATCCTCGACAGTTGAGATTTCCCTGGCCTGATAAAGCGAAGGCATGAGCTCGTTCTGGATCTCTGGATCTGCTGATACAGCAAGCGCGATATCCCTATCCGTTTCTAGGCCTAAGGCCCTCATCATCACAGCAAATGGAATCTTAGCCGGTATAGGCGGGAAGTTGATCATGAGGGTGCCATCCTTATGCCTGTCTAGGATTATGGGTACTCTGTAACCTGCAGAGGCAGAGATCACTTTGGCTGTGTGGGTCATATTAGAACCTTCCTTAGCGTAGTCAACGAATACCCTATTATGAGCTAGGTCTTCCTGAGTAACTATTACTTTCTCAGAGCCGTTTATTATAAAATAGCCTCCAGGATCCCTCCAATCCTCCCCTATCTTTATCAGCTCCTCCTTACTCATCTTTGATGTTGGGTCAAGAACAGACCTTATCATGACCGGCATGTCTCCTAGAGGGATTTCCTGCTTAGCTACCTCAATTCCGTTCTCATAAAGAGCCACAACTAAAGACATTGGGGCTGTGTAGGATAAGTTCCTCAACCTAGCAATCATGGGGGTCAACGTTATGCGGTTTCCCTCAATTTCTTTGAACTCTGGTTCCCCGATCTTGATATTTAAGACCTCAATATAGACGCCTGGCTGACTCGTCTCAATATGTCCCAACTCCCTAACGATTTTCTTAATCCATGACGTCACAAACTCGTTATACGAATCTAGGTGTTGCCTCACTAACCCCTTCTCCTTGATGAAGGATTCTATAATTAACCAACGGTTCTCCGGGTTAAGCAAATTAGCTTCCGAATCAGAATGACTTGAAATGCCTGACAACCGTTACCTCACCCCGCCATCACATACCTATAAACAACTACTCTGCCAGCGGTAGGTGATTTCCTAATAATCCTTACTAAGTCACCTGGCTTTGCTCCTATCTCCCTAGCTACAGGATCCGATGCCCTTAGATATGGCAGTTGCTCAGGCTTGACGCCGAGCTCCTTAAGAATTTTGATCGCTTCCTCAACCGGAACTATTTCATGCTTGGGAACAAGCTCATGGTCTGTGACTTTAAACTTATGTGCTTTCACCATAACTTATCAACCCACCTACCGCTACCTATGAAATCTGATAGACTCATTTTAAGCTTTAACATGTTCCGCACTAACTATTCCAAATGTAAGATTTAATTACCTTACTTATAAGTGATCTTGGCGGGCCCGTAGCTCAGCCAGGTAGAGCGGCGGGCTTTTAACCCGTAGACGGGGTCACGGGAGCTACCGACCCGGCGGAAGTCCCGGGTTCAAATCCCGGCGGGCCCGCCACACTCCCTAAGGCAATAACTTGATCAGCGGGGGGTAACCTATTACCTTTAATGATAGCGGATCCATGAGAACAACAGTCACTATAGTTTGAAGCGTTACTCCAGTATCATCGATTAGTTTTCTTAAGAGTTTAGCATGTTCTTCACTGAAATAGGAGGCAATTACCGCCGCAGACCTTGAGTGCCTGCTCTTGATAATTGGAGGTGATATTCTCTTATTCTCCTCATGTACAGAGCATACGCAAGTGGTTACCCCTATAGCTGTTGACACTTGAGATGCTATCAGGGCTGAGGTATCATTAAATGTTATTATAAGGTCAAGCTTAGAACCTGCCACAGCCTTAAGTAGTTCCCTTCTAAAGTAAATTGCAGTTAGAGTTACGAAATGAGGGTCATTGAGAAGGAGATCCATGTCCCATCCTTTCCTCTCCAAAGCTCTCCGAAGGTACTCAACCATAAAATCCGTCCTCATCAAGGTATCGATAATTGCCCTTGCCTTTGAGGGGGTAGGGATTACACTTCCCATAACATACCTACTTAAAACTGCCTCAGGGATGCCGAGTATTGACGTAAGCTCTCTTAGAAGGAAGACATCCTTCACGGCAGTCAATACGTTCACTGCCTCCAACCTGCTTATCAGATCTAGCTTCTTCCTTCCTGGAGGCCAGTTAAGCATCAGCACCGTCCCTTAAATCAGCTGAATAACATATTAAATATAACCCATGGACCTGACTAGGATCTTGGGGCATGATATGGGTCTATAAGCGCTGACCTGTGATGACAAACCCACGCGTTGACCCCAAATCAGGTTACATTGGCCGTCAGGCAAATGCCTTCTCATCAAAGTTCAGTACCGGAGGTAGACATCATCCGGGTAATCTTTTATTTTACATGTAAAAAGATTTGACTTGCGGTGGAGGCAATGTTGTTAGCGAAGATCTTAAAGGCATTGGAGGTGCCACTTACGCTTACCTTGTACGGCCTCCTCATTGTAGCTGTCCAGCCCATATTCATAAAGGCCACTACTCTCCTCCCAATGTCAAATAGCTCTATTAAAAACTTCTTAGCTCTAACCATAATCATCTTCATAGACGCCGGCTTACTTTATAGCTGGTACAGAATAACCAAGTTTATGAGAACCTCTAAGTTAAGGGAAGCTCAGAGCTACAGTGGATCATCACATTCAGACCGCCCGTCGTAGACATCATCGCTGCGTTAAACTAACCATTAAAATAAAATATTAAAGTTATTACTTACTCCCACCCTCTATGTAAATGCTCGGCCTCCATGGAAGGGCCTGGGACTTCCTCCCTTTATTATCGGGGGCGCTAGGATCTGTCGATAAATATGCAGCCTCGATCTTCACCCCAGCCTTTCTCTCGATATAGCTCTTAAGAACCTGTATTGCCTCCAGCTCATCAATTCCTCCTAGCTCCCTTAGACCTTCGATTACGTGCTTATCAAGCGATACAGAGAGATCTAGGAGGGCTTTTCCCACCTTAGGTAGTTTCTTTCTAGGCACATTGCCCAGACGTTTTGAAAGGTACCTGAGGACATCACCTACCTTTCCTCCTTTATCAACCATGTCCCTGATGGCTATGATGATGTTCTGCATGTTCTTTGGTGCCACATAGATTATCGCTTGACCTGAACCCACCACCCTGGTTATGGATCTTATATCCTCGATCAGTCTCTTGCCATACTCTACCATAACCTCTGACTTTACATCAATCATCTCCTGCAACTCCTCAATTGACGGCCATCTCTCAGTGACTACAAACGACTTCTTACCTAGCTCTTCATGCCATAGCTCCTCAGCTAGAAATGGCGTATAGGCTGAAAGCACCTTCACCCAAGCTTCAATTATCTTCTTCACGGAAGGGGAAGGTTTCTTTACCATGTCCAGATAATCCTCTAAGTCCTTAGGTATTAGGAAGAACAACCTCACACCCGCAGCTCTGATCCTTACCCTATCAAGCTCGTCGTAGAGGTATAGAAGATGTCTGGCCACTCTACTAAGCAACCACTTTTCTGGAATTCCCAATTCATCAGACTTCCCCCCTTCACTTAATGAATGCACTAAAGACTTAATCCTTTTTAAATGATCATAGATCTTCCCCATCGAATCAACATCTAGGTTGAGGTCAGCCTCCACCTCAGCTTCCACAGATAGGGCTAATCTCACAGCGTCTGCAGAGAATGTATCTATGAGCCCGTGAAGTGTTCTCACATTACCTTTGGATTTAGACATTTTCTCTCCTTTAAGTAAGACCCAACCATTAGCAACTATTTGTCTAGGCCATTTCTCTCTAGGAAAGATCGCTGCATGATTAAATATGAAGAAAGTTAGGTGATTAGGGATTAAGTCTTTTCCACTATGTCTAGAGTCTAGAGGATACCAATAATCGAATTCGCTTCTTAAGCTGATGAGCTCCTCTGTTGGAACTCCCAACTCATCAGCTAATCTTTCAGGATCTCCTTTACCAAGCATTATAAAGTCCCAAAACTCTGGAGTGAGCTGGTCTGGCTTTATACCATAACTCCTGATCTTATGGATGACAGTGTAAAACGCCATATATATTGTTGAGT
>WAKQ01000018.1 GCA_015523295.1 Desulfurococcales archaeon | reverse complement strand
TAGCTATCCTCCCCTCAGTAACGTTAAGCTGAACCACAGCAAACCCCCCGATAATGATTCAGTTTTTCAAAGGTTACAAGACTCGAACATAAGATATGGGGCTCCGGCCGGGACTCGAACCCGGGACCTCGGGGTCCACAGCCCCGCGCGCTACCAACTGCGCTACCGGAGCCACAAGTCCATTAATCGATAACTCAATAGAGCTTAAAACATTTAGTTCAGCTAGATATAATTGCCTCTATTACCCTATAAGTGAGGGGCTCTCAAGTGAGTGCAGTAAGCTATGGAGAGGACCTATACATCCCAGACACCAGCGTAATCGTGGACGGCACTCTGAGACGTCTGGTCATAGATGATAGACTCTCAGGGAAAATAATCCTGCTAAGAGAGATCATTGATAAATTTAACACCCTAGCAAGTGAAGGGAAAAGTGCAGGAATATTAGGTCTTGAGGAATTAAGGCTTGTTAGAGCTGCGTGCGATGCGAAGGGAATATCTGTTGATGTTGTTTCCTGGGGTAGGAGAACCGATGACGCCGATCTCTTGGCCGTTTGGTATGCGCAGGAGGTGTCCGGCAAACTCATCACATCATCAAGAAAGCAGGCGTTGACCGCTGAAGTGGCAGGCGTTCCAGTGCTCTACGTACCACCTTCAAGGACGAGGATCTTGATGCTTGAAAAATTCTTTGATAGGACGACAATGTCGGTACATCTGAAGGAAGGGGCAAAGCCGGTCGCTAAAAAGGGGAGTCCAGGCCATTGGAGGTTAATAGTCCTCGATGAGGAACCCCTCACCAGGGAGGATGTTGAAGCGATCTCGGATGAGATCATGGAGGCAGCAAGGACATCACCCGATGCGGTGATAGAGGTAGATAGGCCGGGGTCAACGATAGTTCAGCTAGGGGATTACCGAATAATAGTGACGAGGCCTCCAATGAGTGACGGCTGGGAGATAACGGCTGTCAAACCCCTTGTAAAGCTTAGGCTCGAGGATTACAACCTGCCACCCAAACTTGTCAAAAGATTGGAAGAAAGGGCTGAAGGGATCCTTATCGCAGGAGCACCCGGTATGGGCAAGACCACCTTCGCCCAAGCACTCGCCCAACACTATCTTGAGAGGGGAAAGATCGTTAAGACCGTTGAATCGCCGAGAGATCTAAGGTTACCTGCTGAAATCACCCAATATTCAAAAGTATACGCGTCAGAGGGAGAACTCCATGACATACTACTGCTCTCAAGGCCTGACTACACAGTTTTTGATGAGATGAGGAGCGATCCCGACTTCAAACTCTTCGTCGACTTAAGGCTTGCAGGTATAGGGATGGTTGGCGTCGTCCATGCTACCACCCCTATAGACGCTGTGCAGAGGTTCATCGGGAGGGTGGACATCGGGGTCATACCATCAATAGTTGACACGGTCATCTTTATCGAGGAGGGTGAGGTAAGGAAGGTCTACGAGCTATCCCTGACGGTGAAACTGCCGACCGGGTTAAGAGAGGCCGAACTTGCGAGACCTGTAATAGAGGTCAGAGATTATATAACGGGTCAGCTGGAGTATGAGATATACACCTTCGGCGAGCAGACCATTGTGGTTCCCGTTAAGGGTGTTGGAATCTCAGGCCTCGAGTCGAGACTGAAGAGAATACTGTCTAACGCAGTACCTGCAGCAGAGATCCGCGTTGATGGAAGCAACGTAACTATATTGATCCCAAGGGAAGAAATGAGGGCTTTAAAGAGGGTTAAGAGGAAGTTAAGGAAACTGGAGAGCGAGTACGGAATAAATATAGAGCTGAAGCTGATATAGCAACCCGTTTAAAAGCCTGTCCCTTAATAATCACTCAGGTGTTGGGATGGGGAGAAGAAGCAGGAAAAGATATAAAAAGATTATCAGGCCGCAGAGGAGGTTGCCTAAAGTCTTCCAGTGCCCCTCCTGCGGGCTGCCTACACTCATCATAGACTTAGACACATATACTGACGAAACAGGGATCGAGAAGAAAAGAGCCGTAATAAGATGCATGAATCCCAAATGCGGTCTACGGGCAACTCTGGACAACCTTCCGACAATCTATAGTGAAGTGGATGTCTACTCAAAATTCCTTGATGCCCTGGATAAGGGGGAGATTGAGGTAACCTATGAAAAAAGCGAGGAGGGTGAGGAGGAGGGTGAGGAGTGAAGAAAAAGAATATGTCCACAACTACATAACCAGGAAAATCAGGTCAGGAGAAAAACTCCACTTCACGCTAATAGATCCGGAGAAGGCACAGAATTCTGAGGAACTAAGCAATACTGCAAAGATTTTATCAGATGCAGGCACGGACGCGTTCCTAGTAGGGGGTTCAGTGGGTGTATCTGAGGCTGATGTCGACAGAGTTGTCCAGGCATTAAAGCCTTTTAAAAAACCAGTCATTCTCTTCCCAGGTAATATCTCAGGAGTATCAAGATATGCAGATGCGATCCTCTTCATGAGCCTAATGAATTCTGAAGATCCCTACTTCATTATAGAGGCTGCAGTGCTAGGATCTCCTCTAGTACATAGATACGGGTTGGAGGTCCTCCCCACAGCATATATCATAGTGGGATATGGGGGGGCGGCGGGCTTCATAGGTAGGGCCAGACCCATACCTTACGAAAAACCAGACATAGGGGCGGCATATGTACTCGCCGCTAGGTACTTAGGCAAGAAATACATCTACTTAGAGGCGGGTTCAGGGGCCCCTGCACCAATACCGCCAACCTTCGTAAACGCAGCAGCTAAGATTAAAGGAAATGCTTTATTAATGGTTGGTGGCGGCATAAAGACAGCCGAAACCGCTAACGAGATAGTGAAGGCAGGAGCTGACATCATAGTAACTGGGACAGTTGTTGAAGAAGACCCTCATAAAGCCGTTGAAATTATAAAAGCTGTGAAGGAGCCCAAACGATAAATATTAATAAATACTGAATCTAAACCTTAACGGCTGCGGCGGTCGTCTAGCCTGGTCTAGGACGCCGGCCCCCCAAGCCGGCGATCCCGGGTTCAAATCCCGGCCGCCGCACCATCCTAACGACTAGCCTCCCTACTTTCCTTCATAGCCTCAGTGCTACAGGTTTCCTTTCTTGCTTAATCATCGTAACTTGCCTTGTAAATATTCAGTACCTCCCGCTGAGTTTCCTTGACCTGCAGGACATGCATTTCCCTAACTTCTTACTCAGGTATAAAGTATTCGGCTGATACTAGCGCATTAAAGAACCCAACATTCGATAGTGTTTTGTAAAAACCCCAGCAATCAAGGCCGACCTTCCAAGAGCTTAAAACATACACTTTCAAAGCTTTTGCCTAGTTCCACGGCTCTTTCTTAAGATTATCCCTCTTTTGAATTGTTCTATACATAAAAGAGTAATAATAGAGATTTTATAAAAATTTAAAATCTTCCATCAGTAGGGTTATGTCGTGGTAAATCAAGCTAAAAGTTTTATTGACCTTATTGACTCTGACACTATTCCTATCTGCTATTTTTCTCACTGTTACTATAAACGTGAGTGCCTTGCAAGGTAAGAGCAAAATAGAACATATTGTTATAATAATTAAGG
>WAKQ01000017.1 GCA_015523295.1 Desulfurococcales archaeon | reverse complement strand
GACCTCTTCACCCTTCTTACTGCGAGTATCCCCTTCTTGGCTAGGAAGTGCTGAGCCACATCGTCAATACCCTTCTGACAGATAACGACATTAGCACCAGTAGCAGCAATCTTCTCAACCATCTCCTTCAGTATATTCTCTTTTTGCTCTATGAATTTCTTCATCATTTCAGGGTCGCTAATCCTTATTTCTGCGTCTATCTCGGTCTTCTCAACCTCTAGTGGAGCGTCTATGAGGGCGATCTTAGCCTTCTCAACACGCTTAGGCATGCCAGGATGCACTACCTCCTTATCAAGCACTATACCGTAAACGAGTCTAGTATCTCCAAGAGAGCCACCATGCTTCTTTATTATCTGGATGTTGTCTAAGTCTACGTAAGTCTTGCCGTCTCTCTCCTCAGCTATCTGCTTGACTGCCTTGACCGCGATCTCCGCAAAGTGCTCCCTAACGCCGTGAACTGCCTTACTTGTGAGGGCTGTTGAGGCGATCTTCTTAAGTATGTCCTCGCTAGTGAGGTCAATGCTCCTAGCTATTTTCTCAGCATGCTTCACCGCTTCATCTAATGCCTTCTTATAACCGTTTATTATGACTGTGGGATGAACGTCCTTTGCAATTAAATCTTCTGCAGCCTTAAGAAGCTCCCCTGAAAATATTACTGACGTCTTAGTACCGTCACCCACTTCATCGTCCTGGCCTTTAGCTATTTGGACAAGCATTTTCGCAGCGGGATGTTGCACATCCATCTTGTCAAGTATCGTGGCTCCATCATTAGTTATGGTAATATCACCCAAGGTATCCACAAGCATCTTATCCATGCCTCTAGGGCCATAAGTGGTCCTCAGCATCTCTGAAATGGTTATGGCTGCCATCATATTCGCTCTTAGGGCTTCAGCTCCTGCAGTTCTCTGAGTTCCTTCCTTAAGGATAAGTACAGGTATTCCTGCAGTAGCAGGTACTCTACCTTCTGCCATGATTAATCCCATTGTTTCAAATAGTTCCACTTCTATATAAGCTTTTCTTATCTAAAAGCACCAACACCACATAAGGCTTTAAAGCTTTCAGTACTGTCTAATTCTAGGTATTTAAGATGGGTAAGGTAAGGCCTTCATTAGTTAAGAGGACGGCAAGAGCCTTACTAGAGCTCTACTCTAGTGAAGCAAGCGATGATTTTGAGAAGAACAAAGAGTTAGTGGATCAGTATGTCTACCTAAAATCTAAGAAGCTAAGGAATCAGATAGCCGGTTATTTAACCCACTTAGTTAAGCTGCAGCGGAAGGAGTCAGCTGAAGTAGAAAGCGAGTAGGGTTTGCTGAATGACCGCATCTGTAAAAGTTCGTTTTTTTGGTCAGCTTAAGAGAATTATAGGCAGGGAAGATCTTCAGCTAGAGGTGAAGCCTTCACTAAAGCTCTCAGACCTGTTAAAGATGCTTGCAGATGAATTTAAAGAGTTTCGGAAGATTGCAGATGATGAAAATAAATTCAGGGCTTTACACTTGATCTTCATTGATGGTGTGGATGTGGAAATTCTTGGGGGTTTAAATGCACCTGTATATCCTGGTGCTACCGTTGACATCGTCCCTGTAGGGCATGGGGGATGATTTCACCTCTAAACTACCTTAGTGAGTTAGAGAGAGTTCTCAGTATAGAATATATTATGCTGAAGGATGTAGGTCTTGAGAAAATAGCTGAGATGGTGAGCGGGCTATCCGGGGAGTCACTTATCATTCAGGCAATACCTTCAAAACTTGTTCTTGGCTGGCAACAATTAGCTCTTCCAGCTTACTTAACATGGGAATCTCTTAAAGAGGGTTATGGACCAAGTAAGAAAGCGCATATTCAATACCTTCTTTTCTTCACTGCAACACGGCAGATATCCAAGGCAGTAAATAAGTTAAGGAGGTATTCATCAAATTCTTACATTTTAATAGTGGCGCACCCTAGAAGAACACAAGAGGCAAGAATTTCCTTAGAGGAAGCTGTTAGGGTATTACCTCATGGTATCTTGAGGAAGTTAGCTGAGGATGAGGTAGGACGTGAGGCAGATCTCGAAGCTGTGAAGAACTTCTACGGGTTAAAGGGGTTCCATGACCTCACATCGGTTGAGGATTTGCTTCTGGCAGTTCTTACTGAGATAGCTTACTCCAAGATCGAGATACTAAAATAACTGCTTATTAGGGCTAGAAAGCTTTAAATCTCCTCCAAGTTTAGCTTTATGATGAGGGAGCCTCACATGTCTGAAGAATGGGAGTGGGATGAGGAGGAAGAAGAAGACTGGTGGGAGGAAGAAGAGGAGTGGGAAGAGGAGGAATGGTGAAGGTCTCATAACTTATGCATTTATTTTAAATGTTTCCTAGAAGTGGTAATATTGTTTGTGGCTCTATCTAAATATAATATGTTATTTATGATATTGAAATTATATTGAATGTTAGATGAAGGTTCAGAGCATTAACTTCTTCACCTTTCAGTGCCGTCACCACTCATCATTACAGTATTCTACATACCTTTAACCCTTATATCTTGATATCTTTTAACACTAAGAGGATGTAGGATGGTCAGGGTAGCTGTAGTCGACTACGACCTATGTAAGCCAAACAGGTGTAGTGCAGAGTGTGTCAGATTTTGCCCTGTTAATAGAAGTGGCGGGAAAGCGATAGAATTGTCCGAGGAGGTAGGCGGGAAGGCCTTCATATATGAGAAAGCGTGCATAGGTTGTGGAATATGTGTTAAGAAATGCCCTTATGAGGCTATATCTATAGTTAACCTACCGGATGAGCTCGAGAGGAAGTTAATACATAGATATGGTCCAAACGCTTTCAAGCTATATGGACTGCCTATACCTCAAGAAGGGCGTATCATAGGTATAATAGGCAGGAACGGCATAGGGAAGTCCACTACCTTAAGGATACTCTCAGGTGAAATAATCCCGAACTTAGGTGACTTCGCTACGCAACCAACGTGGGAGAAGGTGTTGAAGAGATTCAGAGGTACCGAGCTTTATCAATATATGAGGAGGCTGGCCGATAGGGAGATTAAGGTGATCCATAAGATCCAGCACGTTGACATGATTAGGAAATATGTCAAAGGAACTGTTAAGGAGATTCTAGCCAGGGTTGATGAAAGAGGCCTGCTAGATGATGTGCGCAAATCCCTTAACTTGAATAGCGCTTGGAATAATAAGGTATCGCTGCTCAGCGGTGGTGAGCTTCAGAAGTTTGCAATAGCTGCAGCACTCTTAAGGGATGCCAACGCATACTACTTCGACGAGCCTTCAAGCTATTTAGACGTCAGGGAAAGGTTCTCGCTGGCACAAGCCTTAAGGGAGCTCTTGCCGAAGAATGCTTACGTCATAGTCGTGGAGCACGACCTTACAGTGCTGGACTACATCTCAGACCAGGTAGCGATAGTCTACGGTGAGCCCGGTGTCTACGGTATCTATTCTAAGACTTACTCTGTGGGTTCAGGAATAAACCACTATTTAGAGGGCTTCCTTCCCGCTGAAAACATGAGGATAAGGAAGGAGCCAATATACTTCCACATACATGCGGAAGCTCCTGAAAGGGAAGTGCAGAATAGGCAGCCCTTTATTTCATGGCCTCCAATGACGAAAACATTAGGTAGCTTCAGGCTGAAGGTTATGGAGGGGAATTCATATGTGGGGGAGGTCATAGGAATTCTCGGCCCTAACGCTATAGGGAAGACCACCTTCATGAGATTGCTTGCGGGAGAGCTTAAGCCTGATGAGGGCGATATCCTAGTTGAGGGTCTTAGAATAAGCTATAAACCTCAGTATATTAAGGCCGAGCATTATGAATGGAGCACTGTGTCGGAAGCGTTAAAGGATCTCAGTAGGGAAGGAATAGCAGCTACTGAGTGGTTTCAGATAGATGTTATAAGAAGGCTTAAGTTGCATAAGCTAGGTGATAGGGCTATCACAGAGTTAAGCGGTGGTGAGCTTCAGAAGTTCGCTATAGCCGTGGCACTTGCTAATGAAGCTGACATATACTTATTTGATGAGCCTTCAGCATATCTGGATGTTGAGGAGAGGCTTACCATAGCTAAGTCGATCAGACGTGTGGGTGAGATTCGCAGAACGCTTACATTCCTGGTGGACCACGATATAGCCATGATCGACTATGTAGCTAATAGGGTGATGGTCTTCCAGGGGGTTCCAGGAGTGGAGGGGGTTGCCAACTCTCCTGAAGATCTCAGGTCGGGGATGAACAGGTTCCTCAAAGATGTTAATGTTACATTCAGACGCGACCAGCGTACTGGAAGACCTCGAGTTAACAAGCCGGGTTCCTATCTTGACAGGAAGCAGAAGGCTATAGGTGAATACTACTATGCTCCATTACGGGAGGCTGGAGGAGAATCCTAGTTTCATTCTCCTGCATTACCCTAATGGGATTCAGCTTTAAATCTTCTGAAGCCCTAATTAACTAGGTGATCAGATTATGAATGATAAACCCAAAACAACAGTATCTGTAATTAAGGCTGACATAGGATCTCTAGCCGGCCACCATGTTGTTCACCCGGACACTATGGCAGCAGCCACTAAAGTGCTCGCAGAGGCTAAGAGTAAGGGCATCATAATAGACTTCTATGTGACGCATGTTGGCGACGACTTAGAGTTGATAATGACCCATAATAAAGGGGTCGATGCGCCTGAGATCCATGAGCTTGCCTGGTCCGCATTCAAGGAAGCTACGAAAATCTCTAAGGAGTTAGGCCTGTATGCTGCAGGCCAGGACCTCCTAAGTGAGGCTTTCTCAGGAAACGTGAGGGGTCTTGGCCCAGGAGTTGCGGAGATGGAGTTTGTTGAGAGGCCGGCTGAACCTATAGTGGTTTTCATGGCTGATAAGACAGAGCCCGGTGCATATAACCTCCCGATCTTCAGGATATTTGCAGATCCCTTCAATACTGCAGGACTCGTCATAGATCCTAGACTACATGATGGATTCAAGTTTGAGGTATTCGACGTGTTTGAGAGTAAATCCGTAACGCTGTCAACGCCTGAGGAAATGTATGATCTCCTGGCAATTATAGGCACGCCATCCAGATATGTTATCAGGAGGGTATACAGGAAGTCCGACAATGAAATAGGGGCAGTTGTCAGCGTTGAGAGGCTGAATCTAATTGCCGGGAAATATATTGGGAAAGACGATCCTGTAGCGATAGTTAGGGCACAGTCAGGCTTCCCAGCGCTGGGGGAAGTGCTTGAACCTTTCACGTTCCCCCACCTGGTCGCAGGCTGGATGAGAGGGTCTCATCACGGCCCGCTAATGCCCGTTCCTCAAAGGTATGCTAAGGCAACAAGATTTGATGGACCACCTAGAATTATAGCATTAGGATTCCAGGTCAAGAACGGAAGGCTTGTCGGTCCCTCAGACCTCTTCGACGATGTCGCCTTCGATAAGGCAAGGGAGCTAGCGCAGGAGATAGCTGACTATATGAGGAGGCATGGTCCCTTCATGCCTCACAGACTAGGCCCTGAAGAGATGGAGTACACCACACTTCCGCAGGTCCTCGAGAAACTGAAGGATAGATTTGTGAAAGTTGAAGGAGAATTCAAAGCACGGAAGCCAATAGTTGAGACGAAAATGTTAACCCATGAGTAAACGCAATTCCCTTTCCATTTTCTTCCCTAAAAGTACCTTAAAAGGACGTGATTCATTTAGAGGTGGAGATCTTGAAACACATACTAGCTGTGAACTTCAAGGCCTACCCGACAGCGTTCGGGGCTAAAGCTCTTAAAATAGCTAGAAACTCTGATGCTGTAGCTAAAGAATTCCAAGGTAGCGTTGAAGTAGTACTCCTTCCACCGGCAACAGAGTTAAGAGAAATCTTAAGTACCGTTTCCTATGCTAAGGTATATGCCCAGCATGCAGACCCTGTAGAGGTAGGTGCTTATACAGGATTTATTCCTCCGGAGATTTTAAAGGATGTAGGAGTTGAAGGCATAATGATCAACCACAGTGAACATAGAATGAAATTAGACGATATAGAATTCTTAATAAGTAAGTCTAAGTTCTTAGGCCTTAAAACACTCGTTTGCGGCGCCACACCGGCATCGGTTGCCGCCATCGCATCGATGAACCCTTACATGGTTGCTGTAGAGCCACCTGAGCTAATAGGTACAGGCATTCCTGTATCCAAGGCGAAACCAGAAGTCATATCCAACACTGTGGATAGAGTGCGAAAGGTGAACAGCGACGTTATCATATTGACTGGCGCAGGCATAACCTCAGGGGAAGATGCAAGAAAAGCGATCGAGCTAGGAACTCAGGGCGTGCTCGTAGCCTCTGCAGTAATGAAATCAGCAGACCCTGGGAAGAAAATGTATGAGCTAGCCAATGCACTGGCTATCTAGGCTCCTTGGAACAGCCTCTGCAGTAATATCTAATATAGGTAGAAATTAATTATCCTATGAACGACTTACTAGGAAGGGCCCGTGGCCTAGCCAGGATTAGGGCGCCGGCCTGCGGAGCCGGAAGTCCCGGGTTCAAATCCCGGCGGGCCCGCCACGACCCACCTTTACTCATATATTTTCCGGTTCTTTTCCTCTATTTTTCCCTAAGAGGCATGTCTCCAGTATTAGAGAATCTGGAAACATGGTAGTGTCCGCTGGGCATGTTGGCAGTTGAGCAGAGGATATAGCTGCTGAGGCGTTTAGCAGGTAAATGCTGACATGATCGTTGCTTACCAAGCCTTCAGGAAAGAGTGTTAATGTAAGGCGATTATTGATATAGAACCTAGAACACTGCTTACTTAGTTCATATTAGCAGGATAATGATGAATGTTCTCATAGTTTTATTTAGAGATAATAATTAAGGATAGGTAGGGTAATGGAGGGTTGAGGGTACAATAATTTATGAGGTTGATGATGTATGATTAGCTATTGAGTTATTTGAGTTAATGAAGGCTAAATAAAGTTCGTTCCTGAATCAGATGATTACATCCCATTAAGAAATTAAGTATCTAGAAATCATCATTCCTTCAGCATTCATAAGTTGAGGAAAATTGGTTTAGGCAGGAATGACTTAAGAACCGAAGATTGCGATTTGTTTCATTTCAACAACTTAGCACTACGGTTAAATTATAATACATCAGTAGCATATGAGGCAACAATAGTTTCACTTGCAAAGGCTAGAATCCTTCTGCTCTCAAAATCCTGATCCTACAATCCTTCTCAAACCCCAGTATTTTCTGTATTAGGTGCTTATGTATTCTTCATACCTGCTTATGTCATCCGATACACGACCTACTAAAACACATCATTAAAAATAAATTTTATTTTAGTGTATTTAAAATGATTTGATTATTTTTAATTATAATGTGCTTAAGAGGTTAAACTTGAGGAAGTTTATGAGCGTAGATTAAATACTGTAAGGAATTCTGAAAGCAGGCTAAAATAAAGATATTAACATAAATTTAGTTGATATTAAAATACTTTTTAATGAAATAATACTGAAAATTAAAAACTGCTTTTAGTCATTGGTCTTAAGCTGTTTTACTCTATCTTTAGAAATATTCTTTGTATTGGGTCATTTTAATATGTATTGGTGTTTCTTCAGCCATTTTATATATCGTTAGCTTGGTAAGGTCTTCTATTAGGAACCATATTAGGCAGTAGATCCATAATATTCCAGCCATCCATGCAGGTATTGGTGCCACCAGCCCTAAGCCGAATATGGCTACTAAGGTAGCTATTAGCTTAGTCACTACAGCTGTTACAAAAAGCCATTTACCTGGAGCTATAGCGTAGAATGGTTTATGCGTTCTGGTTACGAAAATCGTTAAGTGTCCTGCTACAGCAAGCTTGAGGAACATGAATGTCTGTATCATAGCCAATTGTGTTTCTGGGTTCATGTGGAAGATGTTTATTCCTATCCATAGAAGTAAGAAGGATTCGATAACTCCTATACTTCCTAGTGCTGAGGAAAGTCCAAGTATTAGGGGTATATTCCATTTCTCTGGTTTTCTACCTATTTTTACATTGTCATAAGCTATAGTGAGTATTGGTATGTCGTTAAGTAGTGCGAGGAGGATTATCTGGATTGTAGTTACTGGGTAGAAGTTAAAGGCGAAGACAGATATAGTAATAAAGAACAAAACCCTTATAGTCTCAGTTATTCTGTAGACCACATAACTATACATTCTTCTAAATATTTTCCTTGCTTCAACAAGAGCGTCCTTAATCACCGAGATTCCTGGAGCCAGCATAACTATGTCTGCAGCAGCCCTAGCCGCATCTGTTGCATTAGCCACAGCAATGCCTACGTCAGCCTTCTTAAGCGCTGGTGCATCATTAACTCCATCCCCTGTCATTGCTACTGAGTGGCCATGCCTTTGAAGAGTATCAACGATAGCGTATTTATGTTCTGGGAATACTTGAGCGAAACCGTCAGCCTCTTCAATCATTTTTTCTGCCTCACTCTGATGCACTTTCTTAAGTTCATCTATGGTGTATATCTGGTGTCCTATCCCTAGCATATGCGCTATTTGCTTGGCTATAGATATATGGTCGCCAGTAATCATCTTTACTTTAACGCCCATCTTTTTGAGGAACTTAATTGTTTCAGCTGAATCCTCTCTAGGCGGATCAAATAATGGTATTAATCCTACTACTTCCCAGTTATCCTGGTATGCTCTAGCAACAGCTATTATTCGGAAGCCTTTCTCAGCATGTTCATCCACAAGCTTCATAATTTTTTCTCTAAACTGTTCGTTAGCCTTACTTAAATCAAGGATTACTTGAGGTGCACCCTTAGCAACCTTAAATAATTCGCCCTTAGCACTCTGAATGATTGCCTCGGTTCTCTTTCTTATGGGATCGAAAGGTATAAACTTAATTTGCTTGTACTTCTCAAGATCCTTCTCTAGATTATATTTGCCTAGAGCATTTAAGATTGCAAGGTCTATTGGATCCTTATCTTCTTCTCTAGAAGCTAATGCTGCATAAAGAATGACTTCCTCTTTACTGAAGTTATTAAAAGGCACAGGATCAGATAGTGTTAGTTGGTTCTTTGTTAGTGTACCGGTCTTATCAGCGCATAATACGTCTACACCAGCCATCTCTTCAATAGCAATAAGCTTTCTTACTATTGCTTGGCGTTTAGCCAATTCATAAGCACCTATTGCCATAGTTATTGAGAGAACTGCAGGCATTGCTGCAGGTATTGCAGCAACACTCATAACTAAGGCAAATCTCACTAATTCAATAATTTCGGCTCCTCTGAATAGCTCAACGATGATCATTATTGCCACTAATGCTACAGTCAGCAATATCAGGAAATCTCCAACCTTTAGTATTAGTTTCTGATACTCGCTAGGGGTTTTAGCTTTCTGAACCAGCTGTACTGTCTTTCCGAAGAATGTATGGACCCCTGTAGCTACTACAATGCCAGTCATCTCGCCTCTCTTAACTAAGGTGCCAGAGAATACTACTTGACCCACACGCTTATTGACAGGTAAGGACTCACCAGTAATCACTGACTCATCAACGAGTAGGTAATCCCCCTCAATAAGCTTAATATCTGCTGGAACGATGTCCCCTATCCTTAATCTAACAATATCTCCAGGAACAAGTTCTCTTGCAGGTACGGTAATCCATTTTCCATCCCTAAGTACTCTTGCCTGCTGACTTAGTTTCTGCTTTAAGTAATTCATAATGTTTTCCGCTTTATACTCCTGCCAGAAACCAATGAAACCGTTAATTAAAAGCATAGAAACAATAATCCAGAAGTCAACCCAATGTTGAATCACTCCAGATAGAACAGCAGCTACCTCAATCATCCATGGAATAGGACCCCAAAAATAACCAAGCAACTTAAGTATTGGATGAACTTTCTTCTCAGGTATCTCGTTAGGTCCATAAACCCTAAGCCTTCTTCTGGCTTCCTCACTACTTAGCCCTCTCCTTAGATCAGTGTTTAACTCTCTGGCTAGCTCATCAGAGGTAAGTTTCTTTATCTGTAAGGCTGTCAGTGTGTGATACTCTTTGCTGCTGGTAGCCATTCTCCACCCTCTAAAAAAGATGAAGGCATATTTTTAATACTTAAACTTAACATACAATAGAACCTAGAGTCATAAACAAAAATAATTAATGGTTATGTTATCTTGTTCTAAGCCATCTTAGCTTATTAGGAATGTCCTATCCTACCTTTATTATCGATAACGATATAACTCGACCCATAAAAACTTTATCCATGAATAGCAAAACAAAATAATAGTTAAAGAGATGTCTCCTCTAAAACAACATAAACATACCCAAAGATGCTAGAATGAAGCTCGTGTTGATGTGTCAATATAGGTTCCCTTTACTGCTAATGAGCTTTCTTCCTTCTCAAGCTCTAATAGTTACTTAATCGAGGATTTCCCAAGGACTCCCCGATATTTTTTCAGAACCTTTCTAATATCACGCTTTATCGTTATAAGAACCTTCTCGCCCTCATCTAGGTCAACTGGTTCAAGAGGTTTAAGCACGCCCTTCTCGCATCTCATCTTTACGACCTTAGACATCTCGCAAGCCTATATGCCTAATTATCCATATGGGCAGTCAAGAGACTTTATAATCGATATACGGTGTCCCATTCATTACCCTAATAGGGTATAATGGATTAGAAGTTGTCCCAATATAATGGAGGGCAGTGGGACAATAGCTTTTAAGTGCTGGCCTCCGGAGCCGGAGGTCCCGGGTTCAAATCCCGGCGGGCCCGCCACACCAATACCCCTTTTAAGTTTTCCCCTCTATTCCTTTAAACCATTTATACTTCAAGATCATTTATTTGCTTAAATTCATAAGGGATCGAATACAAGACCTTTAGAGTAGATAATAATCAACATTCACTCTTATGAGGGTCAACTTATGCAAGTGGGAAAAAGACGAATTGATACTGATATTAGTTGGCTGATAATTGCCTTATCTTGACAGAATATAGAATTTATGAAAAAGATCTATCGGATTCATTTTAATGAAGTCTGTTACTTTACATACTTTAAACCCGATTTAAATGTAAAGGTCATAGATCTCCCTAAGCTTCTTATACATAGCCGTCCATTCGTAGGCGAGTTCCGTAGCTGTGTAAGTTCGATCTTCAGGGTTATAACTAAGTAAGCCATGTGTTATGAGATCTTGAATTAATGGTTTAGCTCTGTCGAGAGGTAGATTTCCAGCCTGTGCAAGATATGAGATTCGAGAGGGATTTTTTATTGCCCTACTAAGTATGTCAGCTATAATATCATGTCTACATCTGTAATGTCTCATGTGGGTTCCTTTATATCACAATTTGTGAGATATTTTTAATATTTACTCCCAACTACGTGTAATGGAGAATCTGCATGAGTGAGATGAAGGTAGGAGGATCTGTTCACCTTAAGGGCAATCTTGAATTCAAGGGGATCGACATTGGTGGCTCTCTGAGCGTAGAGGGCGATCTAACAGTTATAAATGAACTCAAAGCAGGGGGCTCCGTTAAAATTTATGGAAACCTTAAAGCGGATGTGGTAAGGTTAGGAGGTTCTCTAAGCGTCCTCGGTGAAGTAGTTGCCAAAGAGTTTCAGTTAAGTGGCAGCGCTAGAATAGGGAAGGGGGTCATCAAAGAAATCAACGTTGGGGGTTCCCTTAAAGCTGAGATAGTATATGCCAAGGATGTTAGGATTAGCGGGGCCTTTGAGGGTATCCTAGTTGCTAAGAACGTTATAGTTGAAAGAAAATCCAAGATAAGGGGAAGCGTCATCTCTGAGAATCTAATCCTTAAAAGAAGGAGTGAAGTAGATGAGACATACGCCATTGAAGCAGTTATTGAGAGAGAGGCTGAGGTAA
Organism: Desulfurococcales archaeon; assembly: GCA_015523295.1. Classification (GTDB taxonomy): domain Archaea; phylum Thermoproteota; class Thermoprotei_A; order Sulfolobales; family NBVN01; genus S013-73. Next base: position 136,377 of record WAKQ01000017.1, on the reverse strand, counting down.
GCAGGCTTGAATGTATAAGATGCAGGCTGGGAAAGAAATCATGGGTAGGCCTCCTACGCTATAGAGAGAACTTCGAGGATGAAGGAGCTGAGATTGATAAGTTTGAGGTGAAGAAAGAAATTCCAGAACTAGAGAAACTGAAAGAATTAGAAAAATACTTCCGTTAGCCAGCCGTTAGAACTAATTAAAGCTTAACATTTTTTAAATCCTTATCCACTACTTGAAGAACAGCTCAGTTAGAGTTAGAGGATATAAAGGGTTTAAAGCCCTACTCCTTAGGTGTGCTGTTAATGTATGACGCCATTGTCGTGGGTTTTGGTAACGTTGGTAAGGAATTAGTGAGAAGACTGCCAAGGGTTAAAAAAGTAAGAATTAGGGCTGTTCTCTCCTCAAGAGGAGGTGTGCTAGTAAAGTCATCTTCTGACCTAGCTGGCATACTGGACATAGCTCTTACCTCGAAAAGGCTTGATAGTCATTCAAGTTTTATACAGGGTTTGAGCATCGATGATATCTTAGATGAAGTTAGTTCAGGGATCGCCTACATCGTAATTCCACCCAACTACAAAACCTTCGAACCTAATATCCAGATCGTCATGAAGCTCTTAAAGAGCGGTTTTCATGTCATCACCGCCGACAAGACTACATTAGCTAAAGACTTCTACGGATTAATGGAATTAGCCAAAGCTAAAGGAGTTAGAGTGGGATATAGGGCTACAGTGGCTGCTGGAATACCTGCTACAGATGTTGCCCTTGGGTTAAGGGGGAGAGATGTAAGAACTTTAACAGCAGTGTTAAACGCTACAACAAACTATATAATTACATTGGTTGAGGAGGGTCTCAATTATGAGATTGCGGTCGCTCAAGCAATAAAAGAAAAGTTGGCTGAGCCTAATCCTGAAGTTGATACCCATGGATGGGACGCGGCCGCTAAGCTCGCGATACTCTCCTCGATCCTAGAGGGAAGAACAATCAGCCTTCATAATGTGAGTAGAGTTCCTTTAGAGGCTGTAACCCCTCAGGAAGTTAAGGAGGCTTTGAAAGCAGGTAAGCGAGTGAAATACGTAGCTCGAGCAGACTTTACTTCGCATGAATATCATGTTGCCCCAGAAACCTTTCCAGCTGATTCGCCTATAGGAAGGATTGAAGGGAACTATAACCTACTGGAATTCGGTGTGGAAGGTGAGGAAATCGTTATTTATGGGCCTGTAGGCCCTGCTTGGAGAACTGCGGAAGTCATGCTAACCGATACCCTCGATGTAGTGAGGGGTTGATTTGAGGTGTTTTTACAGACTCTTAAAGCTAGTGATTCTCCTCTCTCTTCTCCATTACAGACGTAAAAACTCCTGCCAAGATCAGGGCTATGAGAAGGGCTTGACGGGGCCCTACTCCTTCTCCCAAAAATAAATAGGCAAGTAGGGAAGCCCCTACAGGCTCTCCTAAAGCGATGGAGGTCACAGAACTTGATTTCATATACTTAAGCAAGTAGTTCATGAGTGTATGACCTCCCAGCATGGGTATTATTGCCAGCATCGCAAAGAAAAGGAAAGTTCTGGAATTGTAGTGGATCAAATCAATGCTTGCGATCCAGCTGTATATGGCTAGGAAAAGAGTGGCAGTACCGTAAACCGGGATCGTGTACTCTGTCAATCCAATCCCATGGGCTCTTAGAATCCTTCCAATCGTAAAATATATGGTGGCTGCTAGAGCCCCACCCAAAGCAAGGAGTACACCGTAGGCATTAGGTATTCCTGAGAGGCTAGGATTAAGGAATAACAATACTCCAAGCAAGCCTACTGCCATTCCAGCTATTTGCGTATAGCTTGCTTTCTCATGGAGTAATGCTATATCAACAATGAGGTTGAAAAGAGGGTATGTGACTACCACCGAAACACTTACTGCGACAGGTATAATGAAGAGTGACTCCATCCATAATATGAAGTGAGTCGCTAGCGCTAGCCCTGAAGTAATAATGAAGATGAACTCTTTTGACATAGGTTTAAATGACTTAAAGGATAGGCGACTCTGGGAAATACATGAAGTAAATAGCAAAACTAACGTTGAAAACCCTAATCTCCAAAAAGCACATGCAGGTGCAGGAGCACCTGACTTTAGTACCAATATAGAGGAAGACGAGATACTTATCCATACAGTGAAAGCAATTACCCCAATATAGAGCCTTGATTTCTCCTTACCCTCAGCCACTACATGATCCATAGGGGCATCAGGACCATTATATATTTATGGTGGCGATAAAATTCTACTCAGAGGTCAGACCTTTGTAATTCCCCAGCTAGGGAATTAAATTATATACACTTTAACCTACATTTAGTAGACTTAATTGTAGGTTGTGCTAGGAGATCATAGCATGGGGTCTTAACCGTGTGGGAAATCTCTGTGTGGTTCTTAGAGGTTGCACTACTGTTATTTTTGGCAAGGATTTTCGAGGGCATCGCTGAGAAAATAGGTCAGCCTAAGGTTTTTGCTTGGGTTATTGTAGGGTTGCTTGTCCCGTTATTCAACTATAAGTTGTCCTGGGTTACTGAGTCTTTAGGCATTCTGGGTATAATCTCCTATCTGTTCTATGTAGGGTTAGAGGGTTCGTTGAAGGGTTTCATGAGGGGGTTAAGGGAGGCCGGGATGATAGCTGTAGGAGGTGTGATTGCTTCATTAGGTCTGGGTTTAATCGTCATGCTCCTTATGGGCTTCAGTTTCAAGGAGTCCTTCTCTGTAGGGGTTGCCCTCTCGGCAACATCTGTCTCCATAACGGTTAAGGCCTTAGAGGAGTTGGACAAGATGCATAGGAGGGAGGCGCAAGCCATTTTGGGGGCTGCGGTGGTGGACGATGTTTTAGGTTTAGCCCTCCTGAGCACGTTGTTAGGAATATCAGCGGGTAGTCTCTCGGAAGTGACATTCACTGTGATAGAGGTAGTAACCCTCGCTTTCGGTTTTTGGTTCGGGATTGCCTTCACATTCCAGAAGATGGCTGATCCTCTCTATAGATTCTTCTCAAGGTTAAGTGATGAAGCTCCCATACTTACTTTAACATTCATAATACTCTTAAGCTTAGCGTTTATTGCGGACGAGTTAAGGCTGAGTTCCATACTTCTCGCGTACGCTTTCGGATTAGGGCTCTCATCCCATAAATATATAGCCATGAAGATTGAGCGTTTAATGAGCCCATTCATAACTCTGTTCACCCCTCTCTTCTTTATAGCTGCTGGTTCGATGTTTAGCATAAAGGAACTACAATCCGTAAATCTAGCCGATTCTCTTGCGGTGATGTTAGTGATTATAACAGTAGGTATGTTAAGCAAGGTTATAGGGTGTTACTTGCCTGCGAAGGTATTGGGCTTCAGCCGTAGGGATAGCCTCATCATAGGGTTCGGCATGATACCAAGAGGTGAAGTTATGATGACAGTGGTGGTGGCTGCCAGAGCTGTAGGCATTTTGTCTCTCCCTGTTTATATAGCCTTAATCCTCCTCCTCCCGATAACCTCTCTTTCGACACCTTCTGTGCTCTCTAAGCTCTATAAGGGGAGGTAGCTTTAACCTCTTTTATAAGATGTGAGCTAACTATAAATTACTGGTGGTGAGTGACGGGGGAGACCACCTTAGCTGAGGCTGGAAAGGATCAGCTTCTTCAGTGGCTGATAAACAAGCTCAGGAAAAGCGGTTTCGATATAAGGAGAAACTTTATAGTTGAGATAGGAGGTATCTCCCACACTGTTGACGTTCTTGCAGTTCTTAACCCCCTTGCAGGGGTTGAGGTGAGGCTAGCCTTTATCGTCAGCAACTCAGACATAGGCCCAGGCGACGTTGAGAAGTACTTTACGTGGAAGTATGAAGGCGGTTTCGACAAGGTGATAATCATTACCAATGGGAGGGTCTCTGTTGAGGCTTTCGAGTTAGCTAAAAGGTTCGGTGTAGATATCGTCAGAGCCGGTAGAGATGTTGAGGTCAGATATGCTGATTTAGTCGGTTCCTACAGCGTCCTTCACGTTCATCCCCTTATAGATAAGAATGAGGCTCTATCTATGTTTGAGAGGCTTTCCAGAGGATTTCTTAAGAAGAAGAAAGAACTAATCAGTATGCTGTTGATATATGTTCCTTTCATTGAGTTCGACGTAGAGATAAGGCTGTTTGGTGAGGAGGCTGAGGAAATCAGAAGGCTTAAGATGACCTTCGATGGAGTTAGGGGGGCTATAGTTACGGAAGAAGGAGGTACGCCTCTCTTAAAGAAGGAGAGGGGAAGTTATGCGGAATTCAGCGACCCGGCTCTTGACGTGCTTAGGATAATTGTTAGAGATGGTTACAAGACGGTTAATGAGATCGCTATGGAGCTGAAGCTGGGTGAGGGCAAGATAAGATCTATAGCTAATTATTTGCTTATGAAGGAATTGGCCGACGTGTACCAAGATATAATAGAGCTTAGAAAATCCCTCTTTGATAATGCATTCTCAATAGTGGACTTCCTCAAAGAGAAGAATGTCGAGATACATGAGAATGAACCAGAGAGCGGTCATGATCAGTTCGTGATCTTCCCTCGGGTCAATATGGAGAGACTGATAGAATTTCTGGAGATATTCTCTAGGAGTATTAACTCTCTTAAGGTTGTCTATTATCCTTTCTATATAGGTTTTATGCGTGAAAATACAGGAACCCTCAAGATCACCGTTATTGATGCGCTCAATGGCGAGGAAAACTCATCGCTAATATGGGCCCTCTCTGAAGTAGAGGACATAATTGAGAGAAAGGCACTTATTAGGAAGTAAAGAGCCCTGACGTCAACGTTAAAGGCAATAACTCGACGTAGTTCATGGCAGCGAGGAAAAGCGCTTCTCTCACATCAAGGTAAGTAACTATTCCTTTATCCCTAAGCCTTCCTTCGAGGATCAACGGTTTCTTAAGCTTCACTGCTACTTTCATATCATGAGTCACTAGGCCTGAAAAGAACAAGAAATAGTAAATGCTGGTTAAATCTTTAATTGACCTGAGGAATGATGATTCTTCAAGCTCTTCATTTAGCTCAGTAAAGGAAGCTTTCATCAACCGTGTTTGTGAGATAGCGTTTATGGACTTTGAGATTATTTTACTGTATTCATCGCAGAGCTCAGGCCTGGGGCTACTACTGCACCACCTTAACGTTTCAGTGATTTCCGTGCTTACAGCCTCTAACTCTTCTTTCTTTATTGGTTCAAGTCTGGCAGCACTTAATTCTCTTCTTATAAGCTCCCTTAACATTCAAACGCCCTAAGACTAATTAGGTTGTAAAGGGCTATAATAGTTTCAGTAATTCAACAACGTCATTAAGAGCTAGTAGTACAGCGTCAGGCGCCGAAATAAGGAGCGTCTGGTTCTTCACTAATGAAATCTCATCGTTGAAAATCCGCAATTTAGGTAGAGTGATGTTTGCCTTAACTAGCGCCTTCCCTTGAAAGGGAGATAGATATGCACCGTATTTAAAATCGATCAGCTCGCTCTCATCTCTTAGGACTTTAGACGGTAGTCCTGATTTACCGTTCACAGAGTTGGGAATTCTTATCAGTCTTGAGAGATCTGGGGTCACCTGTTCATCTATCTCAACATAAGATCTTTTAATAATTAGATCCTCACCCCCTTCTATAAGCTCCTCATAGCTTAGTCCAGCATTAACTATTTTCCTTCTCCACCCACCGCTAATTGCTATCTCAGGGCGAATCTTTGATAACTTCCTCAAGGGTAGGAGGACTCTGAGGTTCAGTCCAATGCCTCTTATGTAATCCACTAACTCCCTTCTCTGGGGGGAGGGTAGCTTTAACCAGTCATCGTCTTTAGGTCTCACAACTGTGTGGAACCCCCTATTGCCTGTATAGTAGATCAGTATCTCATCATTTGAGAAGCCAAAATCATTCTTTAATGTGTCTAAGAGTCTCAGTTCGTGGTTTTTCCCTAACTCGATGCATTCTTCATTGATTATGTGCAATGAAATATTATCCGCTTGAATAGAAGTCGCTTTACATCCTTCAATGTGGTCGACGTCGATGTCGAACATGAGTTCAGCACCTATCAGTCCTTTATCCTCCATGCTTGTGGCTGCTGGATCCCTATAAATTGCCGCGGAGTAGTAGGCATTTCTTGGGGTTTCCCTTGAAAGGAATTCCCTTAGGGAGGCTAAGCTTTGAAACGAGAGGTGACGTACGTAATTTCTACCCGTAAATGTCTGGAAGGCGAACTCCCTTAACATAAAATCAGGAGGTAAGTCGAGTTTAACTTTAGAGTAGTAATCCCTGAGGAGATGTCTCAATAACCTTACATTACTCGGCTCTTGGGGCGACATAGTAATCCAGCTGCGTGTCTTGGATGAAGATAAGTTGTAGGTGGGCAGGCATTTCAGCATCTGCTTTGAGTACTGCAGCATCAGCTACCTTTATAGGCTGCTTCATATAGCTGAAGTACTCCATTCCGTAACTGACTGTGAATCCTGGATTCCCTACTTTTGCTTCTTCTAGGATGCCCTTCTCAGCGCTCAACACTATCTCGGCCTCCCCTAGATCACTTTCAGACATTAAGCTCAACCGACCTTCATCTCCCTTTATCCATAAAACCTCCCCAACATCTTCGATGCCAGTAATGGCTTCATAGAGGACATCACCAGGCATTTTAAACTCATTGCCTAAGTCGAGGCTCAACTCCGGGATCTCCTGAAGTTCTTCTGTCTGAAGAGGCAATGTAAAATATCGGGGCACACCCCTCCTCTCAAATATAAAAGTTATTCTTGCTTCATCAGTGGTTATACTTATCTTGTCATCACGTTCGGCGCTCTTCATAACCTTGCCTACCTCCTCCAGGTTTAGCTGAATGCTTATCTCGCCATCCACTTCATAAGTCTCAAAGGATGACTTAGGTATTTTAAATTCAATCAATGCTGTCTTGGATGGGTCGATGCCTTTGACAATTAGCTCTTTATCGTTAGCCTTTAGGAGAGCAGAGTCTATGAACTTACTCATAGCTGAAATAACATACCTCCATATTCTAGCGTCAGAGAATACGACCTTCAACAACACTACACCTAAGAATGAAATTAGTAAGAGAGTATTAAATACTGCTCATTTTACTCTCTTTAACTACTCATACTCTCTCCACGTATATCCACATCTAGCGCAAATGTAGATCCTTGTGGGTGGTTCATCCGCTGATCTTGTCTGTAGTATTATATAGTAGGCCTCATCATATCCGCACTTAGGGCATCTAACTCCTTTGGTTTTAGGGAGTCCCTTTAAGGAATCCTTTGAATCTATTACGAAAGTTTTTTCCCTCTCATCGTGTCTTATCTTTCTTGAGAGGACGGCTTTTTTACCTGAGTTTGTTTCTTTTATATATCCGCATCTTGGACAAACAAGCACCTTCTTACCATTAATCACTCTGGGAACCATCACGCTTCCACACTTAGGGCAAAACTCAACCATCTCACCTTCCACCCTTGTAGATTAGGTTAGTCTCTACGGCAAATTAACTTATATGAAACTTTTATTACCTCCTCAATAAAAGGCAGATTCTCCTTAAGACCAGGCGCTCTTTCTAGTTTGTCTTCACCTATATCCAGGTTCACGACATGTCTAACCTCACCCATAAGATTTCTCAGGGTTGGGGAGGTCTTAACTGAGTTGACATCGCCCTTAACAAGGCCTAAATGTTCTATACCTTTAAAGCCTCTTATAATGCAGTAGAAAGTTTCAATAATATTATTGCACTTTAACTCCTTTAAGAGAAGGATCCTGATTTCATCCTTCATTGTTTTCTTTAAACTCCTCTAATGACTTTAAAGCTTTTAGTAAATTCTGGGTTTCTGCCTTAAGGTTCTGAACGACCTCCCTGAAAACTTTTAAAGCACTGACTTCTTCATCAGTAACTAACCGGATAACCGGACTTCCCTCTAAAGGATGCTCTATTGAATAAGCTGCTAATTTAACATGTGGGTGTTTAAGTGCTTCTTTAGCTATCAGGTTACCCAGAGTATGATCTTCCCCTAAAAGCTTCATCACGAGTTCTTTAGAGGTTAATTTTCTGACTTCAACTTTCACTCTTCATCCCTACATTCTCTCCTATAAGCTTTCTTAATAAGCTTCTCCACTCACCTGAAGGGGTAACCCTGGGACCATCTACCTTGAGTGCGCCTCTATTTTCAAGCTGATTAAGTCCTTCTTCACAGTTTAATCCAACTGCGAAAGAGTAGGCAGTTATTAATTGCTTGGCTGTGCGTGAGGCTTTAGGCTTTAATTTATTTAGCTCCTGAAGAAGCTCTGAGAGCTTAATAGCGATATCTATGACTTCATCTCCTTTAATATTAGGGGGGAGAATTAATCTTTCTCCCTCTTTCCGAGCAGCTACTCCGCGGAGTTTAAGCACCTCCACTAACGCGTCAACGGGAAAGGGTTTGCCAGTGAGCTTCATTAATTCTCTAAGCGTCACCACCTTATTGGATCCCTTATTTAAGCCTACTGCAGACTTCCATTCTTTATAAGCTTCAGCAAGGTTGTTTTTGATGAGCTTCTCTTCTGTGATAGAGCCTGAGACTGTGATATTCACCGTGTTATTTCTTACTTGAAGTGCGATGAAAGGAGTTGAGCCTTTCTTTATTTTAGATAAATGCTCTGCTAAGTCAAGGCATTCATCTCTGTTTCTGCAGTGGAAGGACAGGCGGGTATTCATAAGAGCAGTCCCTTTAGCCTACCATAATCAATGCTTAATTTTCTCTTCTCAACTCTCCCACATCTCGGGCATTTCAGCGTGTCTGGCCCGGATTTTTTCATTATCGAACCGCAGTTACCGCAGAAGGAGAGCAGCACACCAAATTTAGGTCCTTTAAGAGTTAAGTTATAAGGTGGTGAGTCGCTTAAGACTTTTGCCTTCACTATGTCGCCTACCCTGATGACTTCATAGAGGTCTTTTACGTGTCTATCAGAGGCTTGAGAAATATGAAGAAGTCCGGTGAAACCTGTAGGGTAGGTATGTCCCTTTATGTCCCCTACAACTTTTATTATGGCGAACTCGTCCTTAACTACTGTAACGATTCCAACAATCACTGTCTCCCTGGAGGGAATTTTAAATATATCCCTGAAGGGTTTCACGAAAACTGTCCTAGTTATCATGTCAACTTCAGTCATGCCGGCCCATGCAGCCCTAACGATGCCTCCCTTCTCAAAGGTTCCGAGACCAGGGAGAAATTCTTCAACTGTGCAGACCTCATCGCCAGGCATCACTTTCTTACCGAGTATTTCCTGAAGTCTCTGCACCTCCTCACCCTAACTGAATAAGCTCCTAATCGCTATTAAACATAATTAAAAGTACGTCCACGTAATAGGAACGTCTTCTGTGTGTGCTAAAACTCATTCTCAGCCTCATTTTTCTATCGGCTATAACATTATATTTTTGTGCGATAGTCTTTAGCCTATCATGAAGTCCATTGCTCTTTTTATGAATGGAGAGAACATTTTTACATATACTCATCGCTGCTCGGAGAAATTCTACGTCAGCCCTTTTTGACCAGACCCCAAATGGTGGATTCATTATAACTGTACAGTCGTTAACTTTGCGGATAGGTATGGCTGTTCGAATGTCAGTCTCAATATATTCTACTGGAATTTTTGGCGCTTCGTAGCTCATGAAGTTTTTACCTATATTCAACGCTTCTCTATCGATATCCACACATATGATTTGGGAAGCTCCTAAAAGGGCTGCACCGTAAGCTAATTTGCATGTACCGCACCCAAGATCTACTACTAATTTATCCTTGATGAGGCCATGCATATATGCACTCCATAGGAGTTCCGAGGCTATATCGGAGGGTGTCACGTACTGCTCTAACTTCCTTAGTGGATTGTTAAATGGCGGAGCTCTCTCAAGACGAACTTCTAACTCTCTCCTACTTCTGGGAGGATTTTCCATTACCATGGATATAGGTACCTCTGCAATATGTTGTTGAATACCATGAAGGCTTCCCCAGGCGTTAACACTGGTTTATAGAAGTCACTAAGATCATCTATAGGTAGTCTCGGGCATGACGTTATTATAAAGGCATCTATTTTATTGTTGTCAATATTTCCAAGTGTCTCTCTGGTAACGTAGGCAGAATGGGCAATGAAATACTCATCTCCTCTTTCCTCTATTTCCTGTTTGAGTTTCTCCACAATTGCAGGTCTAAATTGTCCCTGGACACCTGCTAAGATCATCCAAGCATGTGCCTCTGAAGCCTTAAGTATTTTATAATATCTCTTTTTCAGAACCCCGTATACTAAATTATTGAAATGTCTAAAGGTGTCAGTATAGGGGTCAAGGGATATTATGGGTTTAGAATTGTTTAAGTAAAGTCCAACACCTAAGGGATGAAAATCTCCCCCGCTTACCACAATTACACCGTCAGCCATCTTAACTGTTTCTATAAGGTCGGAGAACCAACAGCCGAAAATAGTTCCTCTTTTAATATCGTTTACTATCTCCAGTCCTGCATCCACGAGTCTTTCACCAATACTTTCTAGGGGATGTTGTGCAGTTCCATATAGTGCTAATTTTATCAGATGATGGTCTAAGGCAAATTTTATAAACCTATTTAAGGTATCGTCACTAATATTATTTTTTGATATGAGTTTAATGAAGAAGATGTTTTTCGGTGCTTTCCAATAAGGGTATTCTTCATGTCCGAAGTGTAGAACTATGTCGTAATGAGAGGTTATTGAAGTATCCATTAGGCAGGAACCGAAAATTGGTGAGGCATCCAGATCTATAATGACATTTCTTCTACTAAGAAGGTTCTTAATATGGGTTAATATTGACGGGTAAAAATGTTTTAATCCTTCTGGGAGTTGAACAAGTATTTTCCTAGGATTGTATCTTTCGAGAATTTCCTTTAATCTACCCTCGTCAATTAGGTAAAAATCAGTTATCTCCATCTTATTACATCAGATGAGATGATTATTTAGTGGAACTCAACTCTCTAACGATCATTCTAGTCCTTATGCCTAGCTTATCCTTCAGTCTTCTCAGCGCTTCCTTAGCTTGTGGAATGGCGTTCTTAGGAATTCTCACCTCGGCAATTGTACTACCCGGCTTAACCCTTGCTGCCGTACCCACTGGCTTGCCGAAAGCTTGCCTCATTCCATCCTGTAGCCTGTCAGCGCCAGCAAAGGCCATCATTTTGTTCTCTCTCAGGACGTGATGAGGGTACTGCCTGATTATCAGTAAGTATTTGTCTTCCCCCACATATTTTGAGAGGTACTTGTTCGCCATAACACGTCCGGCCTCTAGGGCATTATGTCTAATCTGCGAGTACTCCAAGGAAATGAGCTCTACTGCCACGTCATACTCACCCTGCGGGTTCCCCATCACGAATTTAGTAATTTTAGGCTGTGGAATCCCGTCTATGTATTCTTTCCTTGTATAGGGTGGCTTGTTTAGGTCTTTATAGCATCTTGCTGGTCTCAGAGGCATTCAGTACACCTAACGTCTAAGTAACTCATCCCTATTTAAGGCTTTAACTTTCATGCTTTTCCAAGGCTTTAATGAATTCTTTAAGAAGCTTGTATATAGCTCCACATTCTGGCTTTCGTGGGTTTGATCTGAAGAACACATGCTTTAGTGCAATAACCCCTCTTTTATTCTTAGATAGAGTGTAGAGAGTGTTGAATAGGTTCCTAATTCCATTAGTTGTGTAGGGGTTGCAGGAGTCACCTCCAATAGTTTCATTTATCATGTTGAGCTCATAGAGGTATATGGATACTGCGTGAGAGAGGTTGAGTACATTATATTCGCTTCCAGTCTCCAGCGTAGAGATTATATCGCATTCCTTGAGCTCGTCCCTAGTCAACCCAACGCTCTCCCTTCCAAATACAAGGGATATGTCGCCTGAGGGAGGTAGAATAAACCTCAGCAGGTGCGGGTGGATTCCCTGCCTTAATACGTCATCCCTACTTGATTTGGAGGTTGTACATATTGTGAGCCTACTTCCTCTAAGGCAGTCACTAAAATTTTCCTCCGTTCTCACCTTACTTAGAAAATCCACACCTTTTGCAGCAAATTCTTTAATTTCAGGATCTTCCAGAGAGAATTTAGGGTTAACTAAGCATATTTCCTTAATATTGAAATTCTTAGCCAGTCTCAGAATGAACCCCATGTTTATCCTTCCTTCAGGGCCAATGATTACTAGCCTAGTCCTCCTCGAAACCGGCTCCGCTTTCACTTCTCAACAACCTGTAAATCCTATGAAGGTACCCTAACACAATAGCATTCTCAGTTCCAGGAGGTGGATCTAGGAAGAGGTAATACCTTTCCTCCCCCCTCAATTCACTTAAGATTCTTTCCACTATCATGTCTACAGGATTCTGTATTTTGCATCTCTCTCTAATGTCTTCAAAGCTTTGAAATGGCCTCTTCCTCCTTTCATCAAGGATCAGCCACATAGTCTTCTTACCAACACCAGGAAGAAGCTCAAGGGAGTGTAACTTTATTGTCAGGGGGGCTGCTATATTGAAGAATGTTACAAATGCTTTTTCCCGGTTAAGGACTATCTGTCTTATAGCTTCAGGAAGGTACGATTTAGCCACACCAGTTAGATCTTCATATCTTATAGGTTCCCCCCATACATACTCAACTTTATCTCTCAACTCCCTTCTTCTGAAACCAACGTAGACTTTCTCACCTTGGGTTAGGCTAACGCCAGGTTTTGGATAAAACTCTAAGAGGGTAAAGTATTTATCCCCTATTGCCTGTGCAATAGGTCTAGTTCTATGAGAGGGGTGATGCGTATCCACAGGATTACCTTGAGGCATGTAATCTAGAACTATCGCATAGTCCTCTCTAGCAACTCTTCTATCATCCTTTCTGCCTCTATATTTATCTATCATCGGGTTAACCTCCTGAAATAATTGTAAGAGTTAGCAGTGAGCCTTCACTTCTTCCAGAATTTTTTTAACTGCTTCAGTATCATGTAATTCATGCTCGAAGTTAAGAAGAGCTTTAACTTCGTCATCGTTCTGCGGGACTATATTGGCTATCATTACGGCTGTTATTTCTTTAAGACCTGCTTCAAGCAATTCCTTAACAAGTGATTGAGCATCCTTACATTTACTGAATTTATTAACATACTCGCTAACTCTTATAGCAAGCTGATCTAGCTCATATCCCTTGTTTTTGATCTCATCTATTATTCTTGCTACTTCTAAATAAGTTAGGTTACGGCTATCAACGATCCTCATTTCCAGTCATCACGCAGCTGGTCTAAGATGCTCAGGGTATATAATAAGCTCCTTCCTTTTATCTCCTAGGAACACCTCAACTATATAGGCTCTTCCCCGCTTCCCTAACACCTTACCCACTTTACCTATATATCTGCGATGAGGAAGAGCGTCATGAATTGCCGGATTAGGTTTAATATACACTTTATCTCCTTCGCTATACTCATGCATTACTAGGCTTAAGGGAGGGACTGCTCCCTTTTCCCGTACACTTTTCTTTAGTAGCTTCCTAGTCCTATGTCGGGGGCCTTGAGATGCCTTGACCACTTCCTGCACCTAAGCTTAGGTTCTCCATATCCTTATAAACATTTAAGAGGTGCTAGCAACCTCAAACTCTTCATGCTTTAAGACATCCAGAAAGGCTACCTCTAAAGCCTTATTCAACATCTCAGCGAAGGAGGGCGTAGTTCTTCCCTCATCGCCATGTATCAGCTCCTTGACGTAAAGTCCTCCATCACAGTGAATTATAAATTCTGCAATGTTCTTATGTAAAAGCATGCCATCAACCTCATATACCTTCCGGAAGCGAACAATATCCTTTCTCCTCCTTAACACTCTCCTAGGGGTTTTCTGAGATATAACCCGATTACTGAAGCTTTCCTTTATCTTGTAAATATCTTCCTCATCGAAGCCATCGTAGGAGATAACTATTGCTCTGTAAATCTTTCTTTTAACATCACTCTTAATACGTCTGACATACTCAGGCTTCACAACCTTATCTATCTTGAGGAGAACCCAAGGAGGTGAACTGGCTTTTTCCTCGATCTTTGAAAACTTTACAGACCGCTTAACAGGTCGCTTAACTTCAAGAATTAAGGGTCTCCCATCACCTAGCATTCTAGCATCGGCATCCTCCCTCCCTGACGCATGGAAGAGCAAGTCCTCCCCCTTAAATAGGGGGAGGATTTTCCTTACCGACTCCTCGACTGAGAAGGAATAATTCCTTCCTTTCTTGCCTATCCAAAGCATCTGAGTTATGAATCTACCTAATTTAACATAGGAACCGAGTAGGTGTAAGGGCGTGGGTTCTACAAACACTTTTCTCAGGTCTAGATCTATTACGATTATTAGGTCAGGGTATCTGAAGTCTGGATTCATGTCTGTAAGTGATTGAAGCCTTTTCCCCACCTCTCTCTTAACTTCTCTAGCCACAGATTCCCATGAAGTCAGTCCATAAAGTTCTGCAATTCTTCTTTCCTTTAAAGCGATTTGTGAGCCTTTCTTAACGCCGACAAGAAAACTCTTACCTTCATACTTGCTCAGCTCATTATATGCTCTTAGAGCTAGTTTACCAAGGAGACTGTCGAGATGACCATTGCAGATTTCGCATTTTTTATGAGTTACATAGCCTACATATCTCCTAGCCAGCTCGTCAAAGACTCTTCCACCGTTTTCAGCAATTTTTCTGAGGTGCTCGATTTCCTCTGTATTACCTTCCATAATTTCCTTGTGGATTTGCATGGCTAAGGCAGTTTTTAAGGCCCTTCCTCTAAGAGCGTTGCTCAGTCCTAGGCCGTAAGAGGCGAAAAGCCTGCCTAAGCATCTATCACAGAGTGAGTGCTCGAGAAGAATCTCTTTAACCTTTTCCATAATCACTCGTCTGGGACCATTAACTGAATACACCGCCGGCACCTAATCTCTTAAGTAATGACTTTTTCCTTTTCATCGTTTTTAACATTCTTTTAGTATTTTCGTAGTAGTTCAGTAGTTCTTTAACCTCCTCGGGTGAGGTACCTGAACCACGTGCTATTCTCCTTATTCTGCTTCTGTCTATTATATGAGGGTTGTCGAGTTCTGAGTAGGTCATGGAGTCCATAATATGCAGCCATTTATCCATTTTATCTTCAGACACCTGAAGCTTACTTTCGTCTATAGGCATCAGGGAAAGCCCTGGGATCATCTGCAAAACCTTCCTTAGAGGGCCGAGTTTTTTCAAAGATTTTATCTGCGCGTATAGGTCGCGTAAAGTCAATCTTCCAGTAAGAAGGGCTTTCTCCCATCTCTTTTCAAGGTTCTCGCTTTCTTCCAAGGCCTTAAATTTTTCCAGGAGTGTTTCAAGATCACCTAGCCCCAACACTCTAGACACGAACTTACGTGGATTGAAAGGTTCTATGTCATCGATTTTCTCTCCATCTCCAATAAACTTTATTCTTGCCCCAGTAGCAGAAACTGCGGAGATAGCGCCTCCGCCTTTAGCAGTCCCGTCAAGCTTAGTAATGGTTATCGATCCTATGGGGGCCTTCTCATGGAACTTCTTTGCAAGGTCATAGGCTTTCTGGCCTAGGTAGGCATCGATAACTAGCATTACCTCGTCCGGCTTAAGCGCTTTGGCTAGGTCTTCCATCTCCTTAAGAAGGTATTCTTCATCTCCATAACCATGGCGTCCTGCAGTATCCACGATAATCACGTTAACTCCTCTGTTCTTCAGGAACTCGATTCCCCTCTTAGCAATCTTTACTGGATCCTTCCCCCCTTTCTCACCATAGAAGGGGACACCTATCTGCTCCGAAATTTGCTTTAACTGATCATAAGCTGCTGGCCTATAGGTGTCAGTAGTGACTAGGCCTACCCTGTACCCTCTCTTCTTATAGAAATTCGCTAGCTTACCTGCTGTCGTTGTTTTCCCTGTGCCCTGAACGCCTACTAGCATTATGGTCCAAGGTAGCTTTGTAGGATAGATCTCTGGGGACTCTCCCCCAAATAATTCCACAAGGCTGTCATATACTATTTTAACGAACCATTCCCTTCTTAGAACACCTGGAGGAGGCTCGCTTTCTAGTGCTTTCTCTTTTATCTTCTTAGTGAGGTCTATAACCACCCTCACATTCACATCAGCAGTTATCAACGCTTTTTGAAGGTCTCTGATGAAGTTATTGACAGCATCCTCATATTTTCCTCCTCCCTTTATGAAGGAGGCAATTGCATATCTTAACCTTTCCAAGCCCTTCATCTGTTTCCCAACGGTTATCCTTCGCAAGGACCTTATTAATCATATTTGAGGTGTATAAGATTTCGAGAACTTCAAAAATTGTTTTCGGTATTGTGGAGAACGTTATCAATAATCTATTTACTAAGCTGTCTTCAATACACGCATTATTTTCCTTTTCCCCATAACCTCCCAGTACTCAACTTCAGCACCTGGTTGAAGTTTACTCTTAATTTCTTCTTCTGCAGGCATCTCTACCTCAAGAGTCTCATAGGTCTCAAGATCCATTATTTGCACAGAGTTCCCAGTTAAGGCAATAACCTGCCCTGTTCGTTTATTAATTATTGGCACCTCAACTCTCTGACTTACGGGAGCGACAAGCGTCTTCTTATTGCCGCTAAAGATTCCTATCGCCACCACATGGGCTTTAGCACTGCCATGCTTCCCTGTTTTTGCCTTGCTTATCTCGACAATCCTGCAGGGCTCTCCATCAATGACTATGAAGTTTCCTGTTTTTAAACCTCCTAATTCTGCATACATTGTGCTCACGCGTAACACCTAAAAGGTATTCGAGAAAGCTCTAATAAATAATTTCTGATAAAATTTATGAGGGACTATATATAGTATAAGCCCATGGTTCTTGCTCTGGAATAATCTCTTTCGTTATTAGATGTAAGGGTAGTTGGCGCCGCGGCCGGGATTTGAACCCGGGTCACGGGCTTGCTGCGGGCATAACCTCGACAGGCCCGCATACTGGGCCGGGCTATACTACCGCGGCACCATAAAGGGTTTAGGAATGTGGGTTAATTAAGGTTTTCTTTCCGGTAGATGTTCAAGATGTATAAGCATATAAAACACGGGGCTTCTCTAATCCTTTAGGGCTGATATTGGATGTGCTGTATCTATCGAGATCTAGGTAAAGAATTTGGTCAATGGCTGGACTGGGTGCTAGAAGAGGCTGAAGTATATGACTATGGGAGATATCCAGCAAAAGGCATGGGAGTGTGGTTGCCATACGGTTTCAAGATTAGAAGGAACGTGGTTGAATTATTGAGAAGTTTACTGGATTCTACAGGTCATGAGGAAATACTGCTTCCACTTCTAATTCCGGAAAACATACTAGCTAAGGAATCTGAACACGTTAAAGGATTCGAGAATGAGGTCTATTGGGTCACTCACGGAGGTCTTCAACCCTTGGACGTTAAGTTGGCGTTGAGGCCCACCAGTGAGACGCCTCTATCTTATATGGAATCCTACTGGGTTAAGAGCTACAAGCAATTGCCTAAAAAATACTATCAAGTCGTCAGTATTTTTAGATATGAGACTAAAGCTACAAGGGCTATGCTGAGGGTTAGGGAAGTAACTACTTTTAAGGAGGCGCACACTTTACATGAAGATTTTACTGATGCTGAAAGGCAGGTAAGGGAGGCCATAGACATTTACAGGCGTTTCTTTGACGAGTTAGGGATACCTTACTTGGTTTCTAAGAGGCCTGAATGGGATAAGTTCGCTGGTGCAATATACACTATTGCGTTTGATGCTATGATGCCTGATGGTAAGATGTTGCAGATAGGTACGGTGCATAATCTAGGTCAGAACTTCACCAAGGCTTTTGAGGTCTGGATACAGAAGAAGGATCAAAGTATTGATTATGCATGGCAGACCTCCTACGGGATCTCGGAACGTGTGATAGCTACTCTTCTAGCTGTACATGGTGATAAGAAAGGGCTTGTGCTGCCCTTTAGGGTGGCCCCCATACAAGTGGTTGTAATTCCAATACCTGCTGGTGGGGATAATGTTAAAAAATATGTTGTTAATGAAGCCATAAAATTGGGTGAATGCCTTAAGAAAGCCGGTCTTAGAGAGTATGTGGATTTAAGAGATGATATAACTCCCGGCGAGAAGTTTAACATATGGGAGTTAAGGGGGGTTCCCTTAAGGATTGAGATAGGGCCTAGAGAGGTTAAGGAAGGCCACGTCACTGTTTTTCGAAGAGATCTCAGAGCTAGAGAGAAAGTTCCTAGAGAAGAGCTCGTGGATAGACTAAAGGGGCTGGGGGAGGCTATCGATAATAACTTAAAGAATAGAGCCTGGGGGGCTTTCCGAGAAAGAATTCTTAGGACGAATAATGTCCAATTGGCGAGAAAGCATCTGAGAGGGGGCGGTGTTGTCGAAATGCCTTGGTGTGGTAAACCAGAATGCGCTGAAAAGCTCGCTGAGGTGCTCAACGCTGATGTCTTGGGAACCCCATTAGACCCTTATGAAGTTCCAGCCAATGAGAAGTGTCCTCTTTGCGGGCATAAGGCAGTAGCTTACTTAAGGCTCGCCAACAAGTACTAGAGTTTACATTATTTCATTATTTTATGATGTCCTTTAATGTTTGGAGAATCTTTAGGGGCAATGAATATAATAACTTGCTAAGTAAAAGTTAAAAGCGTAACCGGTAGCGAGGTTTAGGTGTGTTAGGATGCCTAAAAAGAGGGAAAATAGGGGAAGGCATAAAGGTGGCAAAGGCTCAGTAAAGATGATTCAATGTGATAGCTGTGGAAGGTTAGTGCCTGAGGATAAGGCAATTTGTGTTACGAGGTGGTATTCACCGGTTGATCCTCAATTAGCTGCTGAGCTAGAAAAGAAAGGTGCTATAATTGCAAGATACCCGGTTAGGAAATGCTATTGTGTTAGCTGCGCCGTCTCTTTAGGTATAGTTAAGGTTAGGTCTGAGGAGGAGAGGAAGAGGATATTAAGTGGGAGGTAAAAGTATTTAGGCTTTACGAACTAGAGCTAAAATCAGAGGTTTGGAAGATGAAGATACCTAAGAGAATAAGAACCTACTGTCCAAGGTGCGGAACCCATACAATTCATACGGTGATGATCTACAAAGGTGGTAAAAGAAGGGCTTTAGCAGAAGGGCAGAGAAGGTACGAGAGAAAAAACAAGGGCTATGGAAGCAAGAGAAAACCAGAGCAGAAAAGGTTCGCTAAAGTGACTAAGAAGGTAGTGCTGAAGTTGAAGTGTACCCAATGTGGGTATATTACACATAGAAGAGGTTTAAGACTTAAGAAGGCCGAGCTAGTGGAGGTGGTCAGATAATGAAGAAGAGGAAGGTACTTATTCCGATGCCTAAGTCAAGATTCATAAAAGTTAGGTGTCCCTCTTGCGGGAATGAGCAAGTGATCTTCGATCATGCAACTTTTCCAGTTAGGTGTTTAGTCTGTGGCAGGTTGTTAGTCCAGCCAACAGGTGGGAAGGCTAAAATCCTGGGTGAGGTAGTAAAAATTCTTGGATAATAGCTTCAAAAAGAGTAAGCCTACAGGGTGAATATTTTGGTAAGAAAAAGAAGTAAGCTTCCACACGTTGGTGAGTTAGTTATTGGCACTGTTAGGAAGGTCTTTGATTACGGAGCTTATTTAGATTTAGATGAATATGGAGGTAAAGAAGCATACCTGCCATGGTCTGAGGTCAGCTCTAAATGGGTGAGGGATATTAAGGACTTTGTGCGTGAAGGCCAGAAGGTGGTTGTTAAGGTTATAAGAATTGACAGGAGAAGGGAGCATATCGACGTTTCAATGAAGAGAGTCAATTCAACTGAACAGAGAAGGAAAATGCTTGAGTTCAAGAGAGCGCAAAGGGCTGAAAAACTTCTAGAGATCGTGGCTAAAAAGTTAGGTAGGACGCTAGACGATGCATACGAAGAAGTTGGATGGCCGCTTGAGGATCATTACGGGGAAATATACTTGGGATTCGAGGAAGCTGCCTATCGGGGGCCCGATGCTCTGAGGGAAGCGGATGTATCTGAGGACTGGATAGAGCCACTCATGGAAGAGATTAGAAAGCATATCAAGATCAAGAAAATAAAAATAAGGGGGATCGTAACTCTATGGACTTTGCTACCTGATGGTGTCGAGAGGATTAGGAAGGTTCTTACAGACCCATTGAAGAATGTTGACCTTCAAGGTGATACTAATGTAAGGGTCTACACTATCGGGGCGCCAAGATATAGGGTTGAGGTTATTTCAAGCGACTATAAAAGAGCTGAGAAGGTTCTATCAGCGTATATAGATGGGGTACAGAAGCTCTCTAAGAGGAGCAATGTTGTATTCTCGTACCAGAGGGAGAAACGCTAATGAGATTTCTGCTTAGAAAATGCCCTAAATGTCATCGCTACACCCTAAAAGATAAATGCCCTGTTTGCGGGACTCCAACAGTTGTTGCTCATCCAGCTAGGTTTTCACCTCTAGACAAGTACGTAAGATACAGGTTGCTGATGAAGAATCTAGCCTCTGGAAAGAAAGGCTGATGAAGTCACCAAGGCCTGTCCTTCAATCGGAGCCAGTAGGCAATGAGGTTAGTGAGGGGATGAAGGATAAGTACTAAATATGTTGCAATAGCTAGATCTACTAAGGTAATCTTAGGTGCAGAGACATTAATTATTTCTAACGGATAAATGAATAGGAAGGCTATATAGAGAAAGGATAGCTGATCCCACGGAATAAAAGGCTCACCTGGTTTTATTTTTAGTCTTCTCTTTACAAAGGAATTCAGGAGATCGCCAATCATAGCCCCTAAGCCCATGAGAAATCCAATAACAATCCATAATGCGTTATTAAACAACAGGAAATACAACAGCCCTATTAATAGGCCTGAAACTACCCCCGCTATAAAACCCTCCCAACTCTTGTTCTCACCGAAGATGTGTTGTCCGTCCTTCAACCTTCTACCACCATCTATGGGTGTGAGCTTTTTCCCCCGGAGAAGATTTCGTGAAACTAAGGGTGCTGCATTACCTACTAGGGCTGGGAGAAAAGCTATAAAGGCCTTAAGTACTAAGTTCCACAGATTTAACATCGTCAAAATCAGCTCTCCTCCCATAATCAATTACCGCCCTTGATCAGTTAGTCCTGCAGCCATGTTTTTAGCATTATGGTGGAATCGTTAAATGCTGTTTAGGTACTTTAATATGATGAACATGAATGTAATGCCCAAACATAATATCGTCGTAGCTATATGTGATCCCAGGCTCTTCAGAAAATTTATTGATATAGCTAACTATCTACATATCGAATATTCCGTCCCTAAATTCCTGAAGAGAGAGGTTAACGCTTCAATACTTGTAGTGGATTTAGAATGTAAGGGGAATACTAGAGCCAAGGCAGATAAAACTTTCTTGGTTAATGAAGGTAACATTAATCGCACAGCACTTGCTCTACTTGGCAAAGAAGAAGTGCAAGCACTGACAGTAGGCATTGATCCAGGGGACTGTTATGCATATATAGTGTTAGCTGATGATATCGTAGTAGCACATGGATACAGAAGGAAAGCAATGCAGTTACTGGAGGATTTACGTTCGCTGGTTTCAGATATTCAGCCAAGGAAAGTAGTCATTAAAGTTGGTCGCTCCTCTGATGAGAAGGTTATAGCTATGGTAGAGTCTCTCCTGAAAGAGTTATCTAAGGTTGACTTTCCTTACAATGTTATCCTCATTAGTGAAAAAGGGACAAATCTATTGAACCCGTTTGCCTCATCCCGGCTTTCTTCTAGGCCAGGGAGGATAGGCGGTGATGTTTATGCAGCATTAAATATTGCCCTTAAGAGATAGTTTGCTACTCCGTAGCTTGATTTAAATCTTTAGAATCTTTAACGAACTCGTAAAGCCTCAGCAGGTCATCAACATTTAACTGATAAACTCTTCTCCCTCTAAGGAATTTGAGGTCAACTTCTTTAAGCCCTTGCCTCTTCAAGAAATTGTTGAAGACTTTAGAGGCGACCTTCCTTCTCTGGGTGAATAAGAACCTCAGCATTTCTTCATATAAACTGAATTCCTCATTCCACTGAAGACGTTTGAGGATGACGACCAGCGATGAACCAACTTCAGGTTGTGGAGTAAAGGAGATGGGAGAGAAGTCAGCAATTTTTTTAACTTCAGCGAAAGTGTTTACGAATGCAGTTATCCTGCCATACTTCCTCGTACCGGCTGGCGATATTAGCCTCTCTGCCACTTCTTTCTGTAGCATTAACACCGCTTTCTTTAATGGTGATTTGATGAATGTTATCACCAACGGGGCGGTAATGTAATAAGGAGTGTTAGAAGCTACTGTATCGAGCCTTATACTGCTATTCATAATGCTTATTCCATCACCTCCCACAGGATGGACATTATATAAATGCTTAGTGTAATGCTCCAGGTACCTTAGGAGTTTAAGGTCTAGCTCTACTGCTATTAGCTGTTTGACAGTGCTAGCTAGAAAGAGAGTGAGAATGCCTGGGCCAGCACCTATCTCCAAACAGTTTAGAGCGCCAATCTCCTTGAGAACCTTACTGAAGGTATATCCTATACTACAGTCGCGAGTTAGATGTTGGCCATGTCTTTTTGACAACCGCACTTCGCGTAACGTGTTTTTGAGTATCCTATGTGCGTCCCTACATATATTACTCATATCGTTCGATTGGCTCATTACGTATTATTAGGAAATGTCAGTCTTTTAAAGTGATCCCGTATGGTGACGTTAAGTATCAGTAAAGGCGAGACTATAACGGTTTCAGGACCTGCCCGCCTTACAGTGAAGAAAGGTAAGATACTGCTTGTGGGGGCTGAATATATTGAAGGAGAGTCAGTAGTGATTCATAAATATAGAAGTTATGATGTTCTAGGAATAGGTTATGCTGAAGTTGAAGTCGTTTTAGGTGAGGATGGAAGTATTGTCAGGAATGAGGAAGGTTATGAACTGATTAGATGCTGGACTGTGATAGCCGAACGTGTTTGGAAGTTCTATAAAGATGGGAGAAGCAAGCCTGTGGTTCTAGTTTTGGGTCCTGTTGAGTCGGGAAAGACCACGCTCACGGCTTTCATTAGTAATTACTTCATCCAGAGAGGTAATCCTGTATACCTTGTAGAAGCTGACGTAGGCCAAGAAGATTTGGCAATTCCAGGGACTGTAGCAATGGTTAGGGTTAAGAGGATCTTTACGTGGCAGAGAGGCTTAGGTTTTGACAAATTAAGGTTTGTAGGGTGTATTACTCCATCTCAGTGTAGGGAAGAGATACTTGGTGCTATATGTGACTTAATTAACATTGCCCGAAGGGATCCCTCTCCTGGTATGATAATTATTAACACTGACGGATGGGTCAAAAGCTCGTTAGCTTTGAGGCACAAGCTGGAGATTTTACGGCGGATCAAACCTACTCATGTAGTAGTCACCGACAAGGATCTCTATGAAACAGTAGTTTCATCCGTAAGAAGGCAAGTTGATATCCTCCTAGCGGACAGGCCTAAGAATGTTAGAGCTAGGGATAGGGAGGCTAGAAAACTACTTAGAAGGGAATCATACCGTAGATATTTTAGTGATTCGGTCGTTAGGCAGGTGGACTTAAGTAGAATCGGTTTGCTAAAGTCTAAGGTTTTCGGAGGTATGAGGGTAGATATACAGGAACTAATTAAGAGAGTACCGGCGCTAGATATTATAAAGGATAAAATAACCTACGCCTCTGTTTTCGGGGATATCATTAATGTCGTTATAGAGGGTTATGGTGAGAATATATTCGTCAGTGACTATGGGTTTAAAGTTAATTTCATCTCAAAAGATCGCTTCAAGGGATGTCTTGTTGGAATATTTAATGGAGATTTGGAGGAGGTAGGTGTGGGGATTATAAAGGATGTATCTATAAGGGGGGATAATGTCCTTATTAAGATATTGACGCCTTACCGTGGCCCCATAGGAGGATTGGTAGCTGGGTATATAAGATTGGATAATGATTATCAAGAGACGGGTGGTCGTTTAGGATGCGATATCTAGCGGACGTCATCAATTGGTTAGGCTTAAAGGGGCGGGTAGTGAATATAGCGGATGAACTATCTAGTAGTTATGAGCCCTCTGAAGTTATAAAAAATGCGGAGAAAGAAAGAAAAGCAGTCATTTTTAAGGTGAAGGGATCGTCAATTCCTTGTGTGAGTAATGTCATAGGTGAAAGAGACGTACTTTATGAACTACTTAATTCTTCCAGTGATGAGGATGCATATCTAAAAATAATTGATGGATTGAATGCTGCAGGCATTGGGTATAGCTTTAAGGAAGAGAAGTTTTCAGATTATTTTGTCTCCCTTGATGTAAGGTTAGATAGGTTACCAGCAATTAAATTCTTTAGAAAAGACGGAGGCAGGTACATAACCTCTTCTGTGGTGGTAGCTTCCCTACCAGATAATAATGACTTTTATAATGCCTCAATACATCGCCTAATGCTAGTCCCAGGTAGAGGCTTGGCCATTAGGTTAGTACCTAGGCATCTTTACCGAATCTATACAGAGAATCTGAGCAAAGGTCTTGAAACTCCTATAGCGATAATGGTCGGCTGCGATCCTCTACTCCTCCTCTCGGCTGCAACTTCTCCACCTTATGGTGTGTTCGAGTTTTCTGTCTATGAGAAGCTTTTGGGAGGGAAAACCTCTATAGTGAGGACGCCCAAATACGGAATACCCGTTCACCCATCAGCTTCAGTTGTTATGGAAGGTAAAATCACTAAGGAGCTCGTTGATGAGGGACCTTTCGTTGATTTGCTGAATCTATATGACTCTATCAGAAAGCAACCCTTGGTGAAGATAGAAAGCCTTTATGTTAATGTTGGAAAGCCCTTCTTCCATGTAATCCTGCCCGGAGGTAATGAGCATAAAATACTTATGGGTTTTCCTAAGGAAGCCGCTATATGGGATGCCGTGAGAAGATCAGTCCCTAAAGTTAGAAAGGTAAGATTAACGAATTCGGGAGGGGGTTGGCTACATGCCATAGTTTCTATTTCTAAGAATACCGATGGTGATGGAAAAACGGCTATAATGGCAGCTTTTGCAGCTCACCCTAGCCTAAAGCATGTAGTTGTTGTTGATGATGATATAGACCCTGACGACATAAGCTCTGTTGAGTGGGCTATAGCAACAAGATTTCAAGCAGCAAAAGGTTTAGTAGTGATTAACTACGCAAGAGGATCGACACTAGATCCAAGTTCGGCTGATGGCTTAACAAGTAAGCTAGGCATCGACGCCACCTACCCTGTTAAGGAAAGAGAAAAATTTATGAAGCCGGAATGGTGAGGCTCAATGTATTTGACTGATGAAGAAGAAAAAATGTATAATGGTGAATATGGCGTTGTATTACAGAAAGCCATCAAGTCATTGATAAAGGTTGGTGAAATTCTAGGTGCCGAAAGGCTTATCAAGGTGGCTCACGCTCACGTTTCAGGGGTTTCATATTTTAATATCGGAGATGCTGGCCTTATGTTTTTAGAGAGTATTGCCTCATCAGGTGTGAAGTTCAAGTCTTTTACTACAGCTAATCCTTATGCAGTTATTCAGGGGTTTAGGGGGAGGCGATTCTCTAAAGAAGTTTTAGATAAGCAAATGCAGATAATTAGATTCTTGGCAATAATGGGGGCGAAATACTTCACCTGTGCCCCCTACTATATTAGGCCTCCAAAAAGAGGCGAGCATTTAGCATGGGCAGAAAGCAACGCAGTTCTCTATGCTAACAGCATTGCAGGAGCTTATACAAACAGGGAGGGTGGTCCCTTAGCCCTATTCGAGGCCCTCACCGGAAGGACGTATCTGGGAGGCGTTCATCTTCTGGAGGGAAGATTACCTAGATGTAAGGTTAGTGTTGTACCGCCTAAATCTTACTTGGAGGCTTCCCTTATAGGATATATGGCTGGCGAGATGTGCCCTGATAGGATTCCATATGTGAATGGTATTTCTAGTTCAACTGATGTAAGCATGTTACGTGCATTTCTCGCAGCTTTCGGTGCAACCTCAGGTGCTCCGATGGTCGTGATGGAGGGGATTACACCTGGATATAAAGAACTCCTCGTAAAGTCAGATATTACTGAGCATATCGTTATCGATGAGAAGTCTCTGGGCCAGGAAAAGAAAGCGCTAATTGAGAGAGGTAAAAAGATGCTCTTTATATTGGGTTGCCCCCATCTTTCCAACAATGAAGTCTCAGAAATAATAAAGTATCTTCTCCTGAAACTTAAGGGTAAGGGGGGATGTTTAAAGAACGCGGAGAAAGAGTTATGGCTCATTACGGGCCCCTATACCAAGATACCCTCAGGCGCTTCCCAGCTTAATAGGTACGGTGTGAAGATCTTGTTCAATGTCTGCCCTGTGGTAACAAGGCTTGATTTCTTAGGCATTGACTTAGTGGTGACTGATTCGGGTAAGGCCATGTTTTATATACCTAAGCTTGCTAAAGTTCCGGTTTTCATTATGGATCGCTGGAAATTACTTGATGAGTTCTGTAGGTGTTAAGTATGGTCGAAACTGTGTTCCCTTTACGTGAGGTGATCTCGTCAAGGGGGCCTCTATGTGGTGAATTGGTCGTTGAGCTTAAACCTATAGCTTACTTAGGGGACATAGATCCCAATACCGGTTATTTGCATGGTAAATATGAAATTAATGGGAGGCTCTTAGTTTTTCCTAACGCTGTCGGAAGTACGGTAGGTTCCTATATTCTCTATGCATTATCTAGAGGTAATAAAAGTCCTATTGCGGTTATTGTTACGAAGGTCGACCCTATAACGATTATAGGGTGTATTATTTCAGATATTCCGCTTTATACTATAGAGCCTGAAAAGCTTGTCAGGCTCTCACCGTATAACGGTAAACAAGCCTGCATTAAGAGAGGTGAATTAGTTATTGAGGTATGAACCGCTCTTTATCGTTTTTGAAGGTATTGACGGAGCAGGTAAGACATCTATCGCTAAGGCCTTAGTTAAACTCCTAAATTCTCAGGGATTCCAAACTCTTTATACGTACGAGCCTTTTAACGATGAAATGACAAAACTTATAAGGAGGTATGGTAGAGCGTTAGGTGCAGTGATTGAGACACTTCTGATGGCTGCTGACAGGTATTACCATGTGGAGAAAGTTATTAAACCAGCATTGAATGAAGGAAAAATTGTAATCAGTGACAGGTATTACTATTCTTCAATAGCATACCAAGGGGCACGGGGGGCTGACATTCAATGGATAAAGACAGTTAACTATTTTGCAATTAAGCCTGATATAGCTTTTTATCTGGATGTCTCTCCTGAAGTAGGCTTATCGCGGAAAAGGAATGGAACTACCAGGATCCCCTATTTAGAGGAAGATATTAAAACCACTGAGAAGGTAAGGGCTATTTATAGGCGACTGGTTTCCGAGGAAGGATTGTCAGAGATAGATGCATCGAAAGACAAGTGTTATGTGCTTCGTGAATGTGTTAAAGAAATTTGTAGGAAGAAGGGATTACTTTGTCAGGCTGCAGTATGTGGAGATTAGAGTCTCTATTTCCTTAATCACATTTTCTAGGATTTCCTGGGTAACTGCTTGCTCCGCTATCAGCTTCCTGAAGCCCTCAGAGTCTATCAGTCTACATCCTAAGCCAGCAGGCTTCACTAAATCAACCTCTAAATCAACATATCTAATCGTGCCATTAGGAAGAATCTCTGGCGGTGTATTTATATTAAAGTATATGCCTTTTGAGATCCCACTTTTTGCGAAATATTCATGCTTGAGATGCCACTCACCTTCCCAGACGACGGTTATTGCATAATCACCTACATCCTTACTAACGTTTAAACCGTCATAAAGCCCTTTTGACTTAATGTTCCTTCTTAGCTTAATGAGCACCCCAGGGGTTAAGACAGCTTCTATCGGTTGCATGTGACCTATATTGATATTTTTCTTAAATACCCTCTTGTGCTGAAGGAATATCTCTTTTCTATCCAGGATTTTATTAGCAATCCATCGTCTTAGCCACTCTACCAATTTTTTTGAGTCGACTTCCTTGGCTATTATGTCGAGAAGATCGACAACATTTTCCTCCTTGTTTAATGTTCTAAGCATATGATGGTATGGTGTGGTTGAGGTTACAGATGAGCGCACTTCATCTAAATACATTTTCGACCGGTAAGTGAGCTCTAGAATATTCATGTATTCGCCCTCATAGACTATTTTCAGAGGTTCCGATGTTTTTAGTAAATTCTCCACTTCCTTAAACTTCTTTTTAAGATCAGGGAGTTCACTGATTATGTGGTTTATATCCGCTTCATCTGCATTGCTTCTCCATCGAATAGAATATCCTTCCTTAATTAAATCAGCTGAGATTTCTAGGAGCTTTGAGATCCTTTCCTTACTTCTTATGAAGCTACTAAAAGAAACACCGGATCCTCTCCCCAGTATAGCATATTTTCCAACAACCCTTACCTTACTGGATACTACTAGTCTATCCCCGCTTTTTATGGGAACCTTTACAACTGTTACGGGTAACTCCCTGCCTGGCAAGCAATTTTTCTCATCAACAAGCAAGGCATTACCTACAGGAGTTTGAGCTAAGCAGACGTTGTTGTTTATACCTACTATTCTACTTTTAAAGCATGAATATAGGCCTATCTTAGGCTTGTAGATTATTAAATCAGGAATATTATCTACAAGAACCTCTGTAATTTTCTCAACGGCTTGAGGAAAGCCAAGTACGAGGACTTGTGATGAGTCGTCTTCATCAGACTTAATAGTTACGTCTGCAGGTAGCCCTCTTCTAGGATCAACGCCAATTCTCTCAGCTATTTGTGGAGTAACATCCACTAGCTCTATGCCATGGTCATTCAAAAGCTTAGAGAGTGCGGTGGAGTATATACCCCTAACTCTAGCTCTGACTCTCATAATTCAAGCATCCTCACTCACAACGTCTTCAGTTGCTTGATTTATCTCAGTCTTTAACAGTGGATAGCACGGCCACAATGCTCCATACCGCTGTTCGTGTATGCATTGGCATGTTCGGATCTTGGCTTACTTCATCCAATATACTTACTGCGTTTGCAGCTCTAACACCCGGTGATAAGGAAGTATCTCTGAGCATTTTCATAGCCTCTATAGCGGCTCGTCGAATGTTTCTAGGAACACTTGAATCGCTAATTATCTTTTCAAGCAACATGAGAGCCTGTCTCAGTTTTGCCTCATTAAGCTCATTTTTATTAGCTGAAGCTTCAGACATTCTTTCACCCTCCTCGAAATACCTAAAAAACCTTACTAATAAACTAAATTAAATTGCTGCCCCGCTTACTACCTTGGAAAACCCCGTTCACACGTAGCATACTTAATACCGCTATTTCCTGGATTATTTGGGCAGTAATATGGATAAACCCAGTATAGATAGAAATAAAGCCCTTCAAAGGATGGCTGAGTTACTACGTTCGGGTGCGGTAATGCTTGATCAGACATGCCCTATTTGTGGGTTGCCTCTATTTAAGCTTAGGAGCGGAGAAATTATCTGCCCTGTACATGGTTCAATAAGGGTAGTATCAACGGAAAGCGAAGCTATATCAGCAACAACAGAAGCTGTTCTGGATGAACTAGAGAAACACGTAGCTTACAAGGTTAGTGAATTGATTCGAGAAGTCTCAGCAGGCGAGCTGGAGCTTAGCGACAAGTACGATGATATTTTAAAGCTACTTGACATTATTGAGAAAATTAGAAGAATTAAGGGCCTCTCTAGGCCGTCGAGCAGTGCCGAAGGAAAGAAGTAAGTTTTGGTGCGGGGGGTGGGATTCGAACCCACGCAGGCCTACGCCATCGGGGCTCCCACACGAGGTCCTGAGCCCGACCCCTTTGACCTTGCTCGGGCACCCCCGCACCAAAAACCTTCATATTATGAAGATTATAAATATGTGCTTAGCCACACTCTCTTTTTATGACCCTTCCTCCTCGCTCATGAGGTCGAGGAATACTTCATAGAATTCTTCTTTTTCCTGTTCAATTTCTTCTCTTGCCCTCTTTTTCTCCTCCCCTTCGCTGACTACAGAGGTAGTTCTTATTTTCTTAGAAGTCTCCTTTACCTCAATTTTATAGTCTTTAAGTTCCTTGGATTTAAGCTCTTCCTCATATCCGCACTTAGGACATTTAAGTATAGTTCTGTTCCCCCTCTTCACCGGGATCATCATTGTACCGCACTTAGGGCAAAACTTCATAACCCTTCACAACCCGACCATTCTACCAAGTTAAGTAGGTAAAAAATGTTGCTCTTATAACATCAGCCCTCCATAAGCTCTTCTAATATATCGTGGAGTAGCTTCCTCTTAGCCTCGGGCTTTGATATGGAGCCGTAGAGAAGGGCTTTAACAAGTGTGAAAACAGCTGACCTTAAACTCTGTGTTTTCTCACTTACCTCTAAAATAGCTGTGTTAATATTGCCCAGCTCCATCTCGATATGTGCTAATGTGTGTGCGATGGTGTTAAGCAAGAGAACTGTCGCATCTTCGCCTGTCCTTATTTCTAGGCCTAGTTCATGCTCGTGATAAGCCTCACTTCCTTCCTCACTTTCAGACTCTTTGTTAATTTCCTCCTCGATATGTTTATAATCCTCTTCGCTCTTTGGGATACTCATGCGGAATTTGCTCTTCTCTTTGTCCATTCCCTGCACCAGATTATTGGTTGGATCTCTGCGCCTTTTATAGGTTCCTATGAATATTAGGCCTCAGAAAGAATTTTAGTAAACGCTATCTGACTACCTCTATGGATTCAGGGCAAGCTATAAGGGTTGATTCTTTTTTTCTGTTGTCTCCCTCAGTGTCTGGTGTCTTAATCATCCCTTACGTGAAGTTTTTAGATCAAGGTCATATGTAATACCTTTCATCATTTCTTCGTTGAGGTTATCTATCACTATTGCGTTCTTGAACTTCTTATACTTTTCCAAGAGCACGAAAATCCTAGCGACTCTAGGATATTCCATACAATTCGTTTCTACGACCTCCCCATTCGCTAACCTCGCTTGAATTTTGCTTAATCTTATCTTACCTTTAACACCGCAGTCTACTATTTCGAATGAGTCTAGAAAACCGTTAATAGCGTATCCTTCTAGGTTCAATACAGGTATTTTCTCCACCATCGCTGTCCCCACGAAACTTATACTACCCGCATATTTTTAACTTGTCTAAAACACCCACAGTGTAGGTTATGAGACTTGAGGATACTGTTAGTGACCACAGTAAGCGCTGAAGGATTAGTGAGAGAAGTTGTTAAATCGATTAAGGAAAATGATATTGAGTTTGATATTTTCAGATCATCGGCCCAGGTCGCTTGCCTCGCAAGTGTTGACTATATAATGAGTGAGTTTATTAAGAATAAAGTACCTGTTACGAAGTATGACTTGATAATTCTTCCAGGCTTGATTAGGGGTTCCGCTAGGCTTCTAGAGAAAAAGTTCGGAGTGAAGGCCGTTAAAGGAACTACCTATGTGGGGGACTTGCCTGAAATGATTAAATATCTCAAGGAGGGAGTTACCTTTTCTCCAGAACTGCCTGCAGACTCGCTAATCCAGATCTCCTTGGAGAAAGATATTAGAGGTAGAATAAAAGAGATTATAGCATCCAACAATCCGCTCTTCGCCATCAACAATGTGAAATTTACAGTCTCTCCTCCCCCTATGGTTCTTCTTTTCGAGTATATGAAGGGCAAGGGAAATCCAGCAGGCATTGCTGATTACATAGTGAAATATGGCTATGAAGGCATTATACTAGGTTGTGATGTAGATTGTAATCCCTCAAAGGATTTATGGAGGGTTATGGACTTCTTTAAGAACTACAACCTTATTGTCGGCTTAGATATTCTTGACTATATGAGGGTCGGGAAGAAATCCATTGTAGATTTTGACTTACTAGCTAACATAAACGGTAAAACATTAGAGGCTATTTCAGGTAACATAACTAGTAAACAAGCATTAGTAATTATTCCAGATGATACCTCATCACCTGAAGCCCTTGTAGCTTCTCTTAAGGAAAATATTGAGAAGGCCCTTGAGCTTGGACTTGATAAAATCATAGTAGATCCGCTTATTCGGCCTCCTATGCTAGGCTTTGCGCAGAGCTTGAAGGCTCATCTCAAATCTACGGAAGAACTCCACTATCCTCATCTATTCGGGCTGCCTAATTTTTACGAATTACTAGATGCTGATTCTCCAGGTGTTGTAGCGTCATTGACTTCCTTAGCTTTCGAGCTAGGTGCATCTGTACTCCTTGTAACTGAGTCGAGTAATAAGGTGAGAGGTGTTGCTAAGGAGGTTAGTATTGCTCGCGAGATGGTTTATAGAGCTTATGTGAGGAAATCTCCACCTATAAACGTCGGTGTAGATCTTTTAATACTTAAGGAGAAAAGAGCAAAGGAATTGAAACCACCGGAAATAAAGGAGGATATAAAACGTGAAACTGTAACCAGTTACGTACCCCCATCTTTAGATCCTAGGATTTACCTTAAGATTTTCATAGATCACAACAGCAATGAAGTAATAGTCGATGCATACAGTAGGAAGGACGAGAAACTAATAGCTAGGTTCTCAGGTTATGATATCTTAAGTCTAGGTAGGCATGTTGTTCAGAAACTAGGCTTAGGTGCTCAGCACGCCCTTTACTTGGGCTACGAATTAAGTAAAGCTCAAATTGCTCTTCAGCTATGCAAGAGCTATGAGCAAGACTCCCCACTCTTTAAATATAGGTGTGACTATCCTAGGTGAAGGTAGCTGATATTGCATTAAAGTAAAAGTCTTAATAGATCCCTAGCCCTAACAATTACCGTGGGGTGGGCAATGATGACTGTGACCAGGAGAACTGCTAATGCTAAAAAGATTATTGGAAAGAAAACCGTTAATGGTAAAACGTACACTTACGAGTACTTCACTTTACCCTTAAATCTCTATCTACCGAAGGCAATGATCGAGAGATGGGGCACTGAATTTATCATTGAGCGTGATGAGGACTCTGGCAAAATAACAATAATTTCTAGAAAGGCATTAGATGGGAGCAAAGGTGATCCCCTGCCTGCAGATTCAAAATAATAGCCTGGTCAAATGTAAGGGCAGAACTCCCTATCTCAATGCTATCCAAGCGCTTCTTCAGCTGATACCTTTAGGTAAAGTAATAACATATAAGGAATTAGCCCTGTTAATGGGTACCTCACCGAGGGTTATCGGGCAACTTCTAAAGCTTAATAATGAGCCTATCGTTATTCCATGTCATCGTGTAGTTAGGGCTGAATGCACTCTCGGAGGGTATACTTATCAAGGACATAGTAATCCTGAATTAAAGAGAAGGCTTCTTGAATTGGAGGGTGTCAAAATAGGCAAAAACCGTATTAATAAGGAGTGTTATTACCGCCTTAGCAGGTTAATGCTTTCTTAATCGAATATTGACCCTACATATTCAATTTATACTCTGTAAGAAGTTCCCTTATACTCCATTTTAAGAGTTCCTCATCCTTCTTTAAATCCATTAAAAACAAGTTCTGTCTAAGAACCTCTTCTCCATCAATATAGAGAACTACAGCTGCTTCTTGAGTGGCATCTCCATCTATCTTTAATGTTACTGCCACTAGTTTGCCTTTGAACGCTTTCTCAAGCTTTTCAGTTAACCGGGTTAGAAGTTTGTAATATGCTGGGTTCTGAGTAGTAATTGCTACGAGAACTATCTTATTGCTGTAGATGGTGCTCTTCACATACTCCACGTTGTTGGTGATCTGCATTATCCATCTGCTCACATCTCAGTTTGTATTCTTCCTTAAGTAGTTTCTTTTCTACGTCTGAGAGAAATATTTCCACATCGATCGGCTCTTTTCTCTCCCAAGGAAGCTTAATGCCAGCTCCGTTCATCAATACATAGTCGTAATTTAGTAGCCTTTTTAGATCCTCGCATTGGAGGTCATCTATGAACATTTTGAAACTTGAGAGGAAGTTGGCATGCTGTTTTACTTCGCTCTCTTTAAGCACTGAGTTACAAACTAAACATGTAAGGTCAGGCATTACTGCATTAAAACCACATTTTGGACATTCGAGAGGTAAAGAAGTTTTCTTTATTTTAAGCCAGGCATTTGCCCATTTAACCCTTAACAAGGTAGCAAGATCATTACGTCCTAGCCTTTTGATTTCTTCGTATATCTTAGGTGCCAAGTTAAGGACACTGTCACTTATGTTATATACTATAAACTCAAGCTGCTCTTCTGTAAATTTGTCGAGCGTCATGGCAAGCCTTGACGCTATGACTTCATCGAGTAACCGTCGATTACGTAGATATCTTTTTGCTAAGGTTTTAACATTAGTATATGAAGTTAGGGAACCATATAACTCAATCATGATATCCGAGAGAAGCTCTTTATAGGCCTTCTTTCCTAGACCTAAAATATCTAACCCAATCAGGCTTACGAAGTCCATAATGTATTTATCTATCCAGGAATCTATATTGATGCTTTTCTTCTTTCTACTGCTTTTCCCTTCTTTATTCTTCGATTTCTTTCTGGCCACCTATTCCACCTTAGATTCCCTTTATCTTTGTCCTAACTTCAATTATGTCTCCATCTTGGAGTTGATGATCAAGACCTACTCTCTCCCCCGGATATTTAGCAGAAGGTCCCCATATTTTTGCATATTTGAAGAACTTCAGATAATCCTCCCTAATCTTCTTGATGGCATCTGCGACTATTGCACCCTTTTTAAGTATTAAAGGCTTATCAGAGGGCGAAGACTCATTAGGTTCTTTTGTATATACCCTTATAATTCCAAGATTATCAAATAAGAGTTTGGGTATTTTGTCAAGGTTTTCCCTGGTTAGGGAAGACACAGGCATTATTGGAGAGCTAGGGAAGAACTTCTTTATTTTCCCTATATATTCGGCTATTATCTCGTTTTCTAGTTTTTCTGATTTGTTTAGAAGTACAATGGCCGGCTTGAATATTTTGCGTTCGAAGATAGAGGCCTCTATATCGTCTAGAGACACCTCGCCAAAAATCTTAACTTCAGCGTTAAAGACACCGTAGCTGGAGAGCAGTTTTCTTACATCTTCTACTGTACAATCTATAAGCTTTCCTAGAGTTATCACTTTTATTCCGTGAACTGCTTTACTCCTTAATATCACAACCTCTCCTCGAGGCTTTACTATCTCCACTCCCCCCTCCTTAAGTTCCTGAACTATTATCCGTGCTTGAGATAGGGGGTCATTTCGAGAATCTAGAACTATTAAGAGAGCATCAGCGTTTCTTGCTAATCCCAGAACTCTTGAACCCCACCATATAGAACCTCTCCTCATACCCTCAACTATTGCTGGAGCTTCTACCAATTGGAGTTGGATATCTTCATAATACATCATTCCTGGGATGGGGTGCTTAGTTGTAAACGGTATATTGCTCACATGAGGTTTTGCATTAGTGAGCGCTCTGAGGAGTGCGCTTTTCCCTGAGTTGGGCATGCCTAATATAACTATTTGAGCCGCTCCTTCCTTTTCAATGAAGAACGAAGGAGCACCTGAGCCGCTCCTTCTTGCTTTACGTTCCTCGATCTCCTCCTTCAGGTCAGCGATCTTTCGCCTTACCCAAGCCCTCAGGTTTTCAGTTCCTTTATGTTTAGGTATTGTAGAGAGGTACTCTTCAAGGGCCCTCAGTTTTTCTTCAGGAGTTCTAGCATCTAAGTACTTAGCCCATTTTGCCCGGGCCTCCGGAGGTAAGTTCGTAGGCATCTACACTATGCACCTGTAAGAAAAAATGTTTAACACCTAATTTAGTTGTGGGGTTTTCTAATCTTTTTACCTAGTAGATTATGTGGGTTCTTCTCAGCTCCTTCTTTCTCCTTGGCTGGAATTCCAATTCTTTCGAGAGTTTTCCAAGTCTTTCTCACTATGGGAGGGAGCTCTTTCTCAACAAACCCTCTTAGCCAAGATAATGTCTTAGGATCTGAGGGGTAGCCGCTTCCAAAGTCGCCATATACTTTTCTCAGATACTCTATGTGTTTGTCTCTTAAGTATTTTGCAATTATGGATGCTGCACCTACGATAACATATTTAGCATCAGCTTTCGGTTCGTAAATGAGTTTTACATTACTTGGAAGCACGCTAGAGAGGGCATGTCGAACTTTAACGCTCGAGACAGCATCAACGTAGATCTCCTTTAAAAGGCAAGACTTTTGTGATAGAACATGCCTTACAATCCTAGTTATCGCATCAGTGAAGAGATACGTTAGGTTTCTAATGTCAATATCTTGCGGAGTGCATCTCACAACTAAGATCATTTCAGAGAGCTGGATTATTTGATGAGTAAGACGGCACCTCATCTTAGGTGTGAGCCTCTTGCTATCCTTTACACCTAGGGATTTCAGCAGAGGAATGTTTTCTTTCCTGGTCAACACACCCGCTATAAACATATCGCCGATAACCGGTCCACGACCTGCCTCATCAATGCCAAGGATGAGGCTTTCATTCTTCCTTAATTTTTCATTATTCAATTTCATGGACCCTTCTAACCAAGCGCTTTAATTTTTTCATATTTTCCCTGACCCTTCTAGGGTGGAAAACCTCGAAAACTACTGCTTTAATTTTATATACTAGGTTAAGTTCTTCTAGCATGTTAAGAATCTCATTTAACTCGTGTTCCTCAGGCATTATGTGATCTACTAATAACCCTGTATTTTTATCAATCCCTAATTTATGTATATGTAATAATCTCAGCCTTTCAAGAACTATTGGAGCTTGGTCCCTTATTATGTTAGGATAATCGTAGAGGGCTCCTACTCTCTTAAGTCTTTTTTCTAAGATATGGGGTAAGTCGAGACATACGTAGATACGGCTGAGGTTATTTATAAGGTATGGTAATTGATCTTCACCACTGCAGCACCTATCAGGAACAGTCTCCACTAGAGCTTCCAAGTCCCTAGACCTACACCACGCGTCGATTTTTTCTAACGATTTTCTTCCTGCTTCTATACATTCCCTATAGTTGAACCCGCAATAGGATTGATTGGTTGATACATGTAAAACCAAGTGAGTGGGGTTAAACCTACTTATAAGTCTGCAACATCTCATAAATTCTGAGAGTGACGCTTCACGGATAGATTCTATCGGTGACGCAAGAGCGAAGTCCCTCCACGGCATATGGAACGAGTATAGAAGGCCCTCCTCCTTCAATCTTTCTATAGCCACCCCGTCAATAGATTCCTTATAGCAAATAGGATATTCAAGGCTTACCTCTACTCCGTCAAAGCCTGCATCCTCAATAGCTTCAAGAGTTTTACTGTCTTTATTGAGATCCCTAAGTAGCACACTATAATAGGCCTTCACTTTATCTACCCGTTAAGATTTCTCAGGATGGTGCCTATTACTTCTAAAGGATCTTTGAAATCTTTTTTAAGCTTAGCGACAAGGTCGTCGTAATGAGGTTTCCTAGGCCTTGAAGTCTTCAGGATATTGATAATCTCTTGAAGTTCAGTGACCTTATATAGTGGATAACCTTTGCTTTTTACGAAGTCGTTCACGTAAAGCCTATAAGGAAAGTATGTTATTCCTGTTGTCATTAGAAGGGCAGCTTCCCTTGCTAGTGTAGAACCTCCAGTTATAACAGCTCTGGCATAATACGTTAGGCTTACCCCATCATACATTCCCGTGATGAGTTTTAGGTTGATACCTCTATTGAAGAGCTCTTTAGCTATTAGGATGTGTTCCTGATATCTTGGAAGTAAAACTGCTGTATAACCTTCTTTGGTTACTTCCTTTATCAGCTTCATGAGGTTAATTCTAAGCTTTGTGTTCCTGTAATAGGTTGCATGTGATTCATGCGGCCTTATAACGATATATCTCCATGGAGGGAGGCTCAGTATATCCTTAATGTACTTAAGTGATGGTCTATTTCTAACTATCCACGTAACTTCATCTACTCCCTCATAAGGAACTAAACAGGTTGGCTGGTAGGAGTATTTTTCTATTTCGCCTCTAGGGATACAGTTGGGGTACACTATATAGTCCGCCAATGGCAAGGATAAACGGCTGGGGATGACGGCGTGAGGGGAGTCAGTCATTGCAATATACTTAAACCCAAGTCCAAAGGCTAACCTAGCAGCAGAGGGGTTAGGGTAGGAGATAAGGATATTAGGTTTTTCCTCATTAACAATGGGAAGTAGCTCTTTCATTCTTTCTACGTCTGCTAATACCTTATCAAAGGGGCCACCCTCTGAATATTTTCCCACAACCTTGGGATCTATTCCAAGTCGTTTTAACGCTCCTACGGTAAATTCATACTCCCTGCATGTAACTAAAACCTTATACCCTTGCTTAATTAATTCTTTAGCTATCGTGCCAAGTAACGTGCTCTGCTTAGAGGTCAATGAATCAAGCCATACTTTAATGGTTCATCACCGCATCTCCTCTTAATTACCCTCGCCACTTCTATAAAATTAAATTATATAGTTGGCAACTCGCTAATAGAATTGCAAATGTGGTGGTAATTCAAGATGTTATCCAGGGGTAGCAGGCTTTTCGGTACTGATGGCGTTAGGGGGGTTACAAACTCTGCTTTAACATCAGAATTTATCACTAGATTGGCGGGAGCCATAGGCTATTACTTCGGTAAGAGTTCAAAATTGTTGATTGGTAGGGATGCCCGAGCAGGGAGCTACTTTATACATCATATAGTAGTGGGCACGCTTCTTTCTGAAGGTGTTAGGGTTTTTGACGCTGGCTTAGTACCAACACCTGCCTTGCAGTACTATATAAAGGAGAAGGGTTTTGATGGAGGTGTGATGATAACTGCATCGCATAATCCTCCAGAGTATAGCGGACTTAAGGTGATACTAGGCGACGGTATTGAAGCCCCTAGAAAGGTTGAGGAGGAGATAGAAAGATATTTCCATGAAGGAAGATCGCATAGACCCCCATGGATTGAGCTAGGATATGACGTTAAGAGAGTGGATGACGTTTTGGACTTCTATATTACTTCCGTGGTGAATATGGTGGACAAAGAACTAATAAGAGCCTCTGGGTTTAAGGTTGTAGTTGACGGTGCGAATAATGTGGGATCCCTAACTACACCTAAGATGTTGAGGGAGTTAGGGGCTAAAGTAATGACTTTAAACACTGAAATTTCTCACATCCCTAATAGACCTCCAGAACCTACACCTGAATCCCTTGTGCAGCTTTCAAATGCAGTTAAATCCTCAAACTCACACATAGGTGTTGCACACGATGGTGATGCTGATAGGGCGATCTTCGTTGATGATATAGGGAGAGTGATACCCGGTGATAGAAGCGCTGTTTTGCTGTGCAAGCATATCCTAACTAATAGGAAAGATAATACACCTCGAAGGATAATAACGGCGGTGTCCTCTTCTACAATAGTCGAGGATGTTTTGAAAGGGTATGGAGTGGAGGTCATATGGACTAAAGTAGGTAGCGTTGTCATAGCAAGGGAGATGGTTAAGTTAGGTGCTATGGCAGGTTTTGAAGAAAATGGTGGTTTTATGTATCCTCCGCATCAGTATGTGAGAGACGGAGCTATGGCCCTTGCCTTAATGCTTGAGTTCCTAGCGAAGGAGAAAGTCCGTTTAAGTGATGCCGTAAACGGTCTTCCACATAGATATCTTATAAAGACAAAGATCCCCTTGAAGTCAAGGGAAAAGCTGAGTGAACTATATGATGTACTTAAAGAAAAATTCTATAGTGATAGAATAATAAGTGTTGATGGTGTGAAAGTTATTGGTAAGAGTTACTGGTTCCTTGTCAGGCCTTCTGGTACTGAGCCCGTATTAAGAATATTTGTTGAGTCCTCCAGCAAGGTGGAAGCTGAGAAACTACTTAATCTCTTGAAGTCTATACTGGATCAGGTGTTGAAATGAGGTATGCATTGCTTAATCTACTGGCTTGCCCTATGTGTAAGCATTTCCCCTTAGAACTACATGTATTCGAAAAAGTAAGTATTGATAGAAAGTTCAATATCGATAAGCCGTTCTGCGATTACTACTGCGGGTATCTCAGAGTCTTCATTAAAGACCTCAAGGATAAGCCTCCTTGCGATGAGTGCATAAAGACTGATGTCAAGGCCGGGGTTCTCGTATGTCCAAAGTGTGGTAGATGGTATCCTATAATAGATGGAATTCCTTTGATGTATCCTGATAAGAGAAGGAAGCATCCCAGAGTAAGGCAGCGGGAATCCGAATTTATTATGAGATACAGAGATGCATACCCAGAACTCATCAGGAAATTGCTTACTGTTTACGACCCTACAAAAGAATGAGGCCGGGTACTACCGTCTTCTCCCTCTTCTCCGGCGTCTTCTCCCTAACACCAGCTCGGCTGTGCTCTCTTCTGCCTCAATTTTTGGCTTTAACTCATCTAAAGCTTTAAGCAGTTCTTCTATCTCAGGGCTTTCCACAGGGTTATTATCAAGGAACTCCTTGCCGTTTGAGGTAAGTCTTAATCGTCTTGTGATAGGATCAGTTTCTAAAAGGCCTAAGTAAAGGAGGATCCTTAGGTCTTCAGCTACTTCCCGGCTGCTTGGGGTATCTCCAAGCATTACGAATTTATAACCTAGATCAATGTTTTTCTCATTTTTCAATAAGTATAATAACTTAGTAAGTGATCTTTCCGAGATCTGATTAAGTTCGTTTATGATTTTCAACAATTTCATTTTTTTAGCGTCTTTCTTTACGAGGTCCTCAGACACTACTTTCTTGGTCACTATCCTCAGCTCTTTACCTGATGACTTACCACTTCCTTTCTGTGACAACTAACACACCTTTAGTTTATTCACACCCAATCTTTAAAGTGTTCCCTAATTCTTCAAAGCAATCAATTTTTTCTTTGTACTTCTTGATCTTATGGGGGATTTGTATGGCTGAGATCAGGGAGATCAAGCCATTGAGGAAGGAGGCTGAATATCTTCTCACGCTTCATAGTCATATAAAAGGTTTAGGTCTTAACGAGAAAGGAGAGCCTGAACGCATAGCTGATGGATTAGTAGGTCAGCTAGAAGCTAGGAAGGCAGCAGGTATAGTAGTAGAAATGATTAAGGAAGGTAAGATGACTGGAAAGGGAATTCTATTGGTAGGACCCCCTGGCACCGGTAAGACAGCACTAGCTGTTGCAATTGCTAGGGAGCTAGGAGAGGACACCCCCTTTGTATCTATGGATGGTGCTGAAGTATACTCAACTGAAGCTAAAAAGACTGAGGTTTTAATGAGAGCTGTACGTAAGGCTATGGGTGTCCGTGTCAGGGAGAAAAGACTTGTTTACGAAGGCGTTGTTTCAAGTATTAAGATCGGATACGTTAGGCATCCGTTGAACCCCTACGTTAAAGTGCCTAGGGAAGCACGTATAACTTTAGAGACAAAGGATGATTCCTTAACTCTAACAGTGGGTGAGGAGGTCACACAACAGTTGACCCAGTTGAGGGTGAAACGAGGGGATCACATATGGATTGATGCTGAGACAGGTATCGTTCATAAAGTTGGAAGAGTTAAGGGTATAGAGAGGGCGAAATATTATGATATAGAGCCTTGGAAGGTCGAGTCTGAGAAACCTTCAGGTTCTGTGAAGAAGGAGAAAGAAATAGTTCACGTATTCTCATTTAATGACCTAGATGTTTATGCAGCTAGTCAGCGGTTTTCTCTAACCGGCCTCTTTGGTGTCGAATTTGAGAGAGAGATTGATGAGGACATAAGAAAGTCTGTTAACTCGCAGGTTAAGAAATGGGTGGATGAGGGAAAAGCTGAGATAGTCCCAGGCGTGTTATTCATTGATGACGCTCACTTACTTGACCTGGAGTCTTTTTCATTCTTAACGAGGGTTCTCGAGTCAGAGTTCTCTCCTATATTAATTCTAGCAACCAACAGAGGTGTAACCAGGATAAGGGGAACGGATATCGAGTCACCTCATGGAATACCCCTTGATCTTCTCGATAGGCTGTTGCTTATACCTGTTAGGCCCTATAATAGGGATGAGATAAAAGAAATTATTAGGATAAGGTCAGTTGAAGAGGAAATAAAGCTAACTTCAGAGGCCCTTGAAAAACTGGCAGATTTAGGAGTCTCACGCAGTCTGCGCTATGCAACTCAAATATTAAGGCCAGCAGCAATTATTGCGGCCAGACATGGCCATGAGGTAGTTGACGTTACAGATGTTGAGGAAGCTGCCGCGTTATTCGTAGATACTAAAACAAGCGCAGGAATGATGAAAGAGTATGAAGACCTGTTCATTAAGTAAGTGTTTCAGCATTTTCGCCATTCACTAGAGGGAGAAGGAGTGTTGGATCTTCAATTTCTATTTTCTCTCCTCCTCTCCCTCCTTCGCTTATTACAAGAGTTACAACTAGATAGCTACCCACCTTAGCGGCCTTGACTTTCTTAATCCTCATCCGGGTAAAAGGATCGCCTTCTGCAAAGGTGTGATCTGTAGGGTATAGCCTAGATCTATCCCTAAGTGTACGCGCCTTAATCTTTGTCGCTATGTATTGATCGTAACCACTTACGGCTAGAAAAGTCAGAATTAAGGTCACCACCAGTAGCAACAGCTCTAGCATATTATTAAACACCTGAAAGATTTTGTTTAATTAATTAACTTAAAAATCAGGACTCACATGCTAGTAAGTCATTAACAATCTTTCTCAAGAGACCTTAGAATTTCACATGTAGCTCTTCTAGGGTCGGGTGCCTTAGTTATTGATGAACCTACTACAATTACCCTGAATCCTTTCTCCTTAAGTTTTACTACGTCTTCCAGTTTAATCCCTCCACTGATAGAAAATACAACATTATCTCTGTACTTTTTAACCATACCCATATACTTCTCAGCTAGATCAGCAGCATTCAAACCTTCGGCTTTCTGCACATCTATGCCTACGTGGAGATTGACTAATCTAACACCGAGGCTTATAATTCGTTCCACTCTTTCCTCAACGTTCTTTAATCCGACGGTGTCCACAACCACATCCAACCCCACTTCACTACCCTTGGCCAGTGCACTAAGTATTACTTCATCATCACTTGAAGCAAGAACTGTGGTTACATCACCTCCAGCATTTCCTACGATCTCCGTCTCTAAACCCCCTACATCTGCCGTTTTCATATCTGCAAGAATTAAAGCTCGGTCGCCTATGAAGGCTTTTAACAACGATATAGCTCTCACGCCTTCGCTCTTTATTAAAGGGGTGCCAACCTCAAATATGTCAATAGGAAGGTCTCTTAACGCAGAAACCACCCTTAACATGTCTTCTAACCTCACGAAGTCTAGGGCGACTTGAAGAAGAGGTTTTTTTGCAAGAGCAATTCTGTCCAGTAATCTCCCCAATCCAATACCCTGTGAGCCTCACGTTAAGAGAATTAAACCTTATGTCCTCCTAGGGGAGTGGAAAAGTATAAAGAAGAGTTAAAGGTTTCTATGGCTGAACGCCAGTCAGTTTTATTCTGTTTGTTAAACTTGGCAAAAAATCGAATGATACTACTGTGATGTTTTTATTTTACCGGTTACTCCTTCTTAGAGATGGTAATCTCTATAGTGGAGACCCTAGTCTGCCTGCCCTCGGCAGTTGTCACTACCTGGCTCCCTATCTTAATATCCTTAATTGCGACCTTATCAGGTAGGAACCTGCTTCTAACTATTTCGACAGTATCTACAGCCTTACTTATTGCTCGACCTCTAGCCTTCACTATAATTTCTGGCACTCCCTGGTTTAGGAGAGTTAAGGTTGCTAATACGTAATTCATAACCGGTTTCTTACCTACTAGAACTACATTGCTGGATATTGGACCTTGGGACGCTGACATTTTTCTCACCTTTTCCTATATTGCTTTTCGATGTTTAAACTAAGCAATTGATTAATAAGCTTTGAGGTTAGGAGTCTCTAGGCAGGAACCCTTTATATTCTTTACAGCCTATAGGTTGATTAGGTGTAGGATAATGGGTTCAGTTGAAGGAAGCTCATATAAAAAAGTCTTTAATGGCGAAGGTTTCATAGATAAGGTAGTGGTTGACATAGCTAGGGGATTAGCGGAAGCTAAAATAACACCTCAAGACTTAAGCAATCCCGTGGCCTTCCAGCTGGCTTTCTCCAGGCTATATAAAGCACTTTTAAAGTCTATGGAGGGAGGCGGCCAAGAATCATATGTAGCCGAGATAAGATTTAGAGATGACTTAGGGAACGAGATCACATTTACGATGGATTTGGGTTCTGAGGTCCCGCCTTTCTTTAAAAGAAATGTGAAAGCTAGAGTTATTGTGGAGTTATACGAGGAAGAGGAATACGAGTGAGGCTTAGCAAACCTTGGATAATGAACCGAAATTCGTTGTTCGCGGTTGGGTAAGTTCAGATGTTTTTAAGAAGTTGCTTTCTTTCAGCGATTACTTGGGCAGAGAGAAGGGGGTCACTATCTTCAAGATCTCTAAGGATAAGGTTCTAGAAAGAGGTTTTTCAGTAGATCACATCCTTGAAGTACTTGATGAGGCAGGGGCGGATTATTCCGAAGAACTCGTTGAGCAGTTAGAGGAGATTAAAGGTGAAAGATTAGGTAATGCTATTGTTAGCTTTGATGGTGAGAAGTTATACGTGCGGTTCTCGAGGTATCTGGGTTCGTTATATGATGAGTTAAGGAGTTTGCTTTTATATGATCGTAAAGACAGAATATTTTACACATACCCAATGCACTATAATAACCTAATCAACAAGCTCAAGATATTGGGGTTCTCCGTATCTGATCTTACTGGGTTCCGACTGGGCGAAACCCTTAGAGATAGAATAGAGTTCGTGGGTGAACTTAGAGATTATCAGAAGGAGGCTGTAGACTCATGGATTAAAAATAACTTCCGTGGCATTATAGCACTTCCTACGGGTTCCGGTAAAACCGTAATAGGGATTGCAGCCTTAACTAAAGCCTCAGTCAAAACGCTCATAATC
This sequence comes from Desulfurococcales archaeon, assembly GCA_015523295.1. Classification (GTDB taxonomy): domain Archaea; phylum Thermoproteota; class Thermoprotei_A; order Sulfolobales; family NBVN01; genus S013-73. Next base: position 91,490 of record WAKQ01000017.1, on the reverse strand, counting down.
CTGTATACGAAGGAGCAGCTCATGCAATGGCGTAAGTCGCTATTAAGGTTTACTAATATTGACGAATCGTATATCGGACTGTATTATAGCAAGGAAAAGAAAATAGCTCCTATCACGTTAGCAACATATCAGACAGCCTATAGATCTATGGGTAAATTAGCGCCTTATTTCACTCTTCTTCTTATTGATGAGGTTCATCACCTGCCAGCAGAGAAGTTTAAGTATATCGCTACAATGTCTCCAGCTTTCTACAGATTGGGACTCTCGGCCACCCCTTATAGGGAAGACGGTGGACATGTGCAGCTTTTCCCCTTGATGGGAGGCGTGATATTCTTTAAATCTCCGGCAGAACTGGCCGAAAAGGGATATCTAGCTAAGTATAAAGTGGTGACTATAAAGGTTCAGCTATCTCCTGAGGAGATGAAGGAGTACAATGAATTAAGGGAACTTTACAGGAGATATGCAGGAGGAGAGAGCTTCGAGAATATAGTTAAGGCGGCCAAGAGAGGAAATCTTAGAGCTATTCATGCATTAAGAGCGCATTCCCGGATGCTTCAGATATTTCAAAAATCTAAGGCTAAAATTGATAAGGTTAAGGAGATAGTTGAAAAAGAGCTGCGTCAGGGAAAGAAAATAATAGTTTTTGCCCACTATGTTGACTTGGCTAAGAAAATCGCTGAAGAGGTCGACGGCTACCTGCTGACCGGATCTACAAACGATGATGAAAGGACGGCAATCCTTGAAAGATACCGGAAAGAGGATAAGGGGGTTTTAGTGGTTACCACAGTGGGTGATGAAGGTCTCGATATACCAGATGCATCAGTTGGAATATTAGTAGCTGGCACCGGTTCTAGGAGGCAATTCATACAAAGGCTAGGCAGGCTTCTCAGACCGGGCGCGGGTAAGGAGGCCGTGCTTTATGAGATAGTCGCTAAGGGTACAGTTGAAGAGGGCCAGTCGAGAAAGCGCAAGAGAATGAAGCTAGATGAACTAACAGGTGTAAAGGATAGCCCTGAAAAGTAATTCTTTTAGTTCTTGAGTATAGCCTGTGAAAACAACTGATGAGTTAAACTCTATCTCTCCCATTACAGTTTCACTGTCCAAATATAGGAGGGGCTTAATCAAGTACTTCAACTTCTTCAGAGAGCTAATTGGAACTAGGTTAATTTTAGTCTTATTTAAGTAAATGTTTGAGAGTAGGGGATGTGTTGACCAGTAATAGAGTGGTTGACCAGATGTTCTTTTACTTGATGATGTTAGATCTTTTAACCCTGTGAGGATAGCAACGTGTTTTTGATTAACTATCTTTTTAAGATAGATTGAACTGTCTACACCAGAGTTAATCCCTATTAAAAAACAGGAAGGTTTAGAAATGTTTACAGCTTCAGTAGGATCTCCTCCAATGAGGGCCAGTAGCTTTTTGAAGGGTTCTCCCAGGGCTGCTAACTTCATTGGGCTGGGTAAAACCTTCGCGTTAACCCAAATATCTTCAGCCAATATGAAGTCTGGGTCTTTGAAGGGTAGGGTCTCAGGTATAAAAATTGTCAGCTGAGGTATGGCCATGAAGTATCGTAATCCTTTTCTCTCCATTAAGCCTATAGAAGGTTCAAGAGAAAGATATACGTTGCTATTGAACTTTTCAATGGCGTATTTTATTATTCTGTAATTACTTATCAATGAATCCAATAGATAGGCTCTATACCCTGCCTCTATTCTCATGCTCCACAACCCTATAACTACTGTGTATCCGTCAATAGCTTTTTGAATGCTTAAGTTAAGAAGTTAGTGCAAGGCTGATGATGTGCCTTGTAAGGTCGGAAAGCTATAAATGATGAGGGCCAGGCTGCTGAGGCCTAAAAGGCTGTAACTATAAGCTTATAAAACATAAACCATTAATAATCACGGATGACAGTATGTCTTCCGCGATAGTTTTAATAAACACTGAGATAGGTACAGAGTCTGAAGTGATTAACGCTTTATCTAAAATAGAGGGGGTGAAGGAAGTTTACGAGGTTTATGGAATGTATGATATTGTCGTTAAAGTTGAGGCCCCTTCTCACGAAGCTTTGAGGGAGTTGGTAATTAATAAGATCAGGAAAATACCTCAGGTTAGAGGTACCACTACTATGATTGTAATTGAAAGCAAGAAACTTTAGCTAAAGGATCTATTACGGGTTTATATCCACCTTAGAATAATACCTTTACTTAAGTAAACTTTTCATAAAAGCTTTAAAAAGAGGTGCTGGATTTAGGGGTCTGCTCTTAAATTCTGGGTGTGCCTGAGTTCCAAGAAAGAACTTCCTTTCCACTGATTCTATTACTTCAGGAAAACCCTCGAGACTATAACCACTGACTCTAAGGCCGGAGGATTCAAGTAGGTCTATGTATTTAGGGTTGACTTGATATCTATGTCTGTGTCTTTCGTAGATAACTTCCCTACCTTCATAGAAAGCAAAGGCTTTAGTTCCCTTTACTAGCCTTATCGGCAAGGAGCCAAGTCTCATTGTCCCCCCTTTCTGTAATACCCCTTTTTGCATGCTCAGCAGATCCACTACGGGGTAGGGGGTATTGGGATCTACTTCGGTTGAATTTGCATTATCAAGGCCCAAAACGTTTCTCGCATATTCAACAACCATGAGCTGAAGTCCAAAACATATGCCTAGAACTGGTTTACCTTTTTCACGGAGGACCTTTATAGCTGATATTTTACCTTCAACCCCCCTTCTGCCAAATCCCGGAAGTATTAGAGCTCCATCTACCTCTTCTGAGATCTGCTCAGGGGAAATTCTGCCCTCTTCAATGTCAGTGGACTCATACCATTTAAGTGAAGGTTTGACGAGAAATTGGGCCGCAGAATGCTTAAGTGCCTCCACTATGCTGATATAACTATCCTTTAGTTTTGTATATTTGCCTATCATCCCTATTTCAACCCGTGTAGAACCTGTGAGTAGTCTGTCGACAAATTCCTTCCAATGGCTGAAATCTGACTTTCTAAGTTCTAACCCTAGTTTCTTAGAGATTATTTTCAGTATCCTCTGCTTGTGGAGAATGAGTGGTACAAGGTATATAGTCTCCACATCTGGGTTGCTGATTACTGCATCTATTGGGAGACTGCTATGGAGTGATAGTTTTTTCCTTGCCTCAAAGTCTAAGGGGACCTCCGATCTAGCAACTATGATATCTGGTTGGATGCCTATTCTTCTGAGTTCTTGAATACTATGTTGTGCAGGCTTTGTCTTAAGCTCACCAGTAACAGATAATTTAGGTACGAGGACTACATGTACAAAAAATGTGTTTCTAGATCCTTCCTCCATTAGAAGCTGTCTTGCAGCCTCTAAAAAAGGCAAGGACTCAATATCGCCTACGGTCCCTCCAATTTCAATAATAGTTATGTCGCTTCCCTGCTCCTTAGAGACTTCACGGATCTCTTTTTTAATTTCATCTGTGACGTGCGGAATTATTTGAACTGTTTCTCCAAGATAGTCGCCTTTTCTCTCCTTCTCAATCACTGTCTTGTAGATCTTTCCCGTAGTTATGTTATTCTTTTTGGATAAGTTTATATTCAAGAATCTCTCGTAATGCCCTATGTCTAAATCTGTTTCTCCACCATCTTCCGTTACGAAGACTTCTCCATGCATGTATGGATTCATGGTCCCTGCATCAACATTTACATAAGGGTCTATCTTGATGGCCGTCACTGAATAGCCGCTTGATTTTAGAAGCAAGCCTATAGATGCTGATGTCACGCCCTTACCTAATCCGGAAAGCACTCCACCTGTAACAAATATGAATTTTCTAGCCACTCCCCCCACACCAACTACATGATACCTATGTTAAAAGAAGTTTCTCTTTAGGCTTACCCAAAAAGCCCCATGGGGTGAAGGTTTTATAAGTGCATCAATATAGGCAGGTCTTAACCAGGAATGAGAGATGATTATTAAGGGAGCATGTCCTAACTGTGGAGGCCCTATAAGTGAAGACAGGTTAAAACAAGGGCTTCCTTGTAGGAGATGTATGCCGTCTAAGTATCTAAAAGACGCTAAAAGGGATGGGGTAAGATCAGTCCTTACCGCCTTAGGTAATGCTAAGAGATTGATTGATCTCTTTCTTCTTGAGGATGAATTAAAGGCATTTGACGATTTTTTCACTGCCTTGACCGGTAAGAGACTGTGGACAATTCAAAGAGCGTGGGCTAAGAGAATGCTTTCTAATGAATCATTTGCATTGATAGCTCCTACAGGTGTAGGTAAGACGACACTTCTCCAGGTATATGCGATCTATAGGGCCTCTAAGGGTGCAAATATTCTCTATATAGTCCCCACGCGAGAGCTGATGAAACAGGTCATCTCCTCATTAAGGAGCCTTAGTCGTGAGGAGATAATAAATGACTCTGAAAATCTAAAGGACTCTGAAGGCGGTAAACTATTGAAGAATGGCAGGATAGATGTAGTCACACACGCGTTCATATTTAGGAATAAAGAATTCTTTAGAGGGCTAAGGTACAGCTTAGTCATAGTTGATGACTTTGATGCTTTACTGAAATCGTCTTCCTTGATTGATCTAATTCTCCACACTCTAGGTGTGGATGATAAGTCTATAGAGCTTGCAAGGAAGGTAGTCTCACTTAAGTCAGAGCTCATGTTCCATAAGTATGCAGGTAATGAGGAGAAGGTAGAAGAACTGAGTAAAAAGTTATATGAGGTTGAAATGGAACTGGCTGCTACCTTGGACATCGATGCCATTGGACAGTTACTTATAGCTAGTGCTACAGGGAGGGCAAGGGGCTCAAGGGTTAAGGTATTGAGGGAGATTCTAGGTTTCGAAGTAGGTTCTATAATGGACTACTTAAGAAACATTATTGAAGTTGTCTACCCCTTGAAGGATGTTAACCTTCCCGAGTTGATAAAGGGCTTGGAAGGTGGCACGTTATTATTTGTAAGCAAGGAACGGGGGCTAGCGGAGGCTAGAAGGATTGCAGACGAACTAAAACTGCATGGATTAAAGGCTATTACAGCAACTTCACGAAAGTCTCTAGACAGGCTTAGGAAAGGCGATGTTGATGTTCTGGTAGGTGTTTCAACATATTATGGCATACTAACGAGAGGCATAGATGAGCCTCTGAGAATATATAATACTGTCTTTATAGGCATACCTAAATTTAATTTCCCTTTTGAATCGCTCCTTACGAATCCAAGAGGACTGTTTCAAGCCTTGATTCAGGTATCCCGTAAGGGTTATCAACTAAGTGATGAAGACAGGGAACTAATGACAAGGATCTCAAGACTGAGCCCCGGAAAATTAAGGATACTTCAGGCAAGTTTAAGGGGTTATGGTGAGGTTGACGGCTACCTTAAGGAGATTGAAGAACGTATTAGGAGAACTATACCCAAGGTAATGTTGTTCGTCTCAAAATATGTAAGGACTCATGGAAAGTTCGTAACTGATTCATATATTGTCAAGTATAGGTCAGGTAAATTAGTGGCAAGCATTCCTGATGTTATGACTTATATTCAAGCCTCAGGTAGGTCAAGTCGTCTATTGAAGGGGAGCATGACACTAGGTCTATCTCTGATTCTTTACGAAGATGAAGAAATGCTTAGAATTTTCAGTAACAAGCTATCACATTATGTTGCTACGTTTGAGCCCAAGCCATTAAACGAAGTGGACATGGAGAAGATTAAAAAGGAGCAAAGAAGGAGTCGTGAGAATGTTGAAGAAGGGAAGGATGTTCGAAAGATCAAATCTGTTCTCATCGTTGTAGAGTCTCCAACCAAAGCTAAAACTATCGCTCGAATGTTCGGTAGGCCAGGCAGAAGGTATCTCGGAGAATACATTGCTTACGAAACCGTTATACCTCTGAAGAAAGAGGTTTATGTGGCTACAATAGCTCCTACCTTAGGCCATCTAATCGACCTCACCGTTAATGAAGCATTTCATGGTATTAGTAAGGGATATAGGGGTCTAAAACCCATATATACAACCATAAAAAGATGTGCTAAGTGCGGGTACCAATTCACTGATGATGTCGATAGATGCCCTAGATGCGGATCATCGAGAATTCGAGACAGTAAAAAAGTCATTGAAGCTTTAAGGAAGCTGGCGCAAGAGGTAGATGAGGTCTTTATAGCTACAGACCCTGATGATGAAGGGGAGAAGATAGCTTATGATGTTTACCTACTTCTTCGACCTTATGTTACGAGCTTCAGGAGAATAGAATTTCATGAGGTGACTCATCAAGGCTTTCTGAAGGCACTGCTACATCCCAGGGCTATAGATGAGAAGAGGGTGAATGCTCAGATTGTGAGGAGGGTTGATGATAGGCTAATAGGGTTTGAGTTAAGTAATGTCCTGAAAAGTAAATTAGGGAAATATTGGTTAGGTGGTGGTAGGGTACAGACACCGGTTCTCGAGTGGATCGTTGAGAGGTATAGAAGATACCTTGAAAGCAAGGGATATTTAATAATTGCTAATCTACCGAATGAGCTAAGGGTATCTTATTTCACAAGAGATCGTAATCTAGCTGAGGAAATTATTACCTTCTTGAAAAGTAATAATTACGTAACTTTAAAACTTGTAAATAAAACTATAAATAAAATTCAGCCGAAACCACCCTATACTACCGACTCACTACTCTATGATGGTATGAGGGTGCTTAAGCTTCCTCCTGGAAGAATTATGAGGATAGCGCAGGACCTTTTCGAGCTTGGCTTCATAACCTACCACAGAACAGACAGCACACACGTATCTCCTACGGGAATGAATATAGCTAAGGAGTTTCTCGAGAAAGAAGGTCTATCCGATAGGATGTACTTAAGATCTTGGGGAGGTGAGGGAACTCATGAGTGTATAAGGCCAACACAGCCGGTTCCCGATCTCAATAACATAGATGAGTTTACCTTCAATGTATTTAATAATTTGACTTGGTATCACAGGAAATTGTACGAGATGATCTTCAGCAGGTTTATTGCGAGCCAGATGATTCCAGCTGAGGTAGTGACAGCTACCTTTGAAACGTTTTTGGGGCCTGTGAGGGTCGAAATTAGCGTTCCTGTTGAAATATTAAAAGAAGGGTTTCTGCGATATTCTAGGCTGAAAGTGTATCCTGCCCTTAAAGAAATGAAGGAGGTGAGGATGAGACTTGAAGAGTCTAAAGTTATCAATGCTTCTGAGGTGCGCCTCTTTACAGCGTCTGATATTGTTAAGTTAATGAAGGATAAGAAGATTGGAAGACCTAGTACGTATGCGAAAGCTGTGGAAAACAACCTAAGACATGGATATGCTATAGTGTCAAAGAAGAGGCTATATTTGATACCAACTAAGCTTGGCATGGAAGTTGCGGATCTCATCAAGGAATATTATCCTGATATTGCCAGCGTTGAAGCAACAAGGGAACTTGAGCACTTACTCGATCATGTAAGGTCTGGTAATCTCTCAAGAAGCACGGCCCTAATTCTCCTGCTGAGTGATGTAGTACGTATAAGGGCAAGAAGCAAACTCACGGAAATTGAGAGTCAGTTACAGGAGAAGAGTGTGAGTGAAGAGGCTTTGTCAGAGGTGTGATGGCGGCTTTAATAGGCTCTCCTAACCTCTATCTCTATATAAGAGACTATTTTCCCTCGGAGATCTTCACTGCCAATTCTAACGTCCACCAGCTCTAAAGCTTCCCCCATTCGGTTCTTAAGAGCGTTATAAAGTGCTACTGCCTTAGATATATTATTTCCTCTGCCTTTCAATATTACTCTATCTTTTCCTTGGTTGAAGAGTATGGCGACGGACACCAGGTAGTCATCCAGAGGCTTTCCCCCGACTCTAATTTCTTCGTCACTCAATAGAATCACCAGAGTATTTACTCGTAACTACTTAAAAAGGATGTAAGCAGGGGATCAAAGCTTATATACTTAAGCCTTTACGATAGTCCAGAGGTGAAGTTAGTGTCTTCGCAGAGAGCGGATAGTCCTTTGAAGACTCTAAGGTCTTCAGTAAACAAAGATGTACTCGTAAGAGTTAAGGATGGCAATTCATATGTTGGGAGACTAATTATGACTGACCCCACGATGAACATTGTGATGGTTGATTGCGAGGAGCTCTCACCGGATGATAAACCCATTGCCAAATACGGGACTGTATTAATAAGAGGCAGTCAAATACTGTATATTGTAATTGACTATAAGAAATGATGAAGTATACCGTAGAAAGTCTGATGAAACTGCCAAGATAGTTGTTAGGTGTTTCCTACATTTGTCCCTACGGCTTCACATATGCTCCTTGTTAAGGTTTTCCATAATAAGGGGTAAAATTTAATTTGATTTACGGCCCCCCCAAATTAGGTATGTAAAATGAATGAAAGGAATATAAAGGTTGAATTCATTGAATGGACACCTGTTGAAAGCCAGAGTGTAGAGCTTGTCGAGAGGAAAGGTACGGGTCATCCCGACTATATTGCTGATGCAGCATCTGAACTGTCGAGTGTGGCTCTATCTAAATATTATATGAGTAAATATGGTTATATCCTTCATCATAATCTTGACAAGGTCTTATTAGTGGGAGGTCAGGCCAAACCTCGTTTTGGAGGTGGGGAGATTCTTCATCCTATTACCATAATAGTGTCGGGAAGGGCAACAGAGTTTGTAGTATTGGAAAACGGGGAAATTGACCGGGTCCCTATAGGTACCTTAATTATAGGTGCAGTTAAGGACTGGATTAAGAAGAATATGAGGTTCTTAGACCCTGAAAGACATGTGAAGGTCGATTACATGGTTAGGAGTGGTAGCCAAGATCTCGTAGGTGTGTTTGAGCTGGGAAAGAAAGCTGTGCCCTTGGCAAATGATACAAGCTTTGGTGTAAGTTTTGCTCCTTTATCCAAGCTAGAGAATCTGGTATTGGAGACTGAACGCTTTCTTAACTCGAAGGAGTTTAAGAGTGAATTTCCTGAGGTGGGTGAGGATGTCAAGGTTATGGGTCTCAGAACTGATAGAAAAATAAAGCTTACTATTGCAGCTGCGATGATCTCAAGTTTGGTTGAAGATATGGACCATTATTTGTCTGTAAAAGAGGATGTACTGAATCGGGTTTTAGATAAGGCATCTAAGCTAGTGCCAGAATATGAGGTGGAGGCCTTCCTAAATGCTGCAGACAAACCGGATAAGGGAATAGCATACCTCACAGTTACAGGGACTTCGGCAGAACATGGTGATGATGGGATGACAGGTAGAGGTAATAGAGCTAATGGCTTGATCACCCCTTTAAGACCTATGAGTTTGGAAGCAACTGCAGGCAAGAATCCAGTGAGCCATGTGGGGAAACTGTACAATGTGTTGGCTAATAAGATAGCTAACCGAATAGTGTCTGAAGAACCAAAGGTGAAGGAGGTCTATGTGGAAGTCCTATCTAGGATTGGCTCTCCTATTGACATGCCTCAAGTAGCTGTTGCTAAAATACTCACTGACGATCTCAACAGCTTTAATTCGATAAGGTCTGACATTGAATCTATAATAGATGATGAGCTTTCAAAAGTAACTAAGTTAACCTATGACATAATACAGGGTAAATTGATGCTTTTTTAAACCTTATATGGAGTGATGAGTGTAACCCGGGACTGAGTGGATTCGTGTGATGAAGGGTCGGTGGCTGATTTTAGGAAGTTTTTTTAAGATGTTCGCAGCTCCAAGGATGAGACTATGTTACAAGAAATCGTAGGTGAGTTATCCCCAGCCGATTTAAAGGTATTGAGAGTTCTTGATTTAATGCTTAACCGGTATAGCTATGTGCCTTTAGAGATTATTGAAAAGAGGTCAAGGTTAAGTCCGAAGCAGTTAATGCGAGTTGTTGCGAGACTGACAGAGTTAAAGGCTATAGTTAAAGGAGGAGCTAATAATAGAGGTTATAGAATAACATACCTAGGTCTAGATCTATTGGCTCTTTACTCTCTAACACATAAAGGTTTAGTAGCGTATATAGGACCTCTCCTAGGTGTGGGGAAGGAGAGTGAAGTATATTCTGCCAAGCTTAGTGACGGCGTGGATGCCCTAATAAAATTCTATAGAATAGGACGCATAAGCTTTCAGAAAGTTGTAAGGTTCAGGGGCTATCTTGTGGATAAGACGGATTGGCTTATTAGGTCAAAGATTGCTGCAGAAAGGGAATTTAAGGCTCTTCAAATGCTTCATCATTATACATCCTATGTTCCAAAGGTTTACGGTTGGAATAGACATGCAGTTGTAATGGCGCGTATAGAAGGTATTGAGCTCTATAAGTGTAGGGAGTTGCCGGAGCCCGATATGTTGCTTAAGCGTATTTTAAGTGTTGTGAGGGAAGCCTATTTAAAAGTGGGTATAGTTCACGGGGATCTTAGCGAATACAATATTCTTGTATCAAGAGATCTTAGAACCCCTTATATTATCGATTGGCCTCAGTACCTTTATAGGGACGATCCAGCACATTTTAAGATCCTGGAAAGAGATGTGAATCAGTTGATTAAATTCTTTAAACGCCGATACAAAGTAGTTCTCAGCCTTGAAAGAGCTCTCAAATATGTCAAGGGAGAGGTTGATGAGGTCTGATAAATGTTGTATTGTTGGCGTAGATATTATAAGAAATGGAGGTGGAGACCTAGGCAATTATCTCTATGCTATAGCGATCTTTAAGAATTCTTCTCTCGTCAAGATTGATGAAGGATCTTTAGGACGCCTTATAAGACTCCTTTGGGAGAATAGGCCAGCAGTTTTAGCTGTGGATAATATAATGGAATTAGGCGGTAACAAGAGAAATTTGATGAAGATCTTGAAATTATTGCCTCCTGATATAGAAATTGTTCAAGTAACGCTTGATGATAAATCCTTCCAGGATCTCAAAAAAGTGGCTGCTGATGCGGGTTTGCAGGTTGGTAGAGAAAAACTTGAACCTAAAAAAGCAGCCTCTACTATAGCTATACTCGCTTCAATCGGTTATGGAAGAAAGCTTAACGTGTTTGAGAAGAAGGTTAAAATAGAGGTATACCCCGGCCGGAGCGGTTCAGCAGGAGGTTCCCGCTCTACAAAGTTTAAGCGAAATTTGAGGGCTGCAGTGGCTAGAATGGTTAAAAAGATAAGGGAGGAGCTGGATAGCTCAGGTAAGGACTATGATGTTATTATACGGAAAAGTAGGGGAGGTATAGAAAAAGCATTATTTATCGTATATACATCGAGAGAGGATCTTATAGGGGTAGTTAAGAAGGCTAAGGGAAAAGACGTTGTTGTCAAGATAAAACCGGTTATAAATAAGAAACTCTTGTTTTTCAGCGAAAGCGAAAGGCCGAAGAAGTACCTCATAATTGGCTATGATCCAGGTATGAAGGTTGGCCTAGCAGCCATAGACTTAGACGGCAAGCCTGTGCTTATCACGTCCGGCAGGACTCTAGATAGGAGTGAGATAGCGAATCTTCTATTAAAAGAAGGGATACCTGCTATAGTAGCGACGGATAAGAATCCCGTGCCTGAAATGGTAAGGAAGCTAGCTGCAATGTTGGGTGCTCAGCTATACGTACCTCCTAAGTCCTTGAGTACTGGTGAAAAAGAGCTACTAGTAAGAAGCTTCTGCAGTAAACACGGTGTGAGCGTCATGAATACCCACGAGAGAGATGCACTGTCTGCAGCAATCAAGGCATTCAGGATATATGAGGAGAAAGCTAGGAAATTAGCTGTAAAGGTTAAAAGTATGGGCTTACCAGTAAATGAGCTTCAAAAGTATAAGGCCAGGCTAATCAGTGATGAGCCTCTTTCTACTATAGTAGAGGATATTATTGACGACGTTGTGAGGAGTTCCAGAAAATTAAAACCTGTAAGGAAGGTCATAGCAAGCAACTCGAGTTCAAGTTCTGATGAAACGCTGAGGGAGCTTAATAGAAGGTTGGATGAAGTGGTTAAGGAAAGGGAGCTCTATAAGGAAAAGGTCAGGGAATTGGAGAAAGAGGTAATCAGATTGTCCAATCTTGTGAATGAGTTAGAGGCAGGAGTTAATATTGAGGTTATGAAGGATAGGAAAGTTAAGGAATTAATCCAGCGTGTAAACAGTCTTGAACGTCATCTCACTAGATTGAGATATGAGAAAGAACAGGTAGAGCATCATCTTAGCTCCATTACTAAGGCTATCGATAATGTCTTGTCGGGTAACTACAGGTTAATACCTAACCTTGGCGGTAGGTGTGTTATTGATGGTAATGGAGATGAGAAAATCAGGTATGTAGATGATCTATCATTGCTTACTGATATGAACCTGAAAAGGTTAAAGGAACTGAGGATCTCGTTGGTTTTACCTCCAGGGACTGAGGAATTTGCATCTCGCCTGGTAAATCTGTTCTCAATACCTTCTACTGCTGCAAAGGAGGTATGGAGTCTGAGTAAATGTGTTAAGGCAGTGGATTCTGAAACTATTTCAAGATTGAAGAATGTTATGGTTGAGTTAGAGCGCAGGAAGGCTGAAGCTGAAACTCTAACCTATTCAAACCTTGAGGCTTTGCTTTCTGAGTATAGGGAATCAAGGTCACATGTGGTAAGAAGGCATTCTCAAGAAAGAGAAAATAACATATGATGCAATTATTGATATGAGAAGAGGTATAATCCAGCTGATTATTATATAGATACTGACGTCTCTGGGATTAATCAACCTAAGCTTCATGCCTACTGCAGCACCAAGTACACCGGAAAATATAGAAATTGACATTGGTAAAGGAATTGAGAGTTGTGTCCCAATCTCAGTAAGCAGTAGGGTAGAAATATAAGGAATTACCGAGCTGGAATATCTTATTCCGTAAAACCCACTGCCTAATTTGGCTATTCCTTTTCCACCTCTGACGACAACTATTCCTGCCACAATACCAACTACGACAAGAATATTTGTAATAGTCGAAGGAACTGTTGTTGGTATAAAGCTAGTCATAAATCCAATTGTATTAGCTCCTAGCATGTAAGCCGTTAGGAACACGAGTATGATACTGACGATCTTAAGTGTTAGGAGGTTGTTTATTAGGGCATTACTTTTTCTTCCTCCAAGAACCTTCATGAATATATAGGATGTTGCAACTGACAGAATGAACGTAATAAGCCAATAACCTATGATCTTCCCTACTATAAGGATCCCATAACTACTTCCTTGAAGTAGGAGTACCCCTATGTATATTCCGACAAAGATCTGAGTTATTGAGGTGATAAACCCCCCTACAGTTAGCAAGGCCAAAATCACCATAGCTAAAAGTATGCTGACGATCGAATATAAGGCAGAAATGTTACTGTACTCTGTTCTAAGCTTCCAACCTTCAAGGAAATAACCTGAGAGTAACCCGGCAACCGCAAGAAGACTTAGTGTACCTCTTTTCACGATTCTAGACCCTGCTGTAGGGCCAGATATAACGCCCATATTATTTCCTACCGCTATAGCAACGGTTACTGCGAAGAGAGTGCCAAGGATTATGACTATCATCATGAGGTGTCTTCCTCTTCATAGTGCTTTCAGTAGAGTAATGAGCTTACGACCCGTATAACAAGGTGGGAAGCATCTTCACAAGAGTCCACTATGGTGTCTAAACTTCTTATCATTTCCACTAAGTGGTTGAACGTTATGGCATCTATTTCATCACCGAAGCTATAAAGTTTGTCAAGCATTCTGCTTTTTTGCTCATCAACTTTGTCTTCGTAAATGTCGATCCTATCATTAAGTCTCTGAAGTTTTGAGAAGTCTTTCAATGCAATAGATAGTTCTTCTTGAAGAGATTCTAGAGCCTTAAGAGCGATCATGGATGTTTTAAGAAGATCATTGTAGATGTCGTTGATGTGTCTCTTTTTATGTAGCCCTACACGAAAGGCCCTACCATATTCTGTGGCTATAAAATAAATAAGATCTAGTATGTCGTCTATCTTATCTATCAAGAATTCTATATCACCTAACAGAGCCAGAGGAACAGCACCCTTTGAAACAAGGTTAATGAGCTCTGCAGTGATCTTATCTCCAGCCTTTTCATTCGTTATTACATCAATTACCATACTTTCCACTTGGTTTAACGTAAGCCCTCCCTTCATCAGTTCGGTGACGATATACATTGATTTAACGGAGAGGTCCATATGACTTACTAGTTTTTCAAATAGCTTTTCCTCTCCTGAAGTAAGTAGCTTTCTGAGAAGGCTCATCATCTCCAACCACCTTTAAAAAGGTATTGATTTCTTCTTATAAAAGGCAATAGGTGATCATACGTGGGAAAGAAGAAGCTTTCCTTTAAGAAAGAGTTCGCGTCAAGTATAGTTAACGGCTCTAAAACCTCTACCGTTAGGCTGAGTACCAACCTTAGGGTTGGTGAGGAAGTGGAGGTGGTTGCAGGTGGGGTGAGGCTTGGAATAGCTAAGATTAAAGGCGTTGAAGTCAAGAAGGTCAAGGAGTTGACAGAGGAAGACGCACATACAGACGGCTTCTCTAGCAAGGAAGACCTTATTAAGACTCTAAGAAGGTTATATCGCGGCAAAAATATAAATGACTACACGGAGATCAAGCTCATCAGGTTTGAGTTAAAGAAGAGGGATCTTAATTCTTCCTAAAGTTATTCCTCGCTATTAACTTCATGGGGGCTCGACTTTATTACTGCGAATGCTATAGCGGATTTAGGCACTACAACCCCATTGTCATTATAGCGTAATCCAAGCTCATATTTAGAAACTTTCATAAGTCTCCCTTTAAGCTCATCGCCGTTTATTAGATGGAGCTCTAGATCGGTTCCGATTAGGTCTGAGTCAATAACGGTATCATTTAATCTTTCTCCACTGTACCCGTGAAGATCTGCCGCATTAATTGTGGCATACATTATGGAATGTCTGAAAACGACAACTGCCTTCCCCTCAGATCTCAGGCCAATCTCATATCGGGCGACCTCATCAATAATTCCTTTGATTTCATCATCATATCCAGCGACTTTAATTCTTATCTCTCTACCGCTCAGTCTACTATCAATTATATTTTCTCTTAAAGGCAACTTACACACCTCTTTAGTGGCCGTATTTTAGAAGTGAACATAGTATTTAAGTGCTTTATCACTTAAAGATTGATCTAAATATACCGTCCTTTCTCATTTTACATTCATATCAAGTATTTTCTCTAAGGACTTAAGAGAGCTATAGGAAAGTTCGCTATGGAAGTACTCAAGCTCGTTAACCAGTAACGGAAGTTCTGCGAGTTCTGAATTATAATGCTGTGAGCACTGTTCACCGCTTATAATGTTGAGAGTGTTTTTCTTATAAGCAAATGCCAGAATATCTCTCCGCTGGAAGTTATTAAAAGGTAGCGAAATCAAATGGCTATAAAGCAATATCTTTATCTTTTTTATAGTATTCATGAGTTCGGGCTTAGCCATAAGAGATTCCAAGAAAGTTTCGTTAATGTCGGTTAAGGTATAAGGTAGTAATGTTATTTTAGGGGAGGGCTCGAAAGTTTGCATTAGACGTTCAGTTTCTTTTAAAGTAATAGAGATCAGATCCCCTGTGAGCTGTGGTTTCTTTACGTCTGCTACATGGTAGCTTACACAGGCAGTAAATTGAGGAATTGTGAGTTTGTAGAGTACTTCACACAAATTACTGCATACCCTCGGATAGATAACCACTACAATTGTGTTGAATCTTGCCTCAATCTTAGAGACAAGGTGAGCAAGCATTGCCCCTTCAATAACCCTGCCGAAGGGAATTACAACGCCAATCACGGATTTAGGGCGTAAGGAAGCTCTTCTCAAGGAGGCCTTAATTGCCTTGTTGATCATCTTTTCCATACAGCTTGGGCATATGCGTTTTCCTGAGGAGGGAGCGAGATAAAAAGCAGGTTTCCTACTGCACATATCGCATAGAGGAACGTTCACTTCGATCCCTCAAAAGGCTGTATTATAGGCAAAACAAACTCTTTTTAAATTTTTCTTCTCGGGGAGCAGGAAAGCTTATATAGAAGTGATTCATAATCAAGTAATGGTGTTAGAATATGGCAGGTGTTTATGGTGTTCCTGTGGTCATATTGAAAGAGGGAACCAAGCGCTCCTATGGTCGAGAAGCTTTAAGGAGCAATATTGTTGCCGCAAGAGCGCTTGCAGAGGTCCTAAGAACTAGCCTAGGCCCAAGAGGATTAGATAAAATGCTTGTGGATTCCTTCGGCGATATCACTGTTACTAACGATGGTGCTACAATAGTCAAGGAGATGGAGGTGCAGCATCCTGCTGCTAAGTTATTGGTTGAGTCTGCGAAGGCGGTTGATGCGGAGGTGGGTGACGGCACTACATCAGTGGTGGTATTGGCTGGTGACTTATTAGATAAGGCTGAAGCTCTCTTAGACCAGAACATTCATCCCACCATAATAATTGAAGGCTTTAAGAAAGCTCAGACCCAAGCTCTCAAAATACTTGATGAGATCGGATATAAGATAGAGATAGGTGATATATCTACAGCGGAGGGCAGGGAGAAAACTAAGAAAGCATTATATGATGTTGTATACTCTACTCTAGCCAGCAAGTATATAGCAACTCCCGACCTAATTCAGTCTATGGTTGATATGACGATAGAGGCTGCCTTAAGGGCAGCAGAAAAAAGGCCCGATGGAACATATAACGTAAGGCTCGACAACATTAAGATTGAGAAGAAGAAAGGCGCTTCACTAAGTGAGACCAAACTAATCGACGGTATAGTGCTTGATAAGGAGGTAGTGCATCCTGGCATGCCTAAGCGTGTTGAGAAGGCTAAGATCGCCCTCATAGACGCTCCACTAGAGGTTGAGAAGCCCGAGATAACAGCAAAGATAAACATTACATCACCTGAGCAGATAAAGATGTTCCTTGATGAAGAGACTAAGATGCTGAAGGAGATGGTTGAGAAGATTGCTGCTACTGGTGCTAATGTCGTTATCTGTCAGAAGGGTATTGACGATGTGGCTCAGCACTTCCTAGCCAAGAAGGGGATACTCGCAGTAAGAAGGGTGAAGAGGTCAGACATGGAGAAACTAGAAAGAGCAACAGGAGGGAAGATCGTGACAAGCATAAGAGATCTAACGCCTAACGACCTAGGCTACGCAGAAATAGTGGAGGAGAGGAGGGTAGGTAATGACAAGATGGTCTTCATAGAGGGTTGCAAGAATCCGAAAGCCGTGACGATACTGATAAGAGGATCCAGCGATATGATACTTGACGACACTGAAAGGTCGTTCCACGATGCGCTCCATGCTGTAAGGAATGTACTGAGAGACCCGAAGATAGTTCCTGGCGGTGGGGCTGCAGAAGTAGAGCTTGCCTTAAGGTTAAGGAAGTGGTCTGAGAGTGTAGGTGGTAAGGAACAATTAGCAGTGCAAGCCTTCGCAGACGCTCTGGAAGAAATAGTGTCTGTACTTGCCCAGACAGCAGGACTCGATCCAATAGAAGCTGTAATGGAGCTAAGAAGTCTACACAGCCAAGGGAAGATCAATGCAGGTATTGACGTAATGAATGGCAAGATAGTTGAAGATGTGACAAAGATTAATGTTATAGACCCTGTGATGGTGAAAAAGCAGGTAATAAAGGCAGCTGCTGAGGCCGCTGCTGCTGTACTGAAAGTAGATGATGTAATAGCGGCAACTCCATCGAAGAAGGAAGAAGAGAAGGGATCTAAAGGAGGCATGCCAGGAGGATATGGAGAGTACGGGGGTCTAGAATAACACTCAACTCCACGATTTTTTAATTATTAAGCTGCGAAGTCGTTTTGATTGCTGTTTAGGCAAGCTTAATTAACCTCATCTAAATGGATTGTAGGTAGGGTTAGGATGAAGAAGGACATAATTTCACTAATTAAGAAGTCCGGAGTGAAGGCTGGGCCTCCTCGCTTAACTAGATATGAGAAGGCAAGAGTTATCTCTGCTAGAGCCCTTCAGTTGGAATTGGGGGCGTTTCCCTTAATAGATGTGTCCAGGTTGCCAAAAGATCCTATCGAGATCGCTAAAGAAGAGTTGAGGAAGGGGGTTCTCCCCTTTACTTTAATTAGAAGCTTACCCAATGGAGAAAAGGAGTTAGTGCCTGTGGCTAAACTCATAGAGCTGGAGAAAGAGCTCTTTGGCTTTGTAGAGATATGAGGCGGTCTAGTATTCATGCATTCCAACGGGGATAAAGTTCATGAGATGGTTGGTAGATACTTTACAGCGACTCTTATAGATGAAGATAATTACACCTATACTTACCTTATCATATGTGAAGTATCTGGAAAGAATTATATTAAAGAACGCTTTTCACAGCTTTATAACGATCTAGTTGGAGATGGCTATTATCCTCTCCTTTATAGGAAAGGTGAAGATCTGCTTCTAAAGGTAACCAAACATCCTCAGAGGATCAGAAGTAATAAGAAGTTATTCTTAATATTATTCAGCGTAACAATCGCTTCCGTTTTCTATACAGGGTATTTGAGCGTTATGGGATATAACATGGCGTTAGATAAGCTAGGGCTTCAACCGATAGCGGCATATATCAACCCATGGGTTGGAGCGACAGGCTTTACTATAGCAGTTGTTCTCCCTATCTTTCTCCATGAGTTAGGTCATTACTTTGCTTCCAGAAAAACTACTGTCCCCGCTTCTTATCCTCTCCCTATCCCGGCTCCAGTAATCTCCCCCTTAGGAACTTTCGGAGCTATTATCCTGATGCGTTATTTCCCAAAGAAATTAGTTGATCTAGCTAAGGTTAGCATCTCAGGTCCTTTATTCGGGGTAGTTCTCTCCCTCGCAATTTATGTAGTTAGCTACTTGACATCGCCTACGATCCCCCCAAACATTGTAATGAAAGGGGTTACAGAGGGAGTGCTGAGCCCTTTAACAATTTCCCCCTTATCCGCTTATCTTATCTCCACTTATTTAGGGGGAGGTCTAAACTCGGTAAGGTTGATGACCCCAATAGCTGAGGCAGCATATCTTATACTGCTTATTCATTTTGCCAACCTTCTACCTATAGGTCAATTGGACGGGGGGCATATAGCGAGGGCGTTAACTAGCTCCAAAATACATTTTATTATATCTTTAGCTACTTCAATTTTAGCAGTAGCTGCATCGCTAATATTTCATGAACTGATGTGGCTGGCTATCTTCATTGTGTTGGCTTGGATTCTTTCGGGTTCAAGACCTCATATAGGAGCTGCCAACATGTTGGACAGCATGTCTCCTAGGGACAAACTGCTATATGGGATAACTTACGTTATTTTACTAATTGCAACTTTTCCGATCCCTATTACTTGATAGGTGATGTAGGTGAGGGAGACATATGTTCTGATAATTGCTGAGAAGCCTAAGGCGGCATTAAGAATAGCGCAAGCTCTTGAATTTAAGACCAGGCATACTCTCTATGGTGTTCCGTATTGGGTAGGGGTATATCGTGATAGAAAGGCGTTAATAGTACCCGCTGCTGGACATCTTTTCACTTTAAAAGCTGAGGAAGGAGGTTATCCAGTATTCAAGTATTCTTGGGCTCCACGCCATGAAGTTGAAAGAAACAGTAGCTATCTTAGAAAGTTCTTCAAGATCTTCCAGAAGCTTTCAAGCAATGCGGAGCTATACGTAAATGCCTGCGACTTTGATATTGAAGGTTCGGTCATCGGTTATATGATAATTAAGGTCTTTGGTGATGAGAGAAAAGCGAAACGGGTTAAGTTTTCTTCTCTCACACGTGAAGAGCTTAGAACAGCATTCAATAACCCCCATGACCTAGATAGGGAAATGATTGAAGCCGGCCTCTGTAGGCATGAGCTTGACTGGCTCTGGGGTATAAATGTTAGTAGAGCCTTAATGGACATATATAGAACCCTTACAGGAAGAAGATATGTTCTTAGCGCTGGGCGTGTACAATCACCGACTCTGATGGAGGTTATCAAAAGACAAGTAGAGCGCGATACTTTCGTTCCTGTAGTAAGTTTTGATGTAGAGGTCCGCATTGAGATTGAAGGAAAAATGTTCAGACTTACTAACAGGTTTCCCTCGCCTGTAAGTAAGGTCAGGGCACTTGAAATAGCTAAAAAGCTTAGAGAATTAAGGAGGTTAAAGCTCGTAAAAGTTGAAACATCTAGAAGAGCTGTAGCACCACCTCCTCCATTTAATTTGCCTGATCTTCAACTAGAAGCATCAAGGATTGCAGGAATATCGCCTTCTGAGACTTTAAGAATAGCCGAATCTCTATACTTAAATTCGCTCATCAGCTACCCAAGAACAAATTCGCAGAGACTTCCTAAAGACCTCAATAACAAAGCTATAGTGACTTCACTTTCTAAGATAAATGTCTATAAAGATCATTGTATGAGGTTGCTTCGGAGGCCTAAGTTAATCCCTCACAATGGGAGAAAGGATGATCCCGCACATCCTGCAATATATCCTACCGGATATATTCCGAGAAAGAAACTATCTAAGAAAGAATGGATTATTTATGATTTAATAACAAGGAGATATCTGTCTACATTCAGTGACCCAGCTGAAATATTAAACTTGAAATACACACTGCTTGCAGGAGAATACACTTTTTCACTTACTGGTCAAAAAATAGAGTCTAAGGGATGGATTGATATCTACCGATACGTTCAAATAAAAGAGCAGGAGCTTCCCTCCCTACAAGAAGGGAGTGCTTTAGATATTGCAAGTGTTAAAGTAGTTAAGAAATACACTAGACCACCGCCCAGATATACAAGGGCGACGTTACTTAAATGGATGGAAAGCGTCAATATAGGTACCGAAGCAACAAGAGCTGATATTCTCGAAGTGCTTTTCAAGAGGGGATATTTTAGACCCTTAGGTAACGGCATTGAGGTATCAACGCTGGGTATGGAAGTCGCGGCTATTCTCGAAAACTACTTCAGTGAATTAATATCAATTGAACTCACAAGGGCTTTCGAAATGAAAATGGAGGCTGTAAGACTTGGAAAGAAAAGCAGATCTGAGGTTGTAAGGGAAGCAGTGAGTATTCTTAGTCCGAGGCTACTGAGAATAAAAGACATGATAAAAGAGCATAAGCTTACTGGTGGTAAAGTGCTAGAACAGGCGGTAGGGAGAGGTATTAATGGTAAAAGTTGTGTTATATGCGGCAGGTTACTTCATAGGGTTGTCGACGGAATTCCTCTCTGTAAATACCATGCTAAAGCGTACGAATCCCTCAAATCTGCATATTTCATATGGAAGGAACGCTCAGACATTGACTTTAATGAGTATTTGAAGGCAATTGTGAAAAATAAAAGTACAGGAAAATACGTTAAAGAAGTAATCGATTACTTGATGGAGAGTGGGAGAAGTTCAACCAATGTGCATGGCTCGAAAACATAGATTTATATATCCGATACCGGGTAGCTTAAGAACCTCTCCATCTAAACCTACGACCTTTCCAACTATCCAATTTACGGGGATCACTCCATCCGCTATGAAATTGTTATCCCCTTTCGTTTCAACGTCCAGCATATTGCCGACCTTAACAATTTTTATTATTCTATGAATCACATACTCTCCTGAGGGTTTTCTATATACGACAACATCACCTACCTTGAGGTCTTTGGGTGAAGTTTTAACTACAAACACCAGATCTCCTGTCTGCAACGTCGGTTCCATTGACTTACCTTCCACTACAGCAAACATGACTATTTTCGCTAAGGAGAGTAAGACTATAGCCAAGACTACTATTGTGACGATAGCTTCTGCTATAGCCCCTAATCTTTTTTTATAGCTCCTCTTCGTAGATGTCACTTAAGTCGACCTCAATAACTTTGCCTTCGGTGTTCTTCTTCTTTTCCTTCTTCTTTTTCCTCTTCTTCTCTCCTAGATCGATTTCCCCTTCTGGCCCTACTTTAATTTTAGATATTCTCTGTCTCCAGCTGTAGCCACATCTTGGACACTTAAAGGAACCCATAACTATGATCGTGATTCTGCCTTCGGCATCAGGAAGAGGTGCCACTAGCTGCCAGGTCTTCTGCGGCTTTACCTCAGCCCCGCATTTTGGACACTTCATCTAGATCTCCACAATTATGGAGGTTAAGGTTATTTAAATATGAATCTTGAATTGACTTTATATATCCTTTGATTAGATGTTTAGCCGGATGATGAAGGTTAAAAGCTATGACAGATGATTGGAGGCTGGGTTCTGACGGACTCTTAGAAGGCACATCCTTTATAAAGAATCTGGATTCAGAGATAGTTACCGGTGATTGAATGGGCCTCCAAATCCTCTATGGCCTTTGGGAAGCGTTAACCAGTTATAAAGTAGCTGGGATTTCAAGTTGGTTGGCGTTAGCAGGACTCTCTATAATAGCGGTGGTGGCTCTTGGATACAGTGTTTACGGTCTTGTAAGACTTGCTAAATGGGTATCGAATATGAAGGTTAAAGAGTTTAGTGCTGTGTTGCTAGCTCTAGGGGTTATTATGGTTGGAGTAGCAATAGCATTACCTTAAGATTGCTTTTTTACCTGCAAACTCTGCAGCACCACCTAAGTAATCTTCGATCCTCAGTAGTTCATTATATTTTGCTGTTCTCTCTCCTCTGGCAGGGGCACCTGTTTTAATTAACCCGGTCTCATAAGCGACAGCTATATGTGCTATTGTAGAATCCTCAGTCTCTCCACTTCTATGACTTATCACGGCCTTCCTACCCTCCTTAAGGAGCAACCTTATTGAGTCTTCAGCTTCAGAGAAAGTTCCTATTTGATTAACCTTAATTATCGCTCCATCAATGAAATCCCGCTTTATATACTTCTCTATTAGCGTCGAAGAGGTCACTGTGATATCATCTCCTATTATGAGGGCATGTTCTGACTTCCTTTTAAGTTCACCGAACATTTCAGGTTCTTCTTCAGCAAAGGGATCTTCCAGGAGGATTATATGATGTGTTTCCAGTAAGGATAAGTAGAAATCCAGTAGTTCCCCACTACCTAACTTTTTCTCGTCTATAGAGTAAAGTCTGTTCTGAGGATCGTAGAATTGAGTAGCGGCTGCATCTAAAGCTATACCTATATCGCCTTCGGAATATCCGGCTCCAGTGATGGCTTTTTCAAGGGCATTAAGGGCTTCAGAAGTTTTGCTAAGAGGCGGTGCAAAGCCCCCCTCATCTCCTACGTTAGTTGCTGAGGGCCCATATTTTTCCTTTAAGTACTTCTTAAGTTCTTTATATACTTCCACGGCCATCCGTATAGACTCGGAAAAAGAATCTGCGCCGTAGGGTACTATCATGAATTCTTGAATTCTCAAGCCGTTACCTGCATGAACACCGCCATTTATTACATTCATTAGGGGCACAGGTAGTGTACGGGCTCTTTTGCCTCCTAGAAACTCAAATAATGAGAGATAGGAGGTGTCTGCTGCGGCCTTGATGACGGCTAGGGAGGTAGCGGTGGTCGCGTTCCCTCCTACTTTAGACTTATTTCTTGTTCCGTCAACCTCTATTATCTTACGATCCACTGCTCTATACTCGTAACTGTTCATACCTATTATGGCGGGAGCTAAATAATTGTTCACAGCGGATACGGCTTTCCTTACACCCATCCCTCCATAGTCCTTACCGCCATCTCTAAGATCTACTGCTTCATTCTTGCCTCTGGAAGCACCAGCAGGTGCTATTGCCCTGCCATAGCCACCGCCTTCAGTCATTACAAGAACTTCAATTGTTGGATTTCCTCTTGAATCCAGGACCTGCAATGCCTTTACATCTCTTATATCGTAATCCATAATGCTCTCCAGGAGATTAGTATTTCATGAAGTATATTAGTGTATCACTTCTGGCTTTCAGGTGCGATTAAGGTGGTTTAATGGGTTATAGGCTTTTTAAAGATTAAAGCTAAACAGTCCTTTATCGAGGTGCACGTAGTATGTCTGTCACTATTGATCAGGTTGAGAAATTCATAGGTCAGTATGTTAAAGAGGAGTATGGGAGAACTGTAGGTAAAGTTCTCACGGCGTTCACGGACATTACCGGAGAAGTTGAGGCCATTGAGGTAGCAGTCAATGATTCAGCTCTTGAGAAGATAGGTTCGGAGAGAATTAAACTCACGCCTGATGGATTAGTGATAGTACCTGAGTGGAAAGTTAAAGCTCTCTCGGCTGAAAACAAGCTTGATAGAGTAAGGAAGAGATTAAGGGCTATTGAAGAGCTTTACAGGAAAGGCAGCATTCCAGTACACGCTTATGAAGATATGAAAAGGAAGCTTGAGTCAGGCTTTGATAAGGTCAAAGGAGAGGTAAAGGAGGTTAAGGAGTCTTTGAAAAGAAGAGCAAATGATTTGGAATATCAGATTACAAGGCTTGAGAGAGATATATCAAACTTAATGATGCTATATATGAGCAACGAAGTTAGCGAGGTTTCTTATAAGGCGGCCATAGATTATCTAAAGGATGCGAGGTCTAGGTGCATTGAGGAGAAGAAAGATATCGAGAAGCATGTGAGCTTAATAAGTAAGCTTGAGTCTGAGGCATCTGACGTTCACCACATGCCAGTGCATGATGAGGAGAAAGCGCCAGTTACAGAGCCTGCTGAGGGACCTATACAGGTCCAGATAATGGAGACCTGATCTAATTAGGGAATAGTGCAGAGGAGGTTTAGCACGTTGACCGCGATAGTACCGGATAAGGGGGGTGGATTCAAGAAGTTTTTTGATTTTATGGGATGGGCTTTTGGTATCAAAGGAAAAACAGATAAGAAAAGAGTAATCACCGCTCTTATTGTCCGTATAGATGTATCTGCGCAAGAGGTAAGAGATACTTTAAGGAAGCTTGAGCTGAGGTATCGTGAGTTACTAAGGAAGGCTGTAGAGGCCTTAGTTAAGAAAGAAAGGGATAGGGCGCTCATATACGCTAATGAGGTAACTCAAGTGAAGAGCATGTATACAAAGTTATTGGTGGTTGATAAGGTATTAGAGCAAGTTAAGTTAAGGCTGGAGACTATCGAAAATGTGAGTAATATAACTGCACCAATGATGGAAGCAACTGGTATACTCTCCGTGGCGAGAGATTACATAAAGGACATAGTTCCTTCAATGGGGTACAGCATAGATACACTGATATCGGAAACTAAGAAGGTTCTCGTTGAGACGACGGACTCTATCGCTGTAGATGCCGATAAGGCAATAGAATATACCCCTGAAGCCGAGAGGATGATAGAGGAATTGGAAAAGACTGTGACAGATACAGTGAATAATAGGTTACCCGATATACCTACAGAGCTTCTTGCGACGACTACTGGGAAAAGTTTAGAGGTCAGAGTTAAGGAGTCAGCAATTAAGGTGCCTGTAACTCCAAAGCCACGGATCAGGAGACCTAAGGTTGAGGAAATAGATAAGGAGGTGTTGGAGTACATATTAACACATGGCGGGTTTATAGACGTAGGGGATGTTGCTGCGAAGCTGGGCGTAGGTAAATACGTGATTATAGAGTCGCTTCATAGGTTAAGGCAGCAGAACAAAATAAGGTTCTAAGCTTTTTTAGGGGGTGTAACACGTGAGTAGTTCTTCACTTTCTTATTTAGAGAATATGGCAAGGCATTATGCAATTCAAGCCGTTATGAAGGATAAGGAAGGGAACTTCGGTGAAGCCGTAAAGTATTATAAAGGTGCAATTAATGTCTTGTCAAAAATAATACAGCTTTATCCCGACAATGCATTGAATACCTTATATAAGGAGTGGATAGTGCAATACAGGAGGAGGATTAGAGATCTTGAGAACTTAAGGGTGTCTATAATACCAGCTAACGGCGGTAGAACAGTAAATGATGATAGTGAAATAGAGGAGATGATATTAAAGGAAAGGCCTAACGTTACCTTCAAGGACATTGCAGATCTGAAGGAGGCCAAGGATGCAATACGGCAATCCATCATATATCCGACGATGAGACCCGATCTCTTCCCCCTAGGTTGGCCAAGGGGTATCCTTCTTTTCGGTCCTCCGGGCTGTGGGAAAACTTTACTTGCTGCTGCAGTTGCCAATGAAATTAACGGGTATTTTATACACGCAGATGCTGCCTCAATAATGTCAAAATGGCTTGGTGATGCAGAGAAAAAAGTAGCTAAGCTCTTCAAAAAAGCTAGAGAGATATCCTCTAATGGAAAGCCTGTCATAATATTCATTGATGAAGTGGACTCGATTTTAGGAACCTATAGCAACGAAGTGGGTGGTGAGGTAAGAGTTAGGAATCAATTCCTCCAAGAAATGGACGGGTTACTCAATAAGAGTCAAAAACACTTCATATATGTGATAGCTGCTACCAATAAACCTTGGAAGCTAGACCAAGCATTCATAAGGAGATTTCAGAAGAGAATTTACGTTCCTCTCCCAGATAAGACAGCACGTATTGAATTGCTAAGATTATATACTAAAAAGATAAAGCTTGCACCTGATGTGGACCTTGAGAAGTTAGCCGATCTCTTAGAGGGATATACAGGTAGCGATATTAGAGATATTATAATGGCGGCACATCTCAGGACTGTCAGTGAGATATTCGACAAATATGGTGGTAAAGGTGATGTACGCCCTGTTACGTTAGATGATTTTAAGTATGCTCTTAAAGGCAGGAAGCCCAGCGTTAATAGAGAGTTAATTAAAGTGTATGAATCGTGGTACTCTAAGTTCAAAGCTTTATAAAATAATAAATATACAGTTATTTGTTTTGAGCAGTTATTTATTCATTTATGAGGCATAATAAGCGAAATAAATTTTAGTTAATAAATCTAATAAGTGATTACTCACGTAATACCCCAGTTATGAAATAGATCTCTTAGTTAAGTTAGCAAGTGTTCATATCCCTCAACGGATAATTTAACTCCATGACCTAGGATGATGAGAAAACTCTCTAAGCTACGGGTAATCAAAAAGGATGGTAGAAGGGAATCCTTTGATTTACTTAAGCTTAAAAAATCTATTGAGTTAGCTTTTACAACCTCTGGGGTAGAAGATGATATAGAGAAGTTTGTCGATGATATAATTAATGATATTATAGAAGGTGGTTATAAAGAGATTAAGAGTAGTGAATTATCAGATCTAGTCGAAAAAGCCTTCGTAAGTAGGCTGGTTTCTAACCCCGGGTTGGAAAAAGCCGCTAAAGTCTATGTCCTTTCGAGAATATACAATGAAGTGTATGGCAAGAATAACTGGAAGGGCTTCGACCCAGTGGATATGGGTTTTACTTATCCAGCTTTAAGAGTGTTGTATCAGAGATATCTCATAAAAAATCATGAGACAGGTAAGGTCACCGAAACGCCTAGGCAGTTACTTCACAGAGTTGCTCATAACATAGCTTTGGCTGAATCTCCAGAAAAAAGGGATTTCTGGACTGAAGAGTTCCTAAAATTGATGGCTTCTAGAAGGTTTATTCCTAACTCCCCTACATTATTTAATGCGGGTACAAAGCTAGGGATTCTTTCGGCCTGTTTTGTCATACCTGTCAGGGATGCAATAACTACTGAGAATAATGACGGAATATATGATTCCGTGAGGACTCAGGCGATAGTATTTCAGCAAGGTGGGGGATGTGGTTTTGACTTCAGCGAGTTAAGGCCTGAGGGCGACGTAGTCCTATCTACAGGAGGGGTTGCTTCAGGTCCACTTTCATTTATGAGGATATTTGACGTGAATACTGATGTGATAAAGCAAGGAGGTAGAAGAAGAGGAGCTAATATGGGAGTAATGCACATATGGCATCCTGATATTATGAAGTTCATAAGATCTAAAACAGGTGAGATGAAAGATCGCTTGCTTCAGAACTTCAACATATCTGTGGGTATATATGATTACTTTATGAAAGCCATCGCTGAGGGTAAAGAAGTACCTCTAATTAATCCTAGGAAAACTTCCGTTGATAAGTCAGCCAACTCTAGGAAGTACGGTATTGTATGGTCAAGGCATTACATGAGCGAGGACTGGGTTCAAGAATTCATAATCAAAGAACTGGAAGAAAAGGGCGGCTCTATATCGCTAGAGGATTCTTTAATTATTACTTGGGATGAAGCACTAGCCATAGCAGAGGCTGAAAATGCTATTGTAAAATGGATAGACCCTGCTGAGGTTTTTGATGAGATAACTAAAGCCGCATGGGAAGGCGGTGATCCTGGGCTGTTGTTCATCGACACAATCAACAGACGTCATCCTACTTGGTATCTTGGAAAGATTAATGCTACTAACCCCTGTGTGGCTGAAGATACTCTAGTTTTGACACCTAGGGGATGGCTGAGGGCAAAAGATATCTTCTTGGAGGCTAAAAAGCAAGGAATCGCAGTTGGGGTCTCTATAGATGAGAATTTACTGGGCGAGGGCGGAGAGCCTATCGCTTATCGAACAAATTTAATCACTGTCGTGGGTAGAGAAACCGTTTACAGAAACAAGCATAATAGAAAACTTAAGTTATTAGTACCGCAAAAGACTGAGGCATGGGTCTGGTATTTAGGGAAGAAACAAGGGCTAAGAGTGGAAACTAAGGAAGGATATGAAATCACGGTTACATCTGAACACAAATTTTTAACAAAGGAGGGATGGAAAGCTGCAGGAGACCTAAAAGCAGGGGACAAGATCCTTTTAGGTAGGATTCACCCAGCCTTCACTGAAGGAATTATTGATAATGGCAATGAGATCGATAATGATGTAGCTTTTGCTCTCGGATGGATTTACGGGGCAGGCACTATAAATGGAGAGTATGTCGCATGGTATTTCAGGGAAAAAGGTTCTGCGGCCGAAGAAAGGGTTAGGAGAGGTATTGTAAAATTAGGAGGTAATCCTCTATCTCACACATATTTACTTAGTAGGTCGAAACATAAGATCAAGGTAAGGTATAGTAGGGGGACAAGAGTCTACAACAGTGTTCTAGAGCTAGTTAATGATTATTTTGAGGGAGGTTCCCGGGACAGGCTCCCTGATCTAGTATTCAAAATGGCTCCAAAAAGCTTACTAGCATTTCTTAGGGGGATCTTCACAGCTGGGGGTTATGTGGATGGTGAGGGTAGGATAAAGCTTACTAGTCCTTCTCCACACCTGCTCAAAGAGATACAAGTAATTTTAACACAATTCGGAATCTCATCAGCAATTTTTGAAAGGCATGAGGATGAGTGGAAATATGATGGTAGTACAGGCTATTACGAGTTGGTAGTAGAGGATTACAGTAAAGAGATCTTCAAACATCTAATAGGTTTTGAAGATATTAGTAAAATGGAGAGGCTCACTTCAGCAAGCTATGAAATGGGGAGCCCTTGGGCTACGGTAATAAAAGTAGTTGACGTAGGTTTAGTTAACTTCTACGATTTTACAGTTCCTTTGACTCATAATTACGTGGCCAACGGGATTATCAATCATAACTGTGGAGAAGAGCCGTTGCTTGAGTGGGAGTCCTGTAATTTAGGGAGCATTAACTTAGAGAAGTATGTAATCGAAGAGAACGGCTTTTCGACCGTAGATTGGATTAGTTTAGCTAATGATATTAGAGTAGCAGTAAGGTTTCTAGATGATGTAATAAGTGTGGCTAAATATCCAATCCCTCAGTTAGCAGAAGCGGCTAGGAGAGCTAGGAAAATTGGGCTGGGTGTCATGGGATGGGCTCATCTCTTAGTAAGGCTTGGTATAAGATATGACTCTCCCGATGCTGCTTATTTAGGTTATATATTGTCCGAATGGATAGCTTATAACGCGTATAAAGCGTCGGTGGAGCTCGCAAAGGAGAAGGGAGTTTTCCCAGCATGGAATGCCGAACTCTATAGACCGTTTTGGAAGAGTGCCTTAAGCTTTGATAAAATTAAGAGATTGGCAGGAATTGGGGAAGTTTCTGAGAAAGTAAAGAAAATTGTATCGGGCAGGCCTAATGTTGATTGGGAAGAATTAAATAATGAGATTAAAAAATACGGCCTAAGGAACGCGGCTCTCTTATCAATAGCTCCAACAGGGACTATATCCATCATAGCGGGAACTACTTCATCGATAGAACCAATCTTTGCCTTAGCCTATACAAGAATGGTTACAGTAGGAACTTTCATTGAGGTTGACAACTTGTTCCTTGAAGCTCTCAAGAAGTTCGGTCTTGACGACCCCGAAGTTATACAACTGGTCGCTGAGACAGGCTCTATAGCTCATAACCCATTTATGCCTAGACCTCTAAGGGAGGTATATAGGACCGCCCATGACATTGAGCCCAAGTGGCATGTTGTGCATCAGGCAGTATGGCAGCAATGGGTGGATGCAGGGGTAAGTAAAACCGTGAATCTAAGGAATGAGGCTACAGTAGATGATGTGAAAGAAGTGTATACATTGGCTTGGGTACTGGGTTGTAAGGGAATTACAGTATATAGGGATAAAAGTAAATCACAGCAGGTAATAAGTTTTGGCGTGAAGTTAGCTAGAAATATAGGGAGAGAGGTGAGCCCTGAAGATCTAACCTCTATTAAGGTTCGAGGGACGGAAACTATTCTTCCAGAGAGAGTTACTAAAGATAAGAAAGGAGGGGATGAGTACATGCCTATATTTGCTAATAATAAGGGTCAAGGATCTTCTGACGCGGACAGGGGAAAGGATTACAGTAGAAAAGGAAATCCCTTCAGAATTACTGGAGTGATCCTAGAAGATGGAGATGTAGGCGATTGCAGCACCTGCGAGTATTAACAAGGTTTTAGAGATTTACTCTAGCTCTTCTAAGAGGCTCTTAAGCCTTTCCCTTTCTTTAGACTTCCTTAATACTTTTTCAGAGTGCTCTATCACTTTTTCCACGAACTGGCCTTCGTAAGGAAGGCCTATAAATTCCACTTTCCCGTTAATTGCTATAGTAGGAACACTCATGACCCCATATCCATCTGCTATGTCTGGATTTTCATAAGCTTCTACGGTGTCGGCTATAATAACCTTATTACCCGCCTTAAAGGACTCATAGGCGATCATGTTCGCAAGAAGAGCCGCATAAGGGCAATAGGGGCATGTAGGCGTCACTATTACTTCAATGTGGACTTCTCCTTTTAATGCAGCTATCTTCTCAATCGATGACTGACTAAGGCCGGAGTCTCCCTGACTTATTCTGATGATTGTTTCAACAAGGCCTCTAACCTCCTCACCGGCAGGCATACCAGTATATCTTATCTTTCCTTCCAATAGGGCAACAGTGGGAATTCGTTCTATATTAAACCTCTCAAATAATTCTGGGTTCTCTTCCTTTTTGATTATAACATGGTTTATACCTTTATTACTATTGACTTGCGGACTTGAGTTGGCTATGATATTCATTAATTCTATAGTATTTTCACAATACTGGCAATTATTTCCAACGAAAGTGAATATGTTTATAGAGGCTTTCATTTCAGACAAGGCACTTCTCAGGTCTTCAATATCCTTCTCAGTGAAGTTCACCTTGAACATCTTCTCAAGCCCTTCATATGTTAGGGCGGTTGTCTCACTGCCTTCAACCATACCACATCCCCTCAGATGAGGACTATCTTATCTAATAAGATTTTACTTTAATGGAAGGAGTTATTCAGTGAAGGATACTATGAAGTTTTTGATTCTTCTCCACCAAGATGCAAATGTAAAATCTACTACTGCATACGAGGCCTTCCGATTAAAGTACGGGGGACCTAGTCTGCTGAATAGAGTGACGATCTTACCTCCATGGTTCAGCTTGTATCCATTATCTACAGGTTCATGTCCTCTGAAAACTGCCTTAACCTTAAACTTTCTAGCTACCCACTCGGTGACAGGTCTCCCGAAAAGGTAGCCGGCCCCTCTGGGGGATGGAATTCTGTCCATATTAGATTCGATCGGGTCATTCCATAAAATCTCTTCAATTACTTTCCTTTGTTCCTCAGGGAATCGTCCAGTGAAATAGCTATAAATAGTAACTTCTTTTTTAAACGTCTCAGTAGGTAGTCCACCATGTAGCATTATTGCCTCTTTCTTAACATGTAGTACTGCTGGCAGTAGCTGAAAGATTTTCATGAACTCGTCGTAGAGTTCACCACCCTTTACATATCCATATCTGGTTCTCAAAATATCTGGAAAATCATGAGGGTATGGGATCAGTTGAGGTAATGGCTCGTGGTTTCCTTTCAGGACTGTAATCCTTTCAGGATATATGGATTTTAGAAGAAGAACTGATGTAATGGTCTCTACTTGATAAGGCCCTCTATCAACGTAATCCCCGAGAAAAACAATGTTAAGCTCATTCTTCCTTAGCGAGTTTTCATAGATCCTGGAAAGGATTTTTCTAAGTGACTCCAAATCACCATGAAGATCACCTATAATTACGAAGGGTTTGTCTGGGGACTTTTCTAGTACCCATTCGGTCATTTTTTCTTTTTCGCTATTGAGCAAGGACTCTATATTTTGAAGAAAATTTGATAAAGATTCATGCTTCTCACATGTTTGGGAAGCGGTATCGACGATCCATTCTAGAGTTTTTAAGGACATGTCAATAGCCTCCTGAAGTGTGTTTTTACCAATATATTCAGGTAGATCTTTGAGAATTTAATCCTTGTCAAGGCTTAAAGGTTTATTTAAGGATAGAATTTGGGAGGTTGATTGCTATCGATTAGAGCTGAGGATGTTATTGAGAGGTTGAGCAATTTAGTTGCACCTGATACCATGAAATGGGTGATGAGTGAGGCAGATGTTACAGGTTCTCCTTATATTTATTTAGTTTTTGAAGTTAGTGGTTCCCGCTTTGTCAGGAATGTGAACCTTATTTTAAGATATCTTCCCGTGAAAGGTTCGGTGTTATGGGGTGTATTAGAAATTGTTATTTCACCACAGGTAGAGGCGTATGAATTTATGAGTCGCATGTTTAGTGCACTAACATCCAGAGGTTATGAAGTAATAGTCGGCGGAGAAGGAATATTTCTGAAGAAAAAATTGGGACTTAATATTTCCTCAGACGTCATAATTGCAGCAGTGGATGAGGTTTGTAGAATTATTAAAGATAACTGCGGCTCTCTAATATATATGAAGTCGGTGAGTATTGAATGGGAGGAAAGCTCTATATAATAGGCGTTGGTCTTTCTTCAGATCTTATTACCTTGAGAGGTATGGAAATCATTAGGAGATCTAAAAGGATCTTTTATGATTGTTATACAAGCTTAGTGGTTGATGAATGGAGGACTCTGAAAGAACATCTGGGAGTTAAGCTGGTACCTCTTGGAAGAAGGGAGTTGGAGGAGAATGTCGAGGATGCATTATTAAAATATGTAGAGTATGGAGAGAAAGTCGCATTATTAGTTCCAGGGAATCCGTTAGTCGCAACTACACATATCAGTATTATTATAGAAGCAGCAAAAAAAGGATTGGAGTATGAAGTTATACCCGCTCCAGGTATAATTCCTAATGCCCTAACCCTTGCAGGGCTGATGATATATAAAATGGGCAAACCCGTTACTCTTGTCTATCCCCATGGTTCAGGGCTTTCTGAATACCCGTATGATGTTATCAAGGAAAACGATAAGCGTAATTTGCATACCTTACTTCTTCTAGAACTAGACGCGGAAAAGGGAATAGTTATGACAGTAAAAGAAGCTATTGATATTCTGGAGACATTAGAAAGGAAGCGTAAGGAAGGTGTTCTACCGATTGAGAGAAAAGCTGTGGCCGTATCAGGATTAGGCGGTAAATATCAGAGAATATGCTACGGTTCTTTGATAAGGTTGAAGGAATTACCTTATCACAAGGGCCCTCACACCATCATTATAACGTCTCCAGAACTTCATTTCATAGAGGAGGAGGCGTTGAAGGTGATATCGGATGTCAACTGCAGATGAGATGGCGGCACTGAGGATACGAAAATATATTGACATGGTTGAGGCCGCTCTGAATCAACTGGATGAAACCCGGATCAGGGATGCAACAGCTAAAAGAATTGTTAGCCTAGCGAAGAACTACCTATATGATTCTAAATACTACTATGGCATTAAAGACTATATAACTGCACTTTCCTGTATTTCGTATGCGGAAGGATTGCTTGATGCATTAGGTATGTTAGGGTATGTTCAAGTTAAATGGAAAAGATCAGAACCTAGAAAGGTTTTGGTCGGAGGAACCTTTGACTTAATACATCCGGGGCATATCGAGTTTTTAAAAGAAGCTTCCAAGAAAGGACTGGTTTACGCTGTAGTCGCTAGAGATGACAATGTTTTAAGGATTAAGGGCAGGAAGCCTATACTAAGCGAAGTCGATAGACTGAAGGTAGTTTCCTCTATAAGATACGTATATAAAGCTGTTTTGGGTGATCGTGAAGACTTTATAGTTCCAATTAAGAAATTGAAGCCTGATCTCATATACCTGGGGCCCGATCAAGCCATTGATGAGAATTTCATTTTGAAGAGAGCTGGTTCGGAGGGCCTGCATCTAAGGGTTGAGCGAATGCCTGCAAGAGTTAATGATGAAAAATACTCATCAACCCATATCGTGAATGAGATCTTGAAGAGATATTGTTTACAATCTAAGTAATCTCTGGAAATGCAAAAATTATCTTTTTCTTCTTCCCGTTCTTCTAGCAGCTATGTGGCCAACCTTCCTTCCAGGTGGAGCATTCCTGGCTACTGTAGAGGGGATCGAGACACTCTGATGCGAGCCACCGCCAAATTTATGGCTTACGGCATTCATTGCCACACCCCTAACTTTAGGCCACTTGTGGGCTTTAGCTCTCCACTTATAGTAAGATAGGCCAGCCTTTAGAATAGGCTTTTCAGTCCTTCCAGCAGCTGCTGGAACACCTATAGTAGCTCTTGAAGTACTTAGAACACTTTTCTGTTTTTTACTTGGGAGCTGAATAAGGGTATATTTTCCAGATCTCCCTACAACTATTGCATAACTACCGGATTGCCTAGCAAGTCTTCCCCCATCGCCAGGCCTTAGCTCAATGTTGTAGACTTTAGTTCCTTCAGGTATTTTTGACAAGGGTAAGGTGTTGCCTATCGCAATCGTTGCGTCAGGACCTATTTGAACTTCTTGTCCCACGTACATCCCTTCTGCAGCAGGAATATAGTAGTGAACGCCATTTTCTAATTCAACATGGGCGAGAGGTACCCACCGCCCCGGGTCATGAAGGAGTTCTATAACCACTCCTTTATATGTTTTATCCTCAGGAGGAGGATATCTGGCTGGTGCTACATGAAGATGCTTGCGGTTCCTAAACTGCTGGCCGCCTTTTCCTGCCCGTTGTTGAAGAATTCTTTTTCCCATCTTACCTCACCTCAGATTATACCAAGTTTAGTAGCTACCTCACTAGCCTTATACTCTGGTGAAAGTTTTACATAAGCTTTCTTAAAGCCCTTTGGCGTTATTAACGTTCTAACTCTTTCCACCTTAACGTTGAAGAGCTCCTCTATAGCCCTCTTAACTTCATGCTTCTTGGCATTTCGTTGAACTATAAAGGTTAAGGTGTTTTCTTTCTCTATCAAGCCTAGAGCTTTTTCCGTGGCTACAATTCTAATGATTACAGTTCCACTAGCTTTACTCATAGCTCATCACCTCAAACTTTTCGCTAAGCTTTTTCAACGCGCTTTCAGTGAATACCGTGAGTCTGCCCGGAACGCCTCCAGGGGCTAGATGCATCACTCCCAATATGTCGACCGATATAATGTCAACGCCTGGGAAGTTCCTGAACGCTTTAAGTGCAGGTGGATTTAGCGAGTGATGGACGATAAGGACTGATTTTGGTACAACATGCTTTCTCCCCCTCATTTTTCCCTTACCCGCCCTTATCCTTCTCCGTTCATATGCTCTCAAGACATCATCCCAGACACCGAGGTTCATTAGTATTCTTTTAGCCTCACTTGCTTGTCTTACGCTTTCCAGCTCATCAATAACGATGATGGGGAGTACATCGGCTTTGTAAATATGTCCCCTCTCTTTCACAAGTTCTCGTGAGGCTGTCGCCGCAATAGCGGATGCAAGAGCTCTTATTCTTTCTTTTTTATTTATTTCTTCATGTATAACTTTCTCAGTTCTCGGGGGATGAGCTAATCTACCCCCTCTTGTCATTGGAGCAAAAACAGCCCTTCCATTGTCAAGCCTTGGAACTCTGGCTACACTGTGATTAATACCCCATGACTCGCCAACTCTTCTTTTCCCCGCTAGTGGGTCACGACCTTGAGGCTGAATTCTTGCAGTAAGTGCGGAATGGAAAGCCCGCTTAATGAGATCCTTCCTGACTGGGTAACTGAACACAGCTGGTAGTTTTATTTCCTTAGCAACTTTTCCATCTAAGGTCAGTACTGGAACACTTAAATCGATCAATTGACGTGAAATTAGTATCTTATGTGTCATTTCCTCCACCTCATATTTTGCTTTCTAGACTTACGTAAGTTATCTTTGGAGGCGCTTCGGGCGTCCAACGTGGTGGTCTTACTGGCCACCTAAGCACGAGAGGTCTTTTAGGTGTGCCCTGCACGCTTCCCTTAACAACGAT
Organism: Desulfurococcales archaeon; assembly: GCA_015523295.1. GTDB lineage: Archaea > Thermoproteota > Thermoprotei_A > Sulfolobales > NBVN01 > S013-73. Next base: position 55,129 of record WAKQ01000017.1, on the reverse strand, counting down.
ATATTCCGATCTGATTACTCCATAGTGAGGGAACCCACTAACAGGGGTTATCTTCGATCCCTCATTGCCTATTATGAGAATTCTCTTATTTAGTTCGGTCCTTCTATGGAAACCTGTCTGACCTGCTTGTGGGACTGTACTTATAGTGCCCATTCCAGGGCTTCTGGCTCCTATTCTTCTGGAGCCTTTCCTATGTTTGGTCCAGCGAGGTAGTTCCTTCACTCCAAACCTCTTTACCACTCCTTGGAACCCTTTACCCTTAGTAACCCCGATAACGTCAATAAATTGACCAGGTTTGAATATTTGGGAGATGCTTAAGGCTTTACCAAGTATGTTGAAGGCGTAGTCCTTTATGCCTTCACCTTCGCTAATTTTCACTTCTATAATATCGGGAGTCTTCTTACCTACACCCCCAGTGAGTTTGGGCTGTGAGGCTAAGAGAAGGGTTATACGGGCGATCTCATCGTCTTTCAAACCTTCAAGCTTTCTAAGGGCTTTCTCCCTACTATCCTTACCTATTTTAAGGCTTTTGATTCTTCTCTGCACTTCTAAATCATCTGGTACTTCGTCTGCCCATACCTCGGTAAGTATTTTCAGTCCTGCTACAGTAGCAATATAGAACCTCGTTGCTAGCGGTATCATAGGGGGCGTCTCTATTACGGTTGCTGGTACGAAAATTTCTTGCTCATAGGTAGGGCTCCCTTCTCTATCATCAATCATGTATAAGTGTGTCATACCTGCCTTATAGCCCAGAAAGCCTAGTGGTCTTGGAGGATCCAGACGTACTAAAGGCCAGCTCTTCACTCTAGGGACAAATTCAGTAGAACGTTTTCTAGGCCTGACACCTAAACTGCCTCTTCGCGGCGCTGAATGTTTTCGTCTTGCCATCGCCCTACACCACACTACCTCAACACTCTATTTTTCCTCCTTAAAACCTTATCTTCCCTCAGCGTCTAATCTATCCTTGTTATGGTTTTAAATGTTCGGCATCGATTTAGCTTTTGTCCTGAGGGATGAGGAATCAGATCTTAACTTACATCATCCAATTCAGAACTCGGCAAAGACATCATCTTCGTCCATGAGCTTATTAATCCACGTCTTAAAAAGATCATTCTGGGGATAAATATGGGAGGCAGACAGAAAACAACTCTATTTTCAGGCACGTCTACCATAGGTGAGGAGCTCAAAAAGACCCAAGGGAAGGAATCTGGGAAAGGCAAGAAAGGGAAAAGAAGTAGGTGATTTAAACTACTAAGGCTTAAATAATTCTTTTCTTATATCCTATGGCTTATAAGGAAGAACTAGGAAACGAGCATGAGTGCATAGAATGGTGTTTAAATGGCCCCCGTTAAAGAACCCTTTTAAGCTGAGAGTAGTGATTCCCTCGTCGAACTTAGGAATATATTCAACCCTCCGCGAGAAAACAGAGTTTATTGGTAGAATAGCGCGGGCATCTGCTACCTTTAAAATTGAAGAACTCACCATACTAAATGACTCGCCTGAAAATACTCCTATTTTTATAATGGTTCTTAGGTACTTACTTACTGCCCCATATCTAAGGAAAAAGCTGATTCCTTTAACGAAAGAGTTAAGGTATGCCGGCTTACTGCCGCCTCTTAGCATTGTAACCCATAATCCTGGGAATAAGGAATTATCTTTAGGAGATTTGAGAGAGGGTCTAGTCAAGGTTTCATGGGGTAGTAAGGCTAAGGTCTTCATAGGTGTGAGAGAGAGTTGTTTAACGAAATCTGAGAGAAGAATTTCACCTAATGAGCGGATCCTTGTAAGAATTGTCAATATTAACCCATTAAGGTGTAGGGAAGTGCGTCCTTCTGAAATACCCGAATATACTGGATTCGAGGTTTCAAGTGTCGACGCTAAGGAAATTCATAAAGTGTTGAGAGGGGTAGTCATCCTCACTTCGAAACAAGGTAAAGAGCTAGGGAAGGGCCTGCTTAGAGCCATAGAGAATGATATAGCTAAGAAAAATGAGGCAACATTTCTTTTTGGGAATTCCTTCCTCGACTTTGATGAGATATTTGCTAGTTCTATGAGAAAAGAAAATAAACAAAGTAACATAGATGTGGACTATAAGATAAACAGCATACCAGGTCAAGGGGTACTTACCGTCAGGACGGATGAGGCTCTGACGGCCACCCTTGCCATATTTAACTTTTATTTTCAGGCGAGAGGCCGATCTAAGGGGAAAACCTAATAAACCAGGAGAATAGTGTTTTGCCGGTGTATAAGAGGCATGGCGATAGACTTCGAATTTCCGCCAGAGTGGAAGAAGCTGACATATAGAGGGAAGACGTTGGAAGAGTTACTTAATATGCCAATGGATCAGCTCTTAAAATTACTTCCTTCTAGGGCGAGGCGCTCTCTTATAAGGGAATCGTCATCAGATGTACAGTCTAGGAGGCTGGAGATGGGTTTAGGCGAGTCCCCTAGAATTAAATTGCTTAGGAAAATTATGAAAGCCAGAGAAACGATTAAGGAAGGGAAACAAGTAAAGATTAGGACTCATGTAAGAGATATGATAATATTACCTGTGATGGTCGGTCTTACAATAGAGGTGTACAACGGAAAGGAGTTCGTTCCCGTCAGGATAACACCTGAGATGATAGGGCATTATCTAGGCGAATTTGCACCAACAACAAAGATCGTCACACACGGTGAGCCCGGCCTCAAAGCAACCAGATCAACTCTATTCGTTGCTGCTAAATAAAGGTGAATAATCATACATTAATTATGGAGTTTTTTTGTCTTTAAGACGCCTCAGAATTATCCTTCGAAGCTTCAAACCGTTTTTAAAGTTCATAAGTAATTTTAACTCTGAGGTATCTGAGGTATCATATGTTAATATTACCTCGTATGCGTAGGAAGACCTATCTAGTTCATCTTTGAAAAGACTAGATAGATCTCTTCTTGATCTTCTAATCTTGAAAAGACGAACTCTTTTAATATTTTTCAAATATATTTTTATTTCTTTACCTAGTTTTAAGGAAAGAACTTTTCCTATATTTGACAATGAAGGTTCTGACCTTACACTAACGATTTTTTCTTTCACATCACCTAAATGAACGGCAATGCTCTCATCGTCGACTGTAATTGTGCTTTTTATTAAGAATCTTTCCCAGAGCACATATACTGGTTTAATGAAAAGTTTTTTCATTTAAATCACTTTAGCCTTTCACAACCCCTAATGGCCTTAATCGTGCAACCAAGGCAGCAATTTTAACTGCATGGGTAACTAATGCCACCCTGTCAACGTCTTTATATGCTTCTGGTGCCTCCTCTACAAGAACCCTCCGTGTAGCTGCATGAACATAAATTCCCTTTTTACTTAATTCAGAAGTTATTGAGTCTGCGCTGTATTGCCTAAGAGCCTTATGTCTTGACATCCATCTCCCTGCCCCATGGGCAGCTGTATAGAAGGTTCTTGAGCCTTCTGGTAATCCGGCCATCACATAACTCGCTGTACCCATAGATCCTGGAATAAGGACTACTTGTCCCACCCCTTGATGATCTTTTGGTATTTCGGGGTGTCCTGGTGGGAAAGCTCTTGTTGCGCCCTTGCGATGGACGATTACTTTTATTCTCTTACCATTGATTTCATGCTCTTCAAGTTTTGCAATATTGTGAGCTAAGCCATAAACTATCTCTAGTCCAAGTTTATCGGGGTCTGTGTGGAAGGTCTTACCGAAGGCTTCACGTGCCCAGTGAGTAATTAGTTGTCTATTTGCAAATGCGAAATTGGCGGCTGCCCCCATTGCATGGAAATAGTCTTGTCCCTCCTTACTGTTGAATGGTACTGATGCAAGTTCTCTATCAGGCGGCCGTATTCCATACTTTTTCATAGCCCGCTCCATTATCATAAGGTAGTCACTTGCAACCTGATGTCCTAACCCCCTAGAGCCCGTGTGGATCATGACCGTTACCTGTCCCTCAAATTCGATGCCAAATGCTTTCGCAACGGATGGGTTGTAAATTTTGTCGACCACCTGAACTTCGAGAAAGTGATTACCTGCTCCTAGAGTACCTAGTTGTGGAGCACCTCTACTTTTAGCTTTCTGACTTACTTTTGTAGGGTCAGCCCATGGAATCCTGCCTTTCGATTCTATATGTTCTATATCTGCTGTCCACCCGAATCCGTGTTCTACGGCCCATTGAGCACCGTCCTGGAGAACTTTATCTAGCTCATTAAAGCTAAGTCTCAGCTTTCCTCTGCTGCCTACGCCAGAGGGAACATTCTCAAAGATTGTGTCCACTAACTCTTTAAGTTTAGGCTTAACGTCATCTACGCTTAAGTCCGTTCTAATTAGCCGGACGCCGCAGTTGATATCATATCCTACTCCTCCAGGCGAAATAATTCCATCATCTGCCGAGGTTGCAGCAACACCTCCTATGGGAAAGCCATAGCCTTGATGTCCGTCAGGCATGACATATGTGGCCTTAACAACTCCGGGGAGACATGCAGTATTTGCGGCCTGAACAAGTGTAAGGTCTTCTTTCATGCGCTCTATAAGGAAGTCATCAGCGAAGACTATGGAGGGGACCTTCATACAAGGAATGGTCCCTTTAGGTATTTCCCACGTATATTTATCTACCTTTTTTAACTGAATAGAATGGCTCAATTATCCTCCACCCGTTAGATTGGGTTTTCGTCAATTTATAAAGATTAAAAATGTGTTGATGATAAAGCTTATGAACTTATAAGCTTCACCTAAAAAGGTCTAGGCAGTGGAAAGGGTGTGACGGATGCCTGTATGGAGGTACTCATTAAAGGTTGAGGATGAGGAGAGGACGGCTAAGGCTATGAGATGGGATGTTCCTATTTCGCCGAAGGAAAGCTATGAGATATTTAAAGTGATAAGAGGTATGAAGCTCAAGGAGGCTGAAAAGCTCTTGGAGGCTGTTATGAATATGGAGGTCCCTATACCTTTTGTAAGGTATAAGCTAGGTGTTTCCCATAAGAGGGGGCTTAGTGAAAGGTTTGGTAAGTGGAGAAGTCCTATTGGAAGATATCCCGTTAAGGCGGCTAGGGAAATACTGAAATTACTAAAAAACGTCGAGAACAATGCTGAGAATAAGAACCTAGACGTCGAAAGGCTAGTTATCATTCATGCCGCGTCCCATAAAGGAAGATACCTTAAAAGATGGATGCCACGTGCCTTCGGAAGGGCAACTCCTAAAGTTAGGACCTCCGTCAATTTGGAGGTGATCGTTAGGGAGGTGTAAATTATGGTCGACATTAAAGCTCATTTCATAGGCTTAAGCATGCTTCGTGCAAAACTGGATGAATATCTTGCCAAGAACTTCATGAGGGCAGGGTATTCACGTGTTGACCTAATAAAGACCCCTCTAGGAACTCGTGTGGTTATTTACGCTGATAGGCCGGCCTTAATTATCGGAAGGAGAGGCCAGACTATTAGGCAGTTAACAGAGGTTCTCGAGAAATACTTTAACCTTGAGAACCCCCAAGTGACAGTCACTCAAGTGGAGAATCCGGACTTAGATGCAAGAATTGTTGCAACTAGAACAGCATTGGCTATAGAAAGAGGCTATCACTTTCGAAGAGCTGCCTTTGTCGCCTTGAGAAGAATAATGGCTGCTGGGGCTGTAGGTGCAGAAGTCATTATAAGTGGTAAGCTTACATCAGAGAGAGCTCGTTACGAAAAGTTAAGGGCTGGGAAAGTCTACAAGACAGGATATCATATAGAGAGATTAGTGGATAGGGCAGTCTTCCATCTACTAAGGAAGCCTGGCATATATGGTATAGAAGTTGTCATAGTTAAGCCCGGAGAACCAGATGACTATGTTGAGATTAGAAACCCTTCAGAAGGTATAGAGTCGGGTGAGGCTGCATGAGTCTTAAACCCTCTGAAATCAGGAAGATGAGTAAGGAAGAAAAGCTTAAGAAACTGCAGGAGCTAAGGGCGGAACTGATTAAGTTAAGGACTCAGGCTTTTCTTGGCACTCTCACGAATGTTGGGAGGATTAGAGTAACTAGGAAAAATATTGCTAGGTTGCTGACATTGCTTCATGAGGAGGAATTGAAGGGAGAAAAGAAGTGATGTGGTTATGAAAAGAACGCCGAGGAACATTGTATATCATGAACTTATAGGTTTAGGCGTAGAAGTAAAGAATCATACAGATCCCTCCATTATTGGAACTGAAGGCGAGGTTATTTACGAATCTAGGAACATGCTATTCATCCGGCAAAGAGATGGGAGTGTCAGGAAGGTGCCTAAAGAGGTCGGGGAATTCCTTTTTAAACTTGAGAGGAATCGGAGTGTAAGGGTGAGTGGTTTGCGCTTATTAGGCCGTCCAGAGGAGAGGCTTAAGAAGGTTAGAGGTGGTTTGAAGTGAGTGTGAGGAATATAGGGATAAAGCATCCTGATCTGCGTCCTCCAGAGAAGACATGTGATGACCCCTACTGCCCTTGGCATGGCAGCATAAGAGTTAGAGGCGGTTTGCTTGAGGGCAAGATAGTTAAGGCGAAAATGAAGCACACAGTAGTTGTAGAGCGTGAGTACTTGGTATATGTGAGAAAGTATATGAGATATGAACGTAGGAGGTCAAGGATCCACGCTCATCTTCCTCCATGTATTGATGCTTCCCCAGGTGACATAGTTCTTATAGGCGAGACCAGGCCAATTTCAAAGACTGTCTCATGGGTCGTGTTAGGAGTAATAAAGCGGGAGGCGAGCAAGAATGCCTGAGAAGAAGGGTGGAGCAGCTTTTAGCAGGGTTAGGAGAGTTGCCGGAATAACCATACGGACAATGCTGAAGGTGGCTGATAACAGCGGTGCTAAGGAAGTAATGGTCATTGGGGTGCCAGGAGTTAAGAGTAGGTTAAGAAGGCTCCCTTCCGCAACAGTCGGTGATATGGTTGTAGTTACGGTTAAGAAGGGTAATGCAGACCTAGTTGGCCAAGTGATGACTGCTGTCATAGTAAGGCAGAAAAAGCCTTTCAAGAGGCCGGACGGTACTTGGGTTGCTTTCGAAGATAACGCTTGTGTGATAGTTTCGCCTGACGGAGCCCCTAAAGGAACTGAAATTAGGGGGCCTATAGCTAAAGAGGCTGCAGAGAGGTGGAATAGGCTTTCCTCTATAGCTTCAGTAGTGGTATGAGGTGAAGGTAATGTCAATAAGATCTAAGAAACCATCGAAACAAAGGCTTGCAATATACACATCACCGAAGCATATTAGGAAAAAATTCCTGACGGCTCCTGTGTCACCTGAGCTTAGGGCTAAGTATGGCATTAAGCGAATGACTGTTAGAAAAGGCGATACTGTAAGGATATTAAGAGGTGAATGGAGAGGTCATGAAGGAAAAGTTATATCAGTTGACTATGATAAAGTGTCAATACATGTAGATGGAGTTACTGTGAGGAAAGCAGATGGTACACCAGTCTACTACCCTATTCACCCCTCAAATGTCCTCATTATTCGTCTGGATCTTTCAGATAAGAAGAGAAGGAAGATAATAGAACGTAGGACTGGGCATGAGGTTCAGGTGGTTGAGGGTTCTGAAGAGAGTACAAAAGAAGAAATGGAGGAGTCCACTACAGGTAATGAAGAAGTTAATAAGGTAGAAAGCAAGTCGGAGGGAGGTGTGTGAAGTGGCGAGAATGGGTGGCAAAAAACATCTAAAGAGGTTAGCGGCTCCAGAGTTTTGGCCTGTATTACGTAAGGAGAAGGTCTGGAGCGTGAAGCCATCTGCGGGACCCCATCCCTCAAGCCGTTCCCTTCCTCTTCTGACAGTAGTTCGTGAATTATTGGGTATTGCGGAGACCAATAGAGAAGCAAGGAAAATCATTTCTGAAGGCCATATAAAGGTAGATGGACGGGTTAGAAGGAATTACAAGTACCCTGTGGGGTTCATGGATGTTATTGAGCTTGTGGACACTGAAGAATTCTTTAGAGTGATTCCAGTGCCGGTTAAGGTGATGGGTTTAATCCCTATATCCAAGGAAGAGGCCGATTACAAGATCTGCAGAATTGAAAATAAAACGACTGTAAAGGGAGGCAATATACAATTAAACTTACATGATGGTAGAAACATCATCGTTAAGGTTGAAGATGCGACATCGCCTCATGAGGATAGGTATAAGACCATGGGGTCTGTGAAGGTTTCACTACCCAGTAATAAATTAATGGATTATTTTGAGTTAAGGGAGGGTGCACCCGTAATTGTTATAGGGGGTCGCAACGTTGGTAGGGTAGCTAGATTGATAGCCGTTTCTGAGGGTATGAGACATTATAGGAAATTGGTAACTTTGGAAGACTTCAAAGGAAATAAATTCTACACAACTCTAGACAAACTTATGGTTATAGGTGAAGATAAGCCTGTAATAAGTCTTCCTGAGGGAGCGTTATGAGTGTAAGGAGTAAAGAGATGTTTACAAGGGAAGAGCTCGAGGAAGCAGCTAGAAAATGGGATGCTAACCCCATGCTCAAGCCAAGGATAGCTAAGGTAGTTGTGAATATGGGAATTGGCGAGTCCGGTGAGAGGCTGAGGAAAGCAGCTAAACTATTAGAGGAATTAACAGGTCAAAGGCCATCGGAAAGAAGGGCTAAGAAGACCATAAGGAATTTTGGAATTAGGAAGGGAGAGCCTATTGCTGTGATGGTCACTCTTAGACGGGATAAGGCACTAGACTTTCTTAATAGAGCTTTAGAAGGTGTTGGAAGGAAAATTAAGGCATCAAGCTTTGATGATTTCGGGAACGTATCATTCGGGATCGCTGAACATATAGTGTTACCTGGAGTAAAGTATGATCCTAACGTAGGTGTTTTCGGTATGGATATTTCTGTATCACTTGAAAGACCTGGTTTCAGGGTGATGCGCAGAAGGATAAAAAGATCGACAATTCCTAAAAGGCATAGGGTCTCAAGAGCTGAGGCTATAGCTTTCTTTGTTAAAGAACTTAATGTGAGGGTGATGTGAGATGGGGAAATATCGGAGGCCGGTCTCTAGAAGATATGGTAGGGGAGTGCAGGTATGTCAAAGATGTGGAAGCAGGGATGCCGTCATTCAGAAGTACGGGTTATACCTCTGTAGACAGTGCTTTAGGGAAATGGCGAGGGAGCTTGGGTTCAAGAAATATAGTTAAGGTGATAGGAGAATGGTGGTAATAGATCCTTTGGCAAACGCCCTCTCAACATTAATGAACAATGAGCTTAGAGGTAGTAAAGAGGCTGTAGTGACGCCCGCATCAAAGCTTATAGCTATGGTTCTCAGGGTAATGCAGAAATACGGCTACATAGGGGAATTCGAGCATATAGACGATGGAAGGTGGGGTAAGATAAAAGTGCAGCTACTTGGGAGGATCAATAGGGTAGGGGTAATAAAGCCTAGGACTCCTATCAAATATAATGAATTGCGACAGATGCCTCAATGGTTGAGGAAATATCTACCTTCTAGAGACATCGGCATTCTCATCCTATCAACTCCTGAAGGAGTTTTATCTCATCATGAAGCTTTAGAGAAAAGAATTGGAGGAGTATTATTAGCCTATGTATATTAGAGGTGGTGAAGATGGTTCGTGAAGTAAGGATTGTTGAGGATGTTGAAATACCTGAGGGTGTTTCAGTGGAAGTGAAAGATAAGACAGTTAAGGTGAGTGGCCCTAAAGGCGAGATTAAAAGAGATTTTAGCCACGCTAAGAAAGTAAGGATTTGGATTGAAGGCAATAAGGTATATGTGGAAAGCTTCTTTACAAGGAGAAAGGAGAAAGCCATTGTATACTCAGTGGCAGCACATATAAAGAACATGATTAAGGGGGTAACCAAGGGATATAGATACTGGTTAAAGATAATATATTCTCACTTTCCTATAACGGTAAAAGTTGAAGGCGATAAGGTCCTCATTATAAATTTCCTAGGTGAAAAATCGCCTAGAGTAGCTAAGATTGTAGGCTCTGCAAAAGTGAAGGTACAGAAAAATGACGTCATTGTAGAAGGTATTAATATTGAAGAAGTGGGTCAGACAGCAGCAAATATTGAGCAAGCTACCAAAATTACTGGGTTTGATAGAAGAGTGTTTGTTGATGGCATATATATCTATAAGAAGGAGTTCATGGAGGGGTGAATGAGAGATGGCAAGTGATGCTGATCTCAATAATGTAAGAAAAGAAATATCCAAAAAGCTCAGGATTACATTCTATAGAAATAAATGGTGGAGACTTCCAAAGTTCAGGAATGATCCCAAGTGGAGAAAGCCTAAAGGTAATGATAATCCTATGAGACTTAAGCTGAAGGGGCATCCTCCTGTTGTTTCAGTAGGTTATGGAACTCCCAAGAAGATAAGGGGGTTACATCCCTCTGGATTGATGCCTTATGTTATACATAATGTGAAAGAGCTTGAAGGCCTCTCACCGACTGACGTGATAATATACATAGGAAGTACAGTAGGTCGTAGGAAACGTGAGGAAATAATTAAAAAAGCTTCGGAGCTCGGATTTAAAATAGCTAATGGTGGTGGGTAAAGAATGACAGACTTGAGTTTACAGAAAAGACTGGCAGCTGAGGTATTGGGTGTGGGACTTTCTAGGATAAGAATAGATTATGAGAGGGTGGATGAGGTAGAGTCAGCGCTAAGAAGAGAAGATGTGAGAAGGCTTATTAAGGACGGCATAATTTGGGCAGAACCTTTAAGACGTAATTCCCGGGGGCGCTGGAAACTTTTACATGCGAAAAGGCGTAAGGGTCATAGAAGAGGGCCAGGTAAGAGGAAAGGCGCGAAAGGCGCTAGGCAGAATGAGGAGGAGTTGTGGGTGTACACTATAAGAAAAATCAGGCGATATTTAAGATGGCTTAGAGATCATGATGTGATCGATAAGAAAACCTACAGACGATTATACCTTCTTGCTAAAGGTGGAACATTTAGAAGCTTGTCAGATCTCAAACGTCACTTAACAGACATGGGTATCCAGGTGAGATAAATGGCCAGAGGTCCTAGATATAAAGTTCCAAGGAAGAGACGTAGAGAAGGTAGAACAAATTACTATAGAAGGTATAGGATGATTATTTCAGGAAAGGATATACGGGCAGTTGTGAGAAAAACTAACAAACAAATAATTATCCAGATCATTAAATTTGAAGCTAATGGCGACAGAACCCTCGTAGCAGTAACTAGTAAGGCATTGCGAAAATTTGGTTGGTTAGGGGACCTTAAAAATACATCAGCTGCGTACCTAACAGGACTCTTGGCAGGGTTATTGGCGAAGAAGGCTGGAATCCATTACGCTATTCTCGACATAGGACTCCATCCATCAGTAAGGGGATCTAGAATATATGCTGCTGTGAAAGGCCTGCTTGATGCAGGAGTTGAGATTCCCGTCTCTAAAGATGTTTTACCTAGTGAAAACAGAATAAGTGGAAAGCATATAGCTATGTACTCGACAACATTAGAGAATGAAGATCCTGAAAAGTATCATAGAATTTTCTCAGGGATGCTCTCCAGAGGGTTAACTCCTAAAAATCTACCAGAGCATTTCCTTGAGATTAAGAACAAAATATTATCTTCTCTTGAGGGAGGTTGATGGAAGTGTCACAGACTCAGCAAGTTTTAGAGGAATGGATCCCCAAAACAAGGCTTGGGTGGATGGTTAAAGAGGGGAAAATAAGTGACATAAAGGAGATTTTCGACAATAACTTAGTTATTCAGGAGCCAGAAATAGTGGACTATTTACTACCTAACCTTAAGCATGAAGTAGTTGACGTTAATATTGTTCAGAAACAGACCGATGCAGGTAGAATGACGCGTTTCAGGGTCTTGGTGGTAGTCGGCAATTTTGATGGCTTTGTCGGAATAGGTATGGGTAAAGCAAAGCAGCTCAGGCAGTCCATAGATAAAGCTATTCGTAATGCTAAGCTAAATATTATACCTGTGAGAAGAGGTTGTGGAAGTTGGGCTTGCTCATGTAATGAACCGCACAGCGTGCCTTTTGCGGTAGAGGGTAAGGCTGGAAGCGTTAGAGTAAAGCTAATACCCGCACCTAAAGGTACGGGCTTAGTGGCAGGTGATGCTGCGAAGGTAGTGCTGCGCTATGCCGGCGTTCAAGATATCTGGACGTGGAGCCGTGGAGAAACTAGAACAACTATAAACTTCGTTTCAGCTGTCTACAACGCCCTTAAGAATACTTATAAATTCGTTACCATATATGACTGGTCCAGAAGGTGATTCTTATGACACTTTACGCAATCATTAGGGTAAGGGGGACCATTGATGTACCTCCGAATGTTGAAGCTACGTTGAGAATGTTAAGGCTAACAAGGAAGTTTACAGCAGTGATTTACCCAAAAAGTGAGTCGGTTGAAGGTATGCTTAAGGTCGTCAAAGACTGGGTTACGTGGGGTGAAATAAGTAAAGATGTTTTAAAGGAACTCATATTAGAGAGGGGCAGACTGCAAGGTAATAGAAAAGTCAACGAGGAAACTCTCAAAGGGATCACGGGTATGGGCATAGATGAATTAGTTGATTCTCTGCTTTCTGGGAAACTCGTTTGGCATAAACTAGGGCCTAGAGTTAAGCCTGTCTTTAGGCTTCATCCACCTAAAGGAGGTTTCAAAGGGTCTATAAAGAAGCCATTCAGTTCTAATGGCGAGTTAGGATATAGGGGTACTGAAATAAACAACTTGTTGAGAAAGATGATTTGAGGAGTGGGAACAATGGTAGTAAGGAGAAAGAAAAAAACACGAAAATTAAGGGGCTCACGTACCCATAGCTGGGGGCAGATAGGCCAGCATAGAAAATCAGGGAGTAAAGGTGGCGTTGGCGCTGTCGGATTCCAGAAACATAAATGGACTTGGACTGTGAAGTATTTCCCTGACTGGTATGGGAAACACGGTTTTACAAGAGCACCTACAATTCAGGTTGTTAGAAGAGAAATAAATGTGGGCCGGCTTGAGGAACTCGTGAAAGAATTAAGCGCTAGAGGATCGCTAGAGCCAGTTGAAGGTGTGTATGAGGTAGATCTTTCATCCTTAGGTATTAATAAGTTATTAGGTTCTGGTAGGATTTCCATTCCAGTAAGGGTTAAAGTGGCTTACGCTACTCAAGCAGCCATCCAAAAAGTAAAGGAAGCTGGCGGTAAGGTGATATTAACAGCGCATAAGCCGGGTTACGAAGAGTTTAATACATAAAAGTAAGGTTTTAATCACTCTCTAGTTATTCGATGGGATGCGCGATGGGATGGCTGCAGGCATTTGCCGAGATGGGTAAGTATATACCATCCGTTCCAAAGCCGGCTCGAAAGCCGGATCTTAAGGCTAGGCTTATTTATACACTTCTTGCGCTAGTGGTCTACTATTTACTAGCCTCCACTCTCGCATATCCATTAGCTGCATTCCCGCATGCTCAGGGAGTTCCACTTCCTCAGATAATTAGTATTGTATTCGCCTCCAGGAGAGGCTCTATAGCTCAGCTTGGAATAGGGCCTCTAGTTACGGCAGGCCTCATAATTCAGATTCTTGTTGGTGCCAAGATCATAGACCTAGATCTTACTCTTCCTGAAGATAGAAAGCTATTTACCCAAGCTGAGAAAGGTATGGCTATATTGATCATGATTGCTGAGGGCCTTGGTTTTGCCCTATACTATAGACTTAACGCCTATGTCACTGCTGCGATATTTCTACAGTTCCTTATAGGTGCTTTAATCCTAATGATTTTAGACGAAACTATTCAGAAGGGTTATGGCATAGGTTCGGGTGTAAGCCTTTTCATATTGGGTGGTGTAGCAAGATCTATTATGTGGGAAATGTTCGGTCCTGTTAAGATACCTCAGGTTGATCAGTTCTATGGAATCTTTCCCTATCTTTTCTCCTATTTCCAGGGAGCTAGGCTGGATATGTATAGATTGCTATTAGGTTATTACAGAGGAATAGGTGCTGTCCCTACCTTAACAGGCTTCATAGTATTTATTGTGCTCGTATTAGTGCTAGTCTATTTACAGCAAATGAAGGTGAATATTCCTGTCACAATGCAAAGGCTACCCGGCATTAAAAGCAAAGTACCCCTGCAGTTCTTATATGTAACTAATATCCCCATTTTACTTGTAGGCATAGTATTCTCAGACCTCCTACTCATAAATAATCTATCTTATGCTTACCTCTCCCAGAAAATTCCATGGTTAGCTAACGCTTTAGCGACAACTGTGGAATACATGTCACCACCGAGGTCGCTGTTGTTTATTGAGGCTGCACCTCTCAGAGTCGGCATATACTCATTACTCCTTATAGGGCTTTCACTGCTTTTCGGCTTAATGTGGGTTGAGGTTGCTGGTCTCGGTCCTGAAGCCCAAGCGGAAAACCTGGTAAAGTCAGGTCTTCAGATGCCCGGTCACAGGAAGAGTGTCAAGCTGTTAGAGGGCGTATTAGCAAAATATATATACCCGCTAACACTTCTATCCTCCCTCATAGTTGCTATAATAGCTCTCGTGGCTGATATATTTGGAGCTTACGGAACAGGGATGGGGCTCCTCCTCGCGGTAGGTATAGTGTATCAATTCTACATGCAGATAGCGTATGAAAGAGCGTTAGAGACATATCCGCTTTTAAAGAAAATTATAGGGGAGGGATAATGGCAACTCTCAGACTTCTTATCGTAGCAGGTTTGCCTGGAGTAGGCAAGTCTACGGTACTCTCCAAAGTTAAGGACATGCTACAGGCTAGAGGTCACGAGGTTGAAATAATAAACTACGGGGATTTCATGTTTACATTGCTCAAGAATAAAGGACTTGTTAAGTCAAGGGATGATGTGCGCCACCTACCATTAGAAGATCAAAGGAATGCTCAAAGACTTGCTGTTAAGGAGATGCGCAATTATCTAGAGAGAAAAGCAGCTAGCTCGACAAGTGACGTGTTCGTAGCTTTTGTGGACACCCATGTGCTTATAAAGACAGATTCTGGGTTATGGCCTGGTATGCCTGAATACGTTGTGAAGGAATTACGTCCTGATTCCTTTGTCTTAGTTGAGGCTGAGCCAAAAGAGATAATATCTAGGCAACTCAGGGATACATCTCGGTATCGGGCAGATTATGCAGATGAGAACTTGATTAAGGAGTTAATCGAGTTAATGAGGATTTTTGCTATAGCAAGTGCTACTCTCGTGGGTGCCTCTGTTAACTTCATTAAAAATAAGGAGGGAAGAGTGGAAGAAGCTGCTGAAGAGCTGATGAAAATTGTGGAAAGGCTGTAGAAAATGTTCACATTGGTCTATGTTATTTCCGGCATAGTAGCACTTCTTCCATGGTCTTACCTGGTAAAACTCTACGGTATTCATATAAATCTGAAAAGAATTTTGAAAGAAGCCAATGAGATATCGAAAGAACTTAAGTCATTGCCTGAGTCTAAAGTCAAGAAAAAGCGTATCCTAGTAGCAAGGTATAAGGAGATCAGAGGGAAAATAAGTAAGTTCGTTATGATAAATGTGTTACTTCTATGGGTTGGTGTTATTGGCTCACTGCTTTTCTCCAGGATCTCTGTCCTAGCCGCTGCAGTTCTCATGAATAGGACTCCCTATATACCCTCACCTCTAGAACTCCCTTGGATTTCTCAGAGGGGTTACCTCAATGATATTTTTCTCTACCTTGCTATTCTACTAGCATATATACCAATTCATAATAGGATATCAGGTATGAAAATAGTTCATGAATGGAGCGAATAATTTTCAGTCCGCTAAAAATATATAGCTGAGACATATCCAAAAACTAGAGAGGCGAGCTCGATAATGGTAAGGCCGGGGCTTAGATCTAGGTCGGTAAAAAGGCTATATAGAAAGATGCCAGGCAGTAGGAGCAGGGTTATTTACAGGCGAAGAAAGCATTACATTGCTAGAGATCCTTTGACATTTAAGGAGCTCTCCGGTATCCCTAAAAATATAAAGATCATTAGAAGAGGCGCTAAGACTTTGAAGAGGCCTGAAAGAATTTACGGTGGTGTGCTAAGCCCGGAAACCCTCGCCATGTCTATTAAGCTGGCTGTGAGGAAGGCTTTTTAAGGGTGCCCTTTTTGGTGAATATTCCCTCTCCCTGTGAATTAGGTCTCGTTATAGCTGTAAGTGGTTTGCCGGGTTCAGGTAAGTCCACACTCGCTAAAAGGCTTTCCCAAATCTACGGTCTAAGGTATGTATCATCAGGTCTGTTATTTAGGCAAATGGCTAAGGAGAGAGGGTTAACGCTCGAGGAGTTTACCCGGCAGGCAGAATCCGATTTCAGTATAGATAGGGCCATAGATGAAAGAGCATTAGCTGAAGCTATGAGGGGATGTGTGGTCTTAGACGGTCATATAGCTGGTTGGGTGGCTAAGGAATACGCTCATGTTAAAATCTATCTTAACGCCCCTAGGGAGGTTAGGGCTAAGAGAGTGGCTATGAGGGATAAGAAATCGCTTGAGGAAGCTCTAAAAGAGGTAACTTTGAGGGATGAATCTGAGTCAAAACGATTCAGGGAGATCTATGGTATAGATGTGAGCAATCTTTCTATATTTGACTTAGTAATCAATACTTCATTGTTTGATATCGAAACAACTCTGAAAATCTCTACAGATGGCATCGACTATGTCATAAGCAATCTATTAGAAGCTGGAAAAGCTTAAAGACTGAACAGATAGAGAATTGTGGGTGTGATAGAATGCCTGCCATTGAGGTTGGTCGTATATGTGTGAAGTTACTTGGTAGGGAAGCAGGAAGAAAGTGCGTAATTGTTGATATAGTCGATCATAACTTCGTCGTAATTACGGGTCCTAAGGAGCTAACTGGGGTTAGAAGACGTAAGGCTAACATTAATCATATAGAACCTATTGATAAGAAAGTGGAGATCTCCAAAGGCGCAAGCGATGAAGATGTACTAAAGGCTATTAAGGAGGCCGGCCTAGAGGACTTCATGAGGGAAAAAGTAAGGATTACTAGGAAGGAAATTCTTGAAGCTAAAGCTTTAAGAGCGGCTTAAATTTTACATAGCAAATAATCTTGTGCGGTTGAAATCTATATTTAAAGATTGTCGAATATGTCTTTATAAGGTGTTAAGCTTTGAGAGGGCTTGAGTTCCTGAAGAAGCTAGACGCATTCGCGATGATTGATCGTGAATGGATCCTTGTCAAAGAATATGAGACCTCTGAGAATTATGGTAAAAACCCTGAGGAAAGAACAGTTAACGAATTACTTAGACTTGGGGTAATAAATCTAGACAAACCTCCTGGCCCTACAAGCCATGAGGTAACTGCATGGATCAAGGAGTTACTGGGCATTGAACGGGCAGGGCATGCTGGGACCCTAGAACCGCTTTAGGCGGTGGGGATACCCTAAGACATCAGGTGTCCTGCCTGTTGCTCTAGGAGGAGCGTCTAAGCTTTTGAAGTATCTTAGTCTATCGACCAAGGCTTATGTGACTATAATGCAGCTTCATAAGGAAGTACCTGAGGAGAAGCTCAATGCAGTCATTAAGGAGTTTACAGGCAAAATATATCAGAAACCTCCTGTACGTTCGTCTGTTAGAAGGGCTCTGAGGGTAAAGACTATCTACAAGATCGACGTCTTAGAGCTAGAATATCCTTATGTTCTTCTTTATGTTGAGTGCGAGCATGGAACATATATAAGGAAATTAATTCACGATATAGGAGAGGTTCTTGGTGTAGGGGCCCATATGAGAGAGTTAAGAAGAGTTAAAACGGGGCCGTTTAAAGAAGATGAAACTTTAATAACAATGCATCAGCTGTCCGAAGCTATTTACCTTTACAGAAAACTTAACGATGACTCCGAGATTAGAAAGGCGGTGTTACCTGGGGAATATATGGTGTCCCATCTTCCCAAGGTTGTGGTAACTGATTCTGCTGCAGCTTCCATAACATATGGTGCGGATCTTGCAGTTCCTGGAATCACTTATTTACATAGTTCAATAAGGAAAGGAGATGAGGTTGCAGTGTTTACATTAAAGGGTGAGATAGTTGCTACTGGAGTTGCAATGATGCACACAGAAGAAATTCTTGAAAAGAGAAGAGGAATAGCTGTTAAAACTAAAAGGGTTATAATGGAGAGAGACATATACCCACGTAGGGAGAAAGAAAAATAAGATAAAAGGCAAACCCCAGAATTTATCCGTGTGCCGGGGTGCCCGAGCGGTCTAAGGGGCCGGCCTGGAGAGCCGGTGGGCTACGTGCCCGCGCGGGTTCAAATCCCGCCCCCGGCGCCAAAAGTTAATGAGCGTTATGATCTTTGTAATCTACTGGAACCTCTCCTCCAACCACACATTACCTCTTACGTGGTAGCCTAAGGCTTCCCAATATCCGTCTACATAGTTCTCCCTGAACTCGAAGGTTTCAACCCACTTCGCCCCTTTCCACCCATAAAGATGGGGTATAACTACTCTGGCAGGATATCCTTGCTCGGGTTGTAGTATGCTTCCGTTAATTCTCAACGCCAGAAGGGCATTCTCAGAAGTAAAGTCATTTAACGGGACGACAGTGGTGTAACCATCAATTGATGAGATTAGAACCCATTTTGTAGTCGGCATCGCCACAGCGAGCTCGGCAAAGTGTTTGAGAGGTATCCCTTCCCATACTACATTTCGGACTGACCAACCTGTAACACAGTGGAAGTCGCTAACTACTCTTGTCGAAGGCATTTTCATCAAGTCTTTATATGTAAAATGCATTTTCCTTTTTACATTGCCTTTCACTGTAAGTCTCCAGCTCTCGACGTTTATGGAGGGCTGACCGAGTATTCTATAAATTACGAAATTACCCACGTATTTTTGGCCTCTAGGTTCTTTTCCAACTGTTACAGATTTCAGTGAATTGTATAGGTTTTCCATTGAGGCCTCAGAGATATCACTTGCAGCAGTCTTTCCGAAATGCATTTTGCCTAAGGTTAGGACAATATTCCTTATAATATTACCATTCGTTATAATCCTACACCCGATGTAACCTTGTAAGGAGGTCTCACTTGGTATTAGATGAAAATTATATATCATATAATCTGAGCCTATGGGCTCATTATCTACAAAGTTAAAAGCTGGATTCGCTTTTTGAGTTCCTAGAACTTTATTAAACAACTTATCACAGAGCTTCCTGGACTTTCTTTTAAGATCTCCAAAATCATTGAAAGATATATTAACAGCAGTACATATTAAGGTAGTTATGACCCCCTTTCTGGCTAGTGAGGAGGGTGTTTTAACAAGACGGCAAATCACCTACTGCCCTTCATACTCTTGTCCACACGTTATATATACGTATTCTGCTATTGAACTGTAGCGAAACTATCTAAATTGAAAGGTAAAAACTTACAAATATAAAGTATCGGAAAGCTTATTAATATAGTTAATAAAATGAAGTAGGTGAAAATTTTGAGTAGTCTTCGGGAATTAATTTACTCTCCAGAAAAAGCGTCAGGAGAAGCTATATCAAAAGTTGAGAGTCACACACCAAAGATAGAGGTGCCTGAGGAAGTTAAAGCGGGAGAGCCGTTCACAGTAAAAATCAGTGTCGGTCCTCATCCAAATAAAGTTGAACATTCCATAAGGTGGATCGAGTTGTACTTCGCTGAGGATGGTCGAACGTTCAATCCAGTGATGATATCTAGAGTTTTCTTCTCTCCAGAATATGCGGAGCCAGAAGTTGTCTTGAAGATATCCGTAAAGAAGGCAGGAACGCTTATAGCACTAGGCTACTGTAACCTACATGGTCTATGGGAGGGTTCTAAATATATTAAAGTAACTCAATAGAAGTAGTACTTTAATTGAGCTCTTTTTCCTTGTAAGCTAAATTAATAGTTTCTCTCGAAAGCTTTTAACGTAGTAACTCCAACGGCTTTCCTAGTTAACCTTATCTCAAATTATTCCACGTCCTCAAACCTCAAAAGCACCAGCTTCATTATCTATCGGTATTGTTGTATGAAGGAAGGATGCAGGGATCCTGTCACGGAGGTGTTTGAAGGTAATACAAGCATATCAGTCTACGGTGTGGGTTATGTAGGTCTTTCATTAGTAGCAGTTTTTCTGAGAAAGGGATTAAAGGTTATAGGGGTTGACGTAAACCAGCATAGACTTGATCAGATACGTAGGCTTGAGTTATGGTTTAATGAAAAGGAAATCAGAGATGCTGTTAGCGAAGGATTATCCAGCGGAAAACTAGTTTTGACCTCAAATGGTGTATATGCATCAAAAGAAAGCTCTATAAAAGTAGTGACTGTTCCAGTGCTTTTTGATTGGCTAAGCAAGGAGTTTAGTTATAAGCCGTTAGTAGATGTTGCAAAGACTATAGGTAAAGGTTTGAAAAGAGGGGATATGGTGATTTTAGAATCCAGTGTTCCTCCGGGAACTACAGTGGATATCTTTGCCCCAGAATTAGAGTCAACAAGTAATTATAAGGTGGAGAAAGATTTTCTTTTAGCCTATAGCCCAGAAAGGGTGTATATAGGTAGGGCGGTTAAAGATATTGAAGTTAATTACCCGAAAATAGTAAGTGGGGTTGGTCCACGTTCACTAGAAGCAGTAAGTCGTTTTTATGAAAGGATAGCAAGTAAGGGCGTTATTAAACTTAACTCAACGACTGAAGCAGAGTTTGAAAAACTTGCGGAAGGTATTTATAGAGATGTAAATATTGCCCTAGCAAATGAACTTGCTTTAGCTGCTATGAGAATGGGTGTTAATTACTTCAACGTACGTAGAGCAGCTAATTCACAGCCCTACTCCCATCTCCATCTTCCCGGGCCCGGAGTTGGAGGTTACTGCATACCTCTTTATCCTTACTTTATGCTTAGGAGACTACTACATAAGGAATACGTGATGTCCCTTACTAAGACTGCCAGGGAAATTAATGAGGAGATGCCTTCAGCGGTTGTAAGGCTCGCGGATGATTTAAGAAAGAAGCTTAATCTTGAACGGAGTAAGACAAAGATCACGGTTCTAGGAGTAGCTTTCAGGGGAGATATCGATGATACAAGACTATCACCTACTCATGATATTGTAGGGTTGTTAAAGGCTAGAGGATATAGATATATTCTAGTTCATGATCCATATGTCAAAAACGACAGTATATTGGAGGAACTGGGAATAAGTCTAATAAATGAGCTTAACCAAGCCTTGAAATATGCCGACATTATTATAGTGGCTACTTCACATTCTATATATAGAGGGTTGACAGTATCTAAAATTATTGAAATAACAAATGCTAAGCAGGTGGGGATTATAGATGCGGTAAATGTGATCAATAAAGACGTTCATTATCCTTTCATGATCACTTTGGGTATAGGTAGTAGTGAGGCTCCCGGTTAACAAATAAGGTTTAGAATTGGGGTTCATTGAATATTATAGAAAGGTTTTTCTTCTCCTTTCATGAAACTTAATGAGGTGATATGATTGAGCAAGGATAAAGCGATAGGCGCTTCCTTAATGACGGTGTCGGTTATAGTAATTCTTCTATATCTGTGGTTGCTTTTCATGCCTTTCGCTCCAGGAGTTGACATAATTGTTCTTAAGCTTACTGGAGCTGTCGCTGTTGTAGGAGTTCTTGGAATTGTCGCATGGATAGGCTATACATTAGCAACAACTCCGCCTCCTAAGCCGATAGAAGAAATAGAAAAGGAGTTAGAAGAGGAGCTCAAGAAGATTGAAAAAGAGGAGGGGGTCGAGAAAGAAGGCGCGCCAACATCTGCGGGAGAATCTAAGCCGGGTGACTCTGATAAGGCTGCGGGGAATTCAAATAGTTAAAGGGCTAATGGCTTATCAGCTGTTTTGCTAAATTAAGTTTTATTCGAATGGGATGGGGGATGAGTTCTAGTTCCTATTATATGAAAAATTCGAAAAGCGGGGATGTTATTGGTGTAGTGCTGGCTGGAGGGGAAGGAAAGAGATTCAGGCCTTATACTGACATAATACCTAAACCTATGCTGCCCGTCGGTCCAGAAGAAAGGCCGTTGCTTGAATATATAGTTAAGTGGTTTTCAAAGCATGGAATTACGAGGATCACATTATTGGTTGGGTATAGATGGCGCCAAATAGCTAATTATTTCAGTGATGGTTCGAGGTGGGGCGTTAAAATTTCTATGAGTTTAGATACAGAGGAATATAAAGGTACTGGAGGCGCTTTACTTAACGCTTATAAATCAGGCATGATCAAGGCAGAAAACGCATTAATATGGTACGGCGATATTTTAGCACCAGTAGATTTGAGCGATTTGCTTACAAGGCATATTGCATCAGAAGCTGATGCGACTATTGTTTTAGCGAGTAAATATCAGGTTCCTGTAGGTGTGGCTGAGGTTGATGAGGATTTAAACATAGTTTCCCTCTCTGAGAAGCCTTGGCTTCAGCTCAAGGTTTCAATAGGGATTCTAGCATTGAAGACAACACCGCTATCTTTTGTAGAGGACGAGCTGGGAAAAACCTTTGATATAATGGGTGACCTAATACCATGGATGATTAATAAGGGCTTTAGTGTTAAAGCATACCTTTATGATGGTGTATGGTTTGACATAGGAAGCATGGAGAGATATGCGAAGCTTGATCATAACTCAATAGCGGAGTTTCTAAAGTAGTTTCGGTTTAGGTTAAGTTGTTTGAAGCTTAATCTTAATATCGATGTTGTGAGCTAGATCTTTCTGGAGTGAGGATATGAATGATTATATTAAGATGGTGGTAATTAACGATAACGTGTCTAGAGAAGGCCTTCTTAATGAGTGGGGATGGAGTGCTTATATTGAAACACGTGAATTAAGATTTCTGTTTGACGCTGACACAAACCCTGAAGTGATAAGATACAATAGTGAGAAACTAGGGATCGACTTAAGAAACCTGGACTTTGCAGTTCTTAGCCACTGGCATGGAGATCACTACGGAGGATTCGAGTATGTTGGGCGCATCAATAAAGGCTTGACAGTATATGTGCCTCCAGGTGGTCGATTCCCTAAAGAGTGGGGTCTCACTCCAGTAGTTGTTAGAGAACCTAGGAGGCTTGCCTCTTACATTTATTCTACAGGCCCCATGGGATACTATATAAGGGAACAAGCAATAGGTGTTGAGCTAAAAGAAAAGGTTGTTGTTATAGTGGGTTGTAGTCATCCAGGAGCTCATAAGTTAACTGCAAAAATTAAGGAGTTAACAGGAGGAAAGGAAGTTCTCGCTGTTATAGGAGGTTATCACAGTCCTTCAAAGGAGGTTATTGATAACTTAGCTGAACTAAGCAACTTTATCTGTCCTGCCCACTGTAGTGGTGAAGAAGCTAAACAATACGTTAAGAGAAAATATCCAGGTAAGTATTGCGAAGTCAGAACAGGCTCTGTAGTTGAATTTAAAGGTTCTCAAATAAATATCATCTATTGAAGCGGCATTCTTCTTTCAAATTAACTCATTAATCCTTATAGCGACGGACTTCAAGCTATCCGCAAAGAGTGGACCATAATCAGTTAAGGTTAAGGTGGGTAGTATAATTATTTTATCCTCAGAAACGTTGTATCTCAAGGATAGTTTTCTTTTGAGGATTTCAGTTTGAGGGAAGAGCGTGTGATCCTCGTAGATTATTATTTCTGCTTTCCTAGCTAGTTTATATTTGATCATCTGGCTACTGGGTATCAGATAGGGCTCTATAAGCTGTTTATTTACTACATCACCGCCTATAAGCTCTAAACCTGTTACTATATGTGAAAAAAGCCCTGGAAGCACTTCTTCACCTAGATTTAGCTCGACATATATTGGAACTCTTTTAACGGAATTTATTGCTTCGTGAAGTTCTTCATAGAATTTATTAGTGAGTAAGAGGGCTCTATTAACTTCTCCAAGCACGGCACCAATCTGAAGAATCATTTCAGCAATACCCCAGACACTCTTTGGGAGCGTGACCACATAGAAGCTAGCATTAAGCTTTTGTAGTCTATCAGCAAGTACACGTTGATAACCTCCTGAAAACAATATTAAATCAAAATTTTTTGCGGAAGATTCATTGATCGAGTCGTAACTACCAACCGTCGGGAGATTTAATATTTCATCTCCGTACTTCTTAGCTAAGGCTAATACTTTACACCACGAGCTTACGCCTCCTAAAAGGCTTTCTAGACCCATCTCGATTACAGTTTCAGTTACTGAAGGTGTAAGTGAGGCGATTCTAGATACTTTATCAGGTATCTCCAGGTATCTATGAAGTTCGGGAGAGTACATCTTCAACTGTGACACCTGGATAACATAAAAGTGATGAAGCTATTCATTGTTTTCTTTATTATTTTATTACAGTTCCTAAATAGCAGAAATATAGGTGTATGAGATTGATTCTGGATAGGCTCTGCAAGTATGTGGTAGATGAAGCTCAAAATAACTCATTCGAATTTAGGGTAATTGAGGCCGCTGTGGGCCTTAAGTATACATATGCTATAATAGAGGATATAGAAAACCGTTCAAGATACATAGGTTTATCATACACTCCCACAGAAGATATAACGCATCAGCCAATTGAACTAAAGAGAGTTGATAGTATAACTATGAGCAATTTATGCAATTTTGTTACTTCATCTAATTTTATATCAAGAGCAATTGCTTTAGCGATTCTCAATGCTATCTCAAGCAGGTTTCTGAAGTTATCTGAAAATGCATTGGAAAAAGATATCCTTGACGTAATTGATATTCGATTTAAAAACAGAGTAGCTTTTATCGGCTATATTGAACCATTAATCAGAAGAATTAAGTCTAAGGTTAAAGATTTAATCATTTTTGAAAGGAACTGGCTTAGGAGGAGAGAAGCATTTCCTGATACTTTAATACCGAGATTGCTTGAGAACGCGGAAGTGATAATTATATCGGGAGCAGCATTACTTAATGATAGCTTGGACTGGGTACTTCACTATGCTCAGAGGAATTTCTTTAAAGCCTTGGTAGGAGCCACTGCTAGTGTATTACCTCAACCTCTTTTTGCAGCTGGTATTGATTGTATAGGCGGCTTTAAAGTGCCAGAAGAAGGGATCTCCAAGGTCTCGGAACTTATTAGGCTTGGAGGGGGGACTCGGGAAATATATATGCATGGATTAAAGTATGTTGTATGCAGAAAAATCATGCTCTAATACAGTGAAGGATGGGAAAGGGAGAGTCAGTTATTATGTAATCTACTTTTAACTCCCTTAGTCTCTTAACAGCGTTGCAATTATTTACTATCCACGCTGCCATGATCTTTTTTTGTTTATGAAGCTCTTCGACATCTAAAGGAGTTATAACGGTATGTAGCATCGATAAGCCGTCAAGCATGTAAGTACTAACTAACTCACCAATTTCTGTAACATTGCTTTCGATACTGCCTAAGATTTTCACTCTATTCATTTCTGGAAATATTTTTCTGGCTAATGGAACTTCATCAAAGTATTTCGTTGAAATGAGATAATTTCTGGAGGAGTCAGCTTCTAAGAGTTTCATAATAAGGGAGAATAATATTCCTTTGCTTTTCACATCTGCCATTAAGATAATGTTATCGTCGATGAGACTTAGAAGCTCATCTAATGAGTGTATGCCTTCTAGGAGGGGAACGAGTTTAACATCTCTTAGAATTTCATGTATTTTTCGATATTTCCTCCAGAGAGCACTGCGGAAATAGAACTCTTCCTCCTCTTTTTTCAGGTGCATTAAGCCGATAGAGTTTGATTTCTCAACAAAGGTGATGTCAACCTCAATTCCATCAACTCCTGAGGTGAGGTATCTCTGCAACCGCCTTAAGGAGTTGGCTCTATGACCTATTACTCTCATGTTTTCTCCCTTAAGACTCTGGTAATTATAGAGGGGAATGACAGTAAAAACGGCGTTTGTTTCTAATGTTAATTACTTAGAGGGGTTGTTAACAAAAGTAGATGAGGGTTCATTTTTTAAGTATATCGTCTATGTTGAATTCTTGATTTGACTTAAGCTTCCTTTCGAAGAATTCAATTAGCAACTTATATCTTTTCATTCTGTGTTTGGGAGACCCCTTGATGCTGTGTCCGTGAGGGCCTTTTTTGAATATGGCAATATACGCCTCCTTCCCTAAATCTTTAAGTACGTGATAGAACATCACACTTTGATCTAGCGGGCATCTATAGTCTTCCAGGCTATGGATTAAAAGGATGGGGGCTTTAACGTTCTTTGCATGGAAGAGAGGGCTAAGCTCTAAGTATCTCTTATCTTCTAATGGATCTCCTCCGATGACTTCCTTATCAAACCATAGCCCTATATCTGAGTAAGCATAGCTGGTCAACCATAAACTGATGCCGTTTTCACTTACTCCAGCTTTAAATATATCACTTTGTGTTAAAGCCCAATTAGTCATATAGCCTCCGTAGCTAATTCCTGTTATACCAATTCTTTCTCCATCGGCTTGAGGTTCCAGCTCCAGGAACTTCTTCACACCATTTAATATGTCCTGGAAGTCCTCTAATCCCGTCCTCCCTAGAACCTTTAAAGCAAACTCTTCATCGTACCCGTCGCTACCTCTTGGATTAACATAGAGAATATAGTATCCTCTACTTGCAAGTAATTGGAACTCATACTTGAAGTAATATCCGTACATTCCTTTAGGTCCGCCATGGACGAACACAATTACAGGGGCTTTTTGGGAATTCTTACTTGGCATGTCTGGTTTTATATACCAGCCATCAAGCTCAAGGCCACCGCTTTCATATTTAAAGTGGTTAGGGGCTTTAGCCCCTATCTTATTTATTAGGGGTGTGTTATATGATGTTATTTTTATTTCCTCTCCATTCTTTATTAGGTATATCTCAGCGGGCTCGTTTGATGTTTCCTTAAGAACAGCTATACTCTTGTCACCAACGTCGAAGTCCGTTATCCAAAAGTCTCCTTCACTAATAGGCTTTAGTTCACCTTCGTGCGTTGACATGTAGAGAGGAACTCTACCTTCTTTAAAAATAGTAAAGTAGACGTTACCTTTAGAATCGAGTTTGCCAGTTTTAACATCATATTTTAAATCCTCTGCAAGCGGATTAAGTGTGCCTTCTTTCCATATATATAACTTGTCATGCTCGGAGAGCTTTTTCTTTTTAGGCTTACCTATAAGGAGAACTTCGGTACCATTAGAATGATAAGGTAGGAATGAAACATCTTTCATTAATATTTCAGGCTTCCCCCCTTCATTATAGATGTAAATGTCAAATTTCTTGTAAGGGTTAACCGGGTTTGGCACTGTAATTAGTATTTCATTACCATGCCATATGGCACTTTTAAAATATGGTATTGTAAAGTGGTCCATTACTGTTTCATCAATTGCTTCAGCATTCTCTGCATCTATAATCTGAATTACTGTTTTCTCACCATCTAGAAATCCTTTAGAGTCGAACCATATGGGCACACGGTCCTCAAAGAAGAAATGCTCATCAGCTCTTCTTTTATATGTTGTGACAAGTATTCTACGTCCATCCGCATTCCATTCATAATCAACTACAGCATCGAATTTTCCAACTTTTTTGCATGAGGTATCGAAAAGGCTGCATACCTTGATAAATTGATTCTTTTCTTTCTCGTCATTTACTACCACGGCAATCTTTCTTCCATCCGGGGAGATTTTAGGCCTTGAGGTATTTTCTATATATTTTTCAATGTTCTCTGATAGAAACTTAACTATAACGGTTGGCTCGTATTTATCATCCTTAATATTGGCTTTAGTAGCGGTGAATGCGATTTTGTTATCGTCTGAAGAGATTTGAATGTCATTTAGGTAAGTAAACTTCGCAAAAGTTTTTTCATCCCATGTCTTCATGTTCATTACCTTGTATGACTTTGTGTTGGGCTGAAAAATGTTTCTCCTCGGTCTTAGTTATTTGCTCCCAAGGTATTTTTCCCTAATGTAGGCTATGAAGTATTCAGGGTTTAAGGCTTCACCGAGGCTCTTAGCTATCAGTACTTTGGGAGGGTAGACAGAGCCATATCTATGTATTTTGTCTTTAAGCCATTCTTTGATGGGCGTGAAATTGCCTTTGAGGACCAATTCGTACATGTCAGGAATGTCTTTAAATATATGTGCCCTTATTTGAACAGCTAATAGTGTACCCAGCGAATAGGTCGGGAAGTATCCAATAGTGCCATGTGCCCAATGAATATCTTGAAGTATCCCCTCTCTGTAGGTTTTCGGTCTTATCCCAAGCAGTCTCTCCATTTCTTCATTCCATAGGTCAGGAAGCTCCTTAGCTTTGACACCTTCATTAATCATTAGTTTCTCAAGTCTATATCTCAGAATTATATGCAGGTTATATGTTACTTCATCCGCCTCTACTCTGATGAGGTCGGGTCTCACTATGTTGAAGTACTTGTAAATCTCTTCAACGCTATAATTCTTTAGGAAAGGCAAATATTTCGACAGGATCGGGTATATTAATCTAGTGAACTCCTTACTCCGCCCAATTATATTCTCCCAAAATCTGCTCTGGCTTTCGTGAATCCCCAGAGATACACCACCTGCTATAGGTGTGAACATAAAACGTTCGTCCTGCTGTAATTCATAGAGGGCATGGCCAAACTCATGAATTGCAGCTAGTAAGGACCTTCTAAAGTCATATCCCTCGTACCTAGTAGTTATCCTTACATCTTTAATGCCGAATTCAGTTGTGAAGGGATGTGGGGATATATCGATACGGCTCCTTAAGCCGATCGGGAATCCTAAAATCTTAAGTATTTCTACGTTTGCTATCTTCATTTTCTCTACGTCATACCTCTCCTTCTCCAGGGGATGCTTGCTTGGAGCCCAGCTTTCCTCTAGAACCTTTTTTATTAGGGGTCTGAGGGAGTTCTCCAAGTTATTAAAAATGGTTTCTAGGTCTCTGACCCTTAGACCTTCTTCATATAGATCGAGTAATGCATCGTAGGGATATTCATCATAACCTAGATAGTCAGCAGCTTTTCTAGATAATTCTATTATTTTGTCTAACCAGGGCTCAAATAATTTATAATCATCTTTTCTTTTAGCTTCGTTCCATACCGATGTTGCCTTACTCCTGGTCTCAGCTAATTCTTTAACAAACTCTGGAGGAAAAGCCTTTGCAATCCTGATCGACCTATCAAGGACTCTGACAACGCCCCGTTCAAACTCATTAAGGTTCTCAATTCTTTTTGATTTATTCACGAGGTCAACAAAGGATGGGCTAAGTAAGAGTTCATGACTTAAAACAGCTAGTTCTCCCTGAGCAACACTTCTTTCGGTTATCCCTTCTTTCGGCATATATACCTCCATATCCCAACCAAGAACGCTTTCCGCGTGATTTAAGGCCCATATCCTCCTATAACGGGTAAGGATATCTCTTATTAGTTCGTTGCGGAATACATTTTCGTCCAATCTAAATTCACCGTAAAGTAGATACTTTGAAGTTAAATCGCTTTTCCGAGATCCTCAAGCCAATGTACTGAAGCTTTTCTACCTGGTAGTTTCATAAATGTCTCTTGGTATTTTAACTGTCTTCCCACAGACACCGCATTTGAAGATAACTTCACGTTCGTTTATTTCAACTATATCCTCTGGCTTTAGGGGTCTCCCACAATAGCATACAAATCCCCTTATCCTAGCCGGGTTACCGTAGACAAGGGCATGAGGAGGGACATCTTTAGTAACTACCGCTCCCGCTCCAACCATCGCATATTCGCCAATGGTTACACCTGCAACGATGGTTGCGTTTGCTCCTATGGAAGCACCACGCTTTATTAGAGTGGGAACGATCTTCCATGAAGTGTTAAAAGAGCGTGGGTAGAGGTCATTCGTAAGTGTTGCGTGAGGCCCTAGGAAAACATCATCCTCAACTTTAACTCCTCTATAGACGGATACGAAGTTTTGTATTTTCACATTATTCCCTATTTCAACACCTTCATCTATGAAGACTCCCTTACCGATATTGCAGTTTCTCCCGATTCTTGCTCCTCTCCTCACGTGAACAAAGTGCCATATTCTCGTCCCTTCTCCTATAACCACATTGTTTTCAATTATGGCTGTCGGATGAATAAACACCTTCTCGGAGATTTTTTCTTCGTTCGTGTTGAGCGCCCTCCTAGGAATAAGGATCATGAATGTATTTTAAAAGAATAAGGATAGCATGCGTTAGTCATATATTTAACCTTTAAAGCTTATATACCGAGTACTCTTTTGGTTGGTAGGTAGTGGGTGAATATCAGAATGCCTGAAGAAACATATAAGCATATTGTTAGGATAGCCGGGATAGATATAGAAGGCGATCAGCTGCTTCCTTACGGATTAGCTAAAATAAAGGGAATTGGTTATCATACGGGATTAGCCCTTGTTCGCAGGTTAGGACTCGATCCCCATCTAAGGATAGGCTATCTTAGTGAAGATGATATAGAGAAAATAGAGGATGCCGTAAGCAATCCATTGAAGTATGGTCTTCCATCATGGTACCTCAACAGGAGGAAGGATTTCAGAAGTGGCTTAGATAGACATCTTATAGGGGCTGACCTAATTTATGAGGCGAGGCAGGACATTGAGAGATTAATGAGAATCAGATCTTGGAGGGGGATCAGGCATCAGCTGGGCCTGAAAGTACGTGGCCAGAGAACACATACAACAGGCAGATTAGGTCCAGTAGTAGGTGTCTCGAAGAAGAGGTGATAGTGAGATGGGAGATCCTAAAAAATCTAGAAAGAAGTGGGAGAGACCAGGTCACCCTTGGATTAAGGAAAGGCTATTGGAAGAGATGGAACTGGTCGGTAAGTATGGATTAAGGAATAAAAGAGAGCTTTGGAGGGCGCAGACGCTGCTCAGGAGGATTAGGGAGAGGGCTAAGGCCCTTCTCTCACT
The DNA here is from genome assembly GCA_015523295.1 of Desulfurococcales archaeon. GTDB lineage: Archaea > Thermoproteota > Thermoprotei_A > Sulfolobales > NBVN01 > S013-73. The sequence goes on along the minus strand of WAKQ01000017.1, from coordinate 24,373 downwards.
GGCTCCTGAAGTTAGGGCGGAGAGAGAGGCAGAGTTAGTGCGTAGGCTTTATAAAATGGGTGTCTTGGAATCGGAAAAGGCTACAGTGGATGAAATTCTTGGTTTGACTGTGGAGGATATTCTTCAAAGAAGGTTGCAGACTGTTGTATATAGAAAGGGTCTTTCAAGAACTATTCACGAGGCTAGGCAACTTATAGTTCATGGTCATATAGCTGTCGGAGGGAGAAGGGTTACATCTCCAGGATACTTGGTTGGGAGAGAGACTGAAGATCTAATTGACATCGCCCCAGGCTCCCCTATGGCCGAGAGAATTAAGGAATGGTTATCAAGTGAGTCTCAACCAAAAGAAGCTCCGGAGGAAGCCTCATAAGGTGATCAGATATGGCGTTCTCATCTAGGGAATTGAAGTGGGGTATAGCCCATATATTCAGCTCCTTTAATAATACTATAGTTCACATTACTGATTTAAGTGGAGCGGAGACAGTATCTAGGATGTCGGGAGGTATGGTTGTTAGAGCCGATAGAGAAAAACCCTCGCCCTATGTGGCAATGATGATCGCTTATAGAGCTGCCCAGCAAGCCATGGAGAAGGGGATCTCAGCTATTCACATTAAGGTCAGGGGTCCAGGCGGTCATGGACCTAAAATCCCTGGCCCAGGAGCACAGGCAGCTATTAGAGCCTTAGCCCGTGCAGGATTTATAATAGGAAGAATCGAGGATGTCACTCCAATACCTCATGACTCAACTAGAAGGCCTGGTGGTAGAAGAGGTAGAAGAGTATAACGGTGTCTTATAATGAACGATGTTAAGGTTGAGGTGCTGGAAAAAGATGAATCTCATATTAAGCTCCTTATTAAAGGAGTGCAGCTACACATCGTTAACGCCTTGAGGAGGGCTGCACTGGAGTACGTTCCTTCCATGGCTGCTGACTTTGTGGTTTTTAGAACTAACACTTCCGTTCTTCACGATGAGATAATCGCGCATCGGATAGGACTAATTCCTCTTACGTCCGAGGAAGCTATAAGGAAGTATAAATCACCTGAAGAGTGTTCTAAGGAAGGTATGGAAGAGGATACTTCCTGTTATTCTATACTTACGCTTGAGGCAGAAACAGGTGATAAAGAGGTGAGAACTGTTTATTCAGGGGAGATCAGGCCAGTTACAGACCCGAATGTAAAACCCATAAACGATAAAATACCTGTGGTGATGTTAGGCCCTAATCAGCGGCTCATCATTGATATATATGCGAGGCTGGGTAGAGGAAAAGAGCATATCAAGTGGGCCCCTGCAACTATATCGGTAGTTACATATGTGCCTGTAGTTAATGTTGACCGTGAAAAATGTACTGACTGCGGTAGTTGTGCGGAGGTGTGTCCTACAGGGGCCCTAAAAATGGATAATGGTAAGTTAGCGGTGAATGAAGGTCTATGCACTTTATGTCATCAATGCGTTAAGGTATGCCCTTATGACGCTATAAGTCTCTCTCATAAGGAGAATGAATATTTTCTGACAATTGAGTCCTCAGGTGCCTTAAAACCTGAAACTATAGTTATTGAGTCTCTCAAGGAGATAATAAGGAAGTTGGATAGCCTTTTAAGCGAGATTAACTCAATTGAGGAGGCGGCGGGTGAGAAGCTATGAGAAGGACGGGACCGACCAATATAGTCCTTAGGAAGCTAATACGAAACCTTAGGAAAGCCTCACGGGATCATAAGGCTCCCTTATGGGGTTATATTGCTGAATTGCTTGAAAAGCCCTCTAGGAGGAGGGTAGCTGTAAACATCTCCAAGATCAACAGATTTGCTGAAGAAGGTGAAACGGTTATAGTACCGGGAAAGGTATTGGGTTCAGGCCTGCTTACAAAGAAGGTTAAAGTTGCAGCATTATCCTTCAGTGAAAAAGCTCTAGAGAAAATAAAAGTAGCTGGCGGTAAGGCCCTCACCATCGAAGACTTAATATCTGAAAATCCTAAGGGTAGAGGGGTTAGGGTGATTGCATGAGTTCAGGGAGTCAGAAGCTTGGGAGGACAATAGTTATTGATGCAGAAGGGGCTATTCTTGGGAGGTTAGCGACCTATATAGCAAAGGCATTACAGGAGGGATTTAAGGTCTATGTGATTAACGCTGAGAAATCCGTTGTAAGTGGGGAGCGTTTAAGGGTTATTGAGGGATATAAGGTCTGGCTGAAGATAAAAACTTTGAGAAATCCGCAGAAAAGATCGCCTAAAAGGCCAAGATCTCCCGAATCGATAATTAAGAAAACAGTGAGGGGTATGCTTCCTAAGAACTTCCTTAAAGGATATGATGCTCTTACTAGGTTGAAGGTATATGTAGGAGTTCCGGATGACTTAAAGAGTAAAAAGGCGATCAAGCTTACCGCTGCTGACTCGTCTAGGCTAGGAAGAGATTATGTAAGTCTGGGAGAAATAGCTAGATCTTTGGGGTGGAAAGGATGAATGCTGAAAAGCGAGTTCAGGGCAAGGTAGTTATATCAACAGGTAAGAGAAAGACAGCAATTGCAAGAGCTGTAATTAAACCAGGTAGAGGTAGAGTGTGGATCAATGGTATCCCTATAGAAATATGGCCTGTCGAGATGGCAAGGCTGAAGATGATGGAGCCATTGCTATTGGCCGGCGAGGAGATATGGAATAGTGTCGATATAAAAGTTAGCGTAAGTGGAGGAGGCTTTATGGCTCAAGCTGACGCTGTTAGAACTGCCATCTCTAGGGGGTTGGTTGCTTATACAGGGAATGAAGAGCTAAGAACGATCTTTAAGGAGTATAGCAGGCCAATGCTTGCGGGGGATCCCAGGCAGACGGAGCCAGAGAAGTGGATGAGGTATTCTGCAAGAAGATGGAGGCAGAAATCCTACAGGTGATGAGGTCATGGTTATGTTTCCTGTAAGATGTCCGACATGTGGTGCTGTAATTGGCGATAAATGGGATGAATTTATATCGAGGGTTAAAGCAGGTGAGGATCCAGGGAAAGTGTTAGACGATCTCAATATTAAAAGATATTGCTGTAGAAGGGTTTTCATATCCCATGTAAACTTGATCGAGGAAATGGTTATGTATACTAAAAAGGCGTGATGAAAGATGGGAGAGGATCAACTCACTAAGGGATTTGAGGCAAGTTCTTCAATAGAGCTACTGGTTCCAATAAACATGTACTTAGAGTCGGGCGTTCACATAGGGACCCACATGTGTACACAACATATGAAGAGATTCGTTTATAAGCAGAAGCCGGAGGGGCCCTACGTAATTGATATTAGGAAAACAGATGAAAGATTAAGAATTGCCGGGAAGTTCATAGCGAGATATAAACCTGAAAGCGTGTTGGCGGTTTCTGCTAGGCAGTATGGCTTCACGCCTGTAAGGAAATTTGCTGAGTTAACTGGTGCTAAAGCCGTGACAGGTAGGTTTATACCGGGGACGCTCACGAATCCTAGACTCAAACATTATATGGAACCTGAAATATTGATAGTGACCGATCCAAGAGTAGATCAACAAGCGATCTTTGAAGCTTCAAAGATAGGTATCCCTGTAGTAGCAATTGCAAGCACCGATGCCAAGTTAAGCGGTATAGACCTTGTGATCCCGGCGAATAATAAGGGGAGAAAATCTCTAGCCTTAATATACTGGCTCTTAACGCGTCAGGTTCTTAGAGAAAGAGGTGTAATAGCCTTGGATGATAACCTTCCTGTAGGGCCGGAAGCCTTCGAGACTAAGGTGGCGGCCCGATGGTAAATAGGAAAGCTGTTTTTGCAGGACAGTTTTACGAAGCCGATCCCGAAAAACTGAGGAAGAGAATAGAATGGTGTTTTAAGCATCCGTTAGGGCCTGGAAGTATACCAACCGCTTCTATCAACCGCTCAAAGAGCAGTATAGGCTTTATATCCCCTCATGCAGGTTACATCTACAGCGGTCCTATAGCTGCTCATGCATACTATTATATGGCAAAAGAAGGAAAGCCTGACACTTTCATTATACTCGGCCCTAATCATACTGGGATGGGAGCTGCTGTTGCAATCTGGCCAGATGGTGTTTGGGAGACCCCTCTTGGGGGTATAGAGATCGATAAAGAATTAGCTTCAGAGATCTTTAAGAATTCTAACTTTGCAGAACTGGATACCCTAGCCCATTCAGAAGAACATTCAATAGAAGTTCAACTACCCTTTCTTCAATATATATTTGAAGATTTCAGGATAGTTCCTATCTCCATGCTTTACCAAAGTCCAGAAACAGCAAAGGATTTGGCGGAAGCTATACTCAAAGCAGTAGAGACTCTTCAGAGGGATATTGTTATAATTGCATCCACAGACATGAGTCATTACGAGCCTCAGGAGCTTGCAGTCAAGAAGGACAGAGAGGCTCTCGAAAAGATAACTGCGCTAGACCCGGAGGGTCTCTATTCAACTGTTATTGAGAAAAACATCACGATGTGTGGTGTAGGTCCAGTCATGACTCTGCTCTATATTGCTAGACATTTGAAGGCCTCTAGGGGGGAGATTCTAAAGTATGCGACCTCAGGTGATGTCACTGGTGAGGTGTCATGGGTAGTGGGTTATGCGTCCGTGAGGATTCCCTATTGACGGTTAGTAAGCTATTAATTATGTATTATTTATTATCATTATAACTAATAAGGGAGGATTATTGAAGAAGGAGTTTTTCGAATTCATCCCTATAGCTTTCATTCCTTTACCTGGAAGAAATAACCCTGTTGTTGTAGTGAAAACTTCAAATACAGCCATCGTTGAGTTAGAAGAAGTTGAAGGAGAAAACTTGGAAATATGGGGAGCCTCTAGTAACGAGCTAATAAATTCAGTCGCGGCCTTTATTAAGAAGTTAAAGAAAGAGACGGGAATTGATACAGAATTTAAGGTAAAAGTCTACATTGCTAAAGAGATTAATGATGCTTTTCTTTATGTTGCTATAACGAATACAATAATCGAATATTTAGGGGGCTCTCTCGATAGAGATATGATAGAATCTGCACAGGTTATCGATGCAGAAGTGGGATGTGATAATTCAATTCTGGCCTTAAGGGAGTTTAGTCTTTATGCGGGAAAACCTTACATATGGCGTAGAGGGGAGGGCGCGATAACATTAGATAAGGAAATCATGTTTGATTTAGATACTGTTGATGAGTCTCTTATGGATTTCATTGAACCGATTAATTATGATATAATTACTCATTTGGCTGGATTAGGAAGCATAGCTCTCTTCAACTCTCTTAAAGGAAAAGAAGATTTAAGGCGAGTAGTTAGACTGATGAACGCTTTGTGGTATCTTGTTTACGGTGTCACAGTACCTAATACTGGAAAAGATATTTATGTAGTCGTTAAAGGCCTAGGAAAGGCCTACATAAATCTGGTGAGGAAGATTATAGGTGTCGAGGATGACGAAGATAATTAAGTTTGGTGGTTCAGTGATTGCACCAAAGCGGAATCCGCTTTCAGTTAACATGCCAGTGTTAATTAGATTGGTGGCGGAGCTAAGCAAATATTGGAGAACTAGCGGCGAAAATATAGCATTGTTGCACGGCGGCGGATCTTTTGGACATCCTCTAGTCTATGAATGCATAGCCTCTAGTAAGGTAATAAATGAAGGTTGCTACTCTAGAGTGGCATATTATATGGATATGCTTAATAGCTTCGTTATGGAAGCGCTTCTATCAGAATCTATTCCTGCAGTATCAATGCCTCCCAGGGCTATATGTACGTTAAATAACGAAGGCGATGTACGCTGTTACCTTGAAGTTATTGAATCGTTTATAAATAGAAAACTTGTGCCTGTTTCCTACGGGGATGTGGTTCTTTCTAACGAAGGGTTTGCCGTTTTATCAGGCGATGCCCTCTTATGGCTGCTGGCATTGAAATTAAGAGCAGATACAGTGATATTCGTAACGGACGTTGATGGTTTGTACACGAAAGATCCTAAGAGATCCAAGGAAGCCGAACTTATTAAAAAAGGTAAGGCTTCGGAAATCCTTTTATCCGTTGAAGGAGGCAGTGATAAATTCAGCGTTACCGGAGGACTTATTGATAAAATTAAATGGGGATTAAAGCTCAAGGCAGCTAACGTTAGGATGATCATAGTTAATGGTTTAAGGCCAGGCAACCTATATAATGCACTTGTTAGAGAGGATGGGGGAACAACGATATGGTTTTAGGTAAAGAGGGTAATGAGCTAAGGAAGCTTCAGCATCTTAGGATAGTGCTAGAAGAAAATGTGGAAGGACCATTGACTACAATGCTGGAATACGTTTTTCTACCCCATCAAGCGTACAGTGACTTGTCGCCAGAAGATATAGCCCTTGAAACCAGATTCCTCGGTAGGGAGATATCCGCGCCAGTAATTATTTCTGGAATGACAGGAGGGGCTCCGGGTACTGAAAAAGTAAACTTAGCCCTAGCTAAGATTGCTGAAAAATACCGTCTACCTATCGGTGTTGGTAGCCAGAGGTCGGCTATTGAGAATTCTGAACTTGCTTACACTTACAAGATAGTCAGGGAGGAAGCGCCAGATGTGCCTGTTCTAGCGAATTTAGGGGCTGCTGAGGTTGTCAAGTACGATATCGCTAAGATCCTTAAGACTGTAGAGATGATCGATGCTGATGCTCTCGCAATTCATCTTAATTTAGCGCAAGAGGTAGTTCAACCTGAAGGAACGCCCTCATTCAGAGGTTTGCATAAAAAGCTTGAAGTCCTTATCAAGGAATTTAATGTCCCTATCATAATTAAAGAGGTTGGTAATGGACTCTCTAAGGAGGTTGTTAAGCAATTCTACGACATTGGCATCAAGATATTCGATACTGAAGGAGCAGGCGGTACCAACTGGGTTTTGGTAGAGCTTTATAGGGCTAGACAAGCACATCATAAGATCAAGGAATTAATCGCCAGCAATCTCATTGAGTGGGGCATTCCTACAGCGGCATCGATTTTAGAGGCGAGAACAGCTGCGCCTGATGCCGTAATAATAGGTTCTGGCGGAATTAGGACATCACTTGATGCGGTGAAGGCCTTATGGCTAGGCGCAGATCTTATTGGCATGGCACGCCCCTTCCTGAAAGCCTATAACGATGGTGAATTGGAGTCGTTTACTATGGGTTTTCTGCAAGGCCTGAAAATGGCTTTTCTATTAGCGGGGGCGAAAAACGTAGATGAGCTAAGGAAAAAAGAAGGAGTAATTACATCGCTTTTAGAAGAATGGATTAAGTCGAGGAGGCTTAGAAGGCCTTAGCAGTACATTATATAAAGTGGATACGTCAAATAAGGTTGGAAGGGATCTGCTTTGGCAGACGAATTCAGAGAACTGCTTGACTATGCTAAGCATATAGCGGAACGGGTTAACAAGGATATTGCAGGTATCCTAAAAGGAGATCCCAAGAGACTCTATGATGCGTCAAACCATCTTATAAAGGCAGGAGGCAAAAGATTGAGGCCTTTAGCATTAGTACTCTCGGGTAGAATGTATGGGTTAAGCGAGGATATAGGGGTTATGGCAGGTTCTGCTGTTGAAATAATGCACAACTTCACACTGATTCATGACGACATCATGGATAAGGATGTTATGAGGAGAGGTGTACCCACAGTTCACACACTTTATGGAGTAGATATGGCTATTTTAGCAGGAGATCTATTGTTCGCTAAATCCTTTGAAGCTTTAAGCAGGGTTGAGGAGGAAGTTCATCCACAGTTCCTCGTCAAAGCTTATAAGGAGCTTGCATGGGCAGCAGTAACTGTTGCAGAGGGCCAGGCATTAGATATGTCTTTCGAGGAACGTGTAGATGTCACCATAGATGATTACATAACGATGGTATTTAAAAAAACTGCAGCTCTTTTTAAGTCAAGCCTCGTTATAGGTGCTTATCTAGCTGGGGCAAGTGATGAGGAAATAGAGAAACTAACGGAATTTGGAACGGATATAGGTATTGCCTTTCAGATAAGGGATGATATTCTAGGTTTAGTAGGTGATGAAAAAGTCCTCGGAAAACCAGTTTACAGCGATTTAAGGGAAGGGAAGAAAACAATTCTCGTAATATATGCTCTTCAGGTACTGGAAGAAAAGGAAAGAGATTATATCTTAAGCAGGCTAGGCAAGAGAGATCTTCCAAAGGAAGAACTGGAAAAAGTTGCGGAAATCATCAAGTCTACGGGGGCCTTAGAATACGCAGATGAGTTATCTGAGAAATACATTAAGGATGGGTTAGAGGCTCTTTATTCAACGAATCCAATTGACGACAAGGCAAGGGAACTTCTTCAGGAATTGGCTTTATATATTACTAAGAGGAAGTACTGATGTCTTCGCAAGATTCCGTTACTGATAGGGTTAAGGCTGAACTAAAAAAGATCAGTAAATACTATAGAAGTATAGAATGTTATGCCCAAGACTATAAAGGATTATGGCATAAAGTAGAATGTAGTTCCTTCCCATCCTTTATTGATGATAACGGATTCCTGAAAGAGAACATAAAGGTCTGTAATGAGAGAAAGGGTAAATGTGTTATAGTCTCGAAAGGAGATAAAGTTAAAAGAGCTGAGGTTAAAGGCAAGGAAATCTATCTCCTCAAAGAGGAGAGTGATGTAGTAGGAAAATGGGAAAAGATAGGATATGTCATCACTGGAAAAGGTGAAGAGAGAGCGATTAAGTCTCCCATAGAAGGCATACTTCTTTTTGTGGAGGAGGTTATAGGTAAGAGACCGTCCCACTACATTATATACGTTAAGGAGGCCCCATAAATGAGCGGTGAATACGATAGGGAAGATCTAGTTAGAGAAATTAAGGGCTATGCCCTTAAGAACGCTTATGAGCACGGAGGAAAAGCTGTTCCTGGACCTGTTATTAGCAAGGTACTTGGTCGACATCCCAAACTTAGGGAAAAAGCCAGGGAAATCGCTAAGCTAGTGAGGGAAATAGTGGAGGAGATTAACAAGCTAAGTCCAGATGAGCAGGAGCGACAGCTTAAAGAAGAATACTCCTTCATTTTAGAAAAGTATCACAGGGAAGAAAAACCAAAAAGTCTCCCCAAGCTTCCGAAAGCCAGTAAATACAAAGTAATTAGAACTAGATTTGCTCCCAACCCAGACTTTCTAATACATCTCGGTAATGCAAGGCCAGCTCTACTTAGTTATGAATACTCGAGAATGTATAAGGGAAGAATGATTCTGAGATTTGAGGATACAGATCCTAAAACAAAGCCTCCTTTACCTGAAGCTTACAGATTAATAAAAGAGGATCTGAGATGGTTAGGAATCAGGTGGGATGAGGAATACATACAATCTCTGAGAATGGAAATATATTATAAAATTGCTGAAGAGCTTATCAGAAAGGGAGGGGCTTATGTAGATCTCTGCTCACAAAAGGAGTTCAGGAAGTATAAGTTAAGCGGCAAGCCCTGCCCTCATAGAAACCAGAGTATAGATAAAAACATCGAACTATTTGATAAGATGAAAGAAGGTTACTTTGATGAAGGATCTGCAGTCTTAAGAGTGAAAACAGATCTGAAGAGCCCTGACCCCTCAGTGATAGATTGGGTGGCATTTAGGATAATAAACACGGACAGGCATCCCCACCCTATCGTAGGCTCAAGATACATTGTATGGCCAACTTATAACTTTGCCGCTGGCGTTGACGATCACTTAATGGGCATAACCCATATCCTCAGAGGTAAAGAACATTCGGTAAACACTCTCAAACAGTCATACCTCTATAGACATTTGGGGTGGGAATATCCTGAGGTAATCAATTTAGGGAGACTTCATTTAGAAGGTTTAATCCTCAGTAAGTCGCTTATAAAGGCTTTGATTAAAGAGAATCCAGGGAAGTTCTCAGGCCCTGATGACATTAGATTTGGAACTATTGCCTCCCTACGGAATAGAGGGATAGAAGCAGAGACTATCCGCCAACTTATTATGGAAGTAGGTGTTAAGCCTACGGATGCTAAAATAAGCTGGGAAAATATCGCAGCAGCCAATAGAAAAATTATTGACTCACGATCAAGGAGGTTTATGGGTGTATTTAACCCTGTTAAAGTTATAATTAGAAATTACTCAGGTCCCGCAAAGTTGGAGTTGCCGAATCATCCGGAGAATGAGGATCTAGGTAAACGTGTGATTAAGATCCCTGAAGCAAAGGAGATCGAGGTGTTTGCCGAATCAAATGACGTTGCAGATGGGATGAAATCTGGTGGGCTTAGGTTAATGGAGTTTTGCAATGTTGAAGACATTCGCCGGGTAAACGACATTTACATAGCTCACTATATTGGTGGTGGGGTGGAACAAGCTAAAAGGAAAGGTTATAAGATCGTTCAATGGGTTCCTTCATGGGATTACGTCAAATTAATTGTTAAGGTACCTGAGAAGTTAGAACTTACGATTAAGGAAGGTGTTGCTGAACCTGAAGTTCGACGGCTGAAGATAGGGGAGAAAATCCAGTTCGTTAGGTTTGGTTTCATTAAGGTTGAGAAAGTGCTTAACGGACTCATATACGCTATATACATGCATAGATAGTTTCACTGGATCATCTTTTTAAATCCACCTGATAGTATTCTAGTGCTTGTGACGACGAGGTGGATGAGAATGAGCAAACCCCCATATGTTAGGTTTGAGGTCCCTCCGGAAATAGCTGAAAAGGCATATGAAGCAGTTAAAAAAGCAAGGGAGACAGGAGGTAAAGTGAGGAAAGGAACTAATGAGACTACTAAAGCTGTGGAAAGAGGAATAGCTAAGTTAGTGATTATTGCCGAGGACGTTGATCCTCCTGAGGTCGTTATGCATTTACCTCTACTATGCGAGGAAAAGAAAGTTCCTTACCTCTACGTACCTAGTAAGAAGAAGCTCGGTGAGGCAGCCGGTATAGAGGTTTCAGCTGCCTCTGTAGCTATAGTAGAGGAAGGAGGGGCTAAGGAGTTAATAAACGAACTGATAAAAGCCTACGAGGATCTTAGAACCAAAGCCTAGCGCATCACTAGTTTTTAATGCCCTTAAATTATTAAGCCAAAAAATTAAACCTTTTAATAGAGTTAACATTTACTTCTTAAGGTGCTGGTAGAGTGAGCGAGAAAGGTAAAGTAGATGTCAGCCAACCTCAGGTTAACGTCATAGAAGAATTTGGCTTTCCGGCTGAAGTGATACAGATTGTCGGGAGAACTGGAGTCACTGGAGAGATCACGCAGGTGCGTGTAAGGGTTCTAGAAGGTAAGGATAAAGGCAGAATCATTGCTAGAAATATTAAGGGGCCTGTTAGGATAGGCGATATAGTGATTTTGAGAGAGACGGAGAGAGAGGCCAAGAAATTATCCACTAGAAGGAGGTAAATCCTTTTAAGCTGCTCTCCTTAATGGCTTGATAGAAGTACAGGTGTCTGAAATGCCTAAGGTAAGGAAATGCTCCTTTTGCGGCCGTGAGATCCCTCCTGGAACAGGGATAATGTACGTGAAAAATGATGGCAGCGTTTTATGGTTCTGCTCCAGTAAGTGTTACAAGAGCTATAGGATGGGCAGAGACCCTAAGAGAGTTCCCTGGAGCCTCTATTACCTTGGCCCCAGAGGAAGGTAGAGATGAATCAAAGAACTCTTCTGATTGTCAAGCCAGATGGTGTTTCCAGAGGGCTTATTGGTGAAGTTATAAGAAGGGTGGAGCAGAAAGGGCTTCATATAGTACGACTTAGAATGATTTATCCTCGGAGAAAGTGTATGGAAAAACTTTATGATATTCACAAAGGTAAAAGCTTCTTTGAAGATTTAGTTAGCTTCATGTCATCAGGCCCTATAGTTGCAATGGTTGTTGAGGGGGATGAGGCCGTCAGAGTGGTTAGATCTTTAATAGGTCCTACAGATGGTCGGAAAGCCCCTCCAGGAACAATTAGAGGTGATTATGCCATCTCTATAAGCAGAAATGTGGTTCATGCCGCAGATAGCTTGGAAAGAGCTGAATATGAGATAGAGGTAGTTTTTTCTGAGGAGTGCGGCGATTTTTAGTTGAATGGATTTTGGATGATTAAGAGCCTATCATGAACTCGATAACTGGCGTTCTAGTTGTCTAAGTTTCAGGAGTACAGGAAGGCCGAATTTTCTCTCCCTTCTCTGCTTTATTTTAATGATCTCCTTTATCAGGGAAAGTGTATCAGGGTTAATATAATCCCGAAACTCTGTAAGTACTTTCAAGAGATCATTTTCCGTTGGATCGGTATATAATATATCACCTTCGTCAAAGTGTCTTCCAACGAGAACGTTTCCAACTATAGATATGGCTACTTCATCGCCTTTTTTTGCTTCATCAACGGATTTTCCTTTAAGCTGTATCTGATATACTTTGCCTACGGGCCTGCCATCATCTCGCATTAGAGGATACCCTGGCCTAATGACTCCCCCTAACACTCTAACACCTACAATAGCTGGGTCTTTTCGTCTGAAAATATAGCCAGGTAACACCTGTATCTTAGCAGGAAATGTAGTTTCTCTCAGCTTATATACGAGTTCCTTGGATTTCTCCTCTTTAACCCATGTTTCGTACTTGTCTATCAACCTATAAATGATGGAATCCTGGAAAATTTTAACATCCTCTTTATTAGCTAGTTCTTCCGCATCGGGTAGAGGCTTCACATTGAACAATAGTATAGCACCGAGGTATCTGTTATTCCTTTTTACTATTGAGGCTTCAAGAACTTCATTTTTGCGCAGAGGTCCAACATCGGCTAACCTTACTGGAATACCTTTTCCTTCTAGCATGCTTACAAGGGCTTCTAAGGTACCTAGGGTGTCAGCCTTAACTATAAGGCCGTTAATGTTTTTAGAAAATCTCACTTGAGTGACTTCTTCTGCTACTTTCTTAATGATCTGGGGAACTTCACTTTCATCATTGACACCATAAAGTGGAGCACCAGCTAAGGCAGTATCAAGGTCGGGAGCACTAATCCTCACACCTGCAGCCGCTACCACTTCATCAATATTAACGAATTCTGACTCACCAACCACGCGCATCTCCTCTAAGGGTTTAGGCATAAGCAGTGCCCTCACCTTAGTGACTATGGGTTTTTCGTAGCCACCAACAACGATAATATCTCCTCTTCTCAGGATGCCATCATAGATAACGGCGTCAATGCATGTTCCTAGACCCAGCACCGACTTGACTTCCAACACCACACCTTTTGCCGGCCCTTCAGTAAACAATATTCTTTTTGTTAGATACTTCTGGGTGAGTCCAGCTAACACAGCCAAAAGTTCATGTATTCCCTCTCCTGTCTTTGCCGATACAGGAACGATAGCTATAGCCTTCCTGAAATCTCTTATTCTGTCAAACCTTTCTGCAGGTATGCCCATCTCACTTAACTGCCCGATAATGTTGTAGATTCTCCTATCTAGTTCATCTATAACTCTTCTTTCCTGCCTCTTGATTGTCAGGAGAAATGGTGTGTCAGGGTGGGGTTTCCAACCATATATTCTGTCTATCTTATTAGCTGCAACGACAAATGGGACTTTCCTGCTAAGCAATATTTGAATACTTTCTTTGGTTTGCTGCTTGATTCCTTCCATAACATCTATAACTAATATCGCGAAGTCTGCTATGCTCCCTCCTCTCTTCCTGAGGTTAGAGAATGCTTCATGGCCTGGTGTATCGATAAATAACAGACCTGGAATCGTTAACTTTATTGGAAACATCTCCTTAAGAGGACTTATTATTTTCTCTATGACAGATGAGGGTATCATGGAAGCACCTACATGCTGGGTCATCTCCCCTGGTTCTTTACTTACTACAGCCGTCCCCCTGATCTTGTCAAGCAATGTTGTCTTACCATGATCTACGTGTCCTAAGACGACAACAATGGGAGATCTAAGCCTGGTGTTCTTCTCATTCACTTCAACCAGCCTAAGGTGATGTGGATAAAGCTCAAATAAAGGTTACAAGGCTAACCGTTTTTCAATAGATTTGATACCGAAGTACAGCTACAAGCCCTCCAAATGTTTTCTTAATCCACATATAATCAGGTAAGTCTTCACTAATCACGTATACTTCAGCACCCTTTTCTTCTGCGAGTTTAAGAAATCGCTCAATATCGGGGTGGTCCTCAGTTATTATTATGAATTTAACGGCTCCAAGCTTTAGCGCCTGTTCAACTTCCTTAATTCCGTAGGTAGCTAATCCATCATCTTTTGATAGATGATAATTGAACTCCTCAAGGGCTTTCTGTGTTTTAATGTATGAATGTTCCTTGATTAAGTCCTCTGCTCTCATGACTAATTCCTTAAGTCCTGGTTCGCCCTGATCACTAACATCAATGAGTTTAGGGAGCACTAGCCCCTTAAGTCTATATTCGAGGAAGTCCCCCTTAGTGAAGTCAAGTTTAGTGTAGCCTGGTCCGCCAATTAATATACCCTTGAGCTTTCCTTGCTCTAGATAATTGAGAAAGTGGTTGGTGGCTTTTTCGCCAACGCTTTTGAAGAAGTTCTTTGTCAGCTCCTCTATTATTCTATCATATCTGCGCTGGGACCATCCTCCTCGACTGTGCTTTCCAGGGATATATCCCTCTATCTCGTCCAATACTAGGATGTTGTTGCCTTTTAATAACCCAATAGTTGCCTCGTCCCTCTCAATGACTATCAAGCCGTAGACATCGTTCTCAGCGATCATCTCTTCAAGGAATTCCAGATGGAAGTGCTTATCGGTCCTGTAAAAGAAGACCTTTATCGGTTCAGGAGGTTCTAAAACAATCGTTAACGTTTCTCCCGTTTCATCGTTCTCGCCTGAAAACAATACTAATCCATTGGGGGGTACTTTAGGTATTCTGGTTAATCTATCTATAGCTGCTTGCAGAGCAGCCTGAACTCTGTTACGTGTTTGCTTTAGCTTTATATTTCCAGCCACAGATAGCTCTTGACGTAGTACGTTTAGCACATCCGAAATAGGCCTCCCAGGAGGGATGTACAGACTGAGTAAAGTAGTAGCATGGGCGTTCCATTTCTTAAGCTTTTTAATTAGATGTCTTAACTCCTCTTTAGTGACTCTATATTCGCTAAATATCCATCACCCTTCCTAAACACTAGGTTATTAGTGCTTTTAAATGGTTAGTTTGCATATCCTCATTTTAATTGGTTAAAAAGCAATTATGTAGGATGTAGGCTGAGGGTTTAAGGGATGAGGTTCAGAATTCCGTAAATTACGAGTGAAGTTATATAGGCAACGCTGATCATGTAAGCGATGCTTCCCAAGGTGAACGACACCTTCTTGCTTTCCTGGTACATTACTGCAACGGTGGCCATACATGGCACATATAACATAATGAACACTAGCAAGGCCAACATTTGAGGAGGGGTTAGACCTAAGTGACGAATTGCTGCAACAGGATCTACTTCCTGCCCGTAAAGCATCTGAAGGCTTGACAGTACGACCTCCTTCGCTATAAATCCATTAAATAGCGCAAACCCAACCTTCCACCCTTGACTGAACGTAAAACCAAAAGGAGTTAACGCCGGGGCTATCGCCTTACCTATGATTGCAGCATAACTATATTGGAAGAAGTCACTACCATAAGCATCTGGTAGGTAACCCTGTGGTCCAGTGTAAAGAAGTGCCCATACGATTATAGAAAGTGAGAAGATTATAAGACCTGCCTTTCTAAGAAAGTGCTTAGTATTGTCCCATGTTAGCCACCAAACGACCTTTGCTTTAGGTTTGTGTAATGGAGGGAGCTCAAGGATGAGTTCGGGTGGCTCTTTAGTCTTGAAATAAGCCCTCCTTACAAGGAGGGCAGTTAGAAGCGCTATCAATATGCCTACCGCATAGACTAAGACTATAATACCTGCTTGAAGGATAGGCGATGAAGTGATAGCCGTAGCAAATGCTAAGGCGACTATTAACCTAGCCTGGCACGGTATGAAGGGGGCCGACAAAATAATTTCATAACGTTCCGCATCATCAAGGGAGGCTCTACTAGCCATTACGCCTGGAACATTGCATCCAAGGCTTATTAAATAGGGATATATGGCTCTGCCTGAAAGGCCGAACTTAGCGAAGAGACTGTGGAACGATGTTGCCATTCTTGGCGCTAGACCGCTATCCTCTAAGGCAGCGAGAAACAGAAATACCATGAAGATGAGCGGAAAGAAGCTCAGCACCGCTCCTAGGCCTGAAATTATCCCGTCAGCTAGAAGAGAAACCAGCCAATGGGGTACTAGACCTGATAAACCCTTACTAACAACATCGGCTAAGATAGTGAAGGCCATGTCCAAAATGCCGCTAATACTATAGTTTTCTATTGCTTCCGCGACATCAGGCCTTCCTAAGAGGTCGGCTATAACGTTGAGTGGGAAGCCTGTATTAATGGCAAAGATCGTTAAAAATACAAGAAAAAGTAGGGTAAGGCTCAGCAGAGGACCGATTATTGGGCGCTGAAAAACATCATGGTCTGAAGATCTGCTGACCTCACTCCTAACTACTATTTTCTTCAATAGTGTATCAGCGTATTCGAATCTCAGTTTCATCATCATTCCAGTAAGGTCTTTGGATACTGAGTTAACTGCTGCCTGTCTAATTCTCTCTACTTCCTGGAGAATGTCCCTTTCACCCGATTTTGCAAGTAGCTCCTCCAGTCGATCATCTCCTTCTAAAAGACGGATAGCTGCCCATCTCTTTGGATAACTGGATAGAGACTTACTTCTTGATATTATTCGCTCAATTTCACCTATGAAATATTCAAGGCCATTATACTCTATCTTAAGAGGTTCAGACCTTCTAACCCTCCGTTTAAAGTCCGTGAAAGTTTCAAGAAGTTCCCTTATGCCCTCGCCTTTAAGTGCAGATACAGGAACGACAGGAACACCTAAATCCTGTTCCAGTTTGTCAAAGTGAATGTGAACACCGCTGCTGTGGGCTTCATCAACTTTGGTAAACACTATCACAACATTAGGTGTGAGTTCGAGAATTTGGAGAGCTAGGTAAATAGTCCTCTCAGGTGCTGTAGAATCTACAAGCACTGCAACAATATCAGGCCTTTCTGAGACTATGAATTCTCTCGTAATAACCTCCTCTAGACTAGTTGCGCTTATTCCGTAGGTGCCTGGAAGATCAACGAAGCACAGTCTTTTTCCATTATATATCCTATGTCCCTCATTAAGTTCTACAGTGACCCCTGGCCAGTTACCCACATGTGCAGTCTCACCAGTTAAGACATTAAAAAGAGTAGACTTTCCCACATTAGGATTTCCTGCTAACGCAATAAGAACATCGCAGTTCCTGTCCTTCATCGCCACTCCCAGGAATTCTTAAGGCGTGTAGCGTTTTAAAGTTTTGCATATACGAAAAATATTAGTATATACGAAAAATGTGCAATAGCTCATATTGTCATGGGCTTTTTAGTTTCTCTATCTCTCGTTGCAAGCATCTAAAGCTTCATTCTTGCTTCTCTTTTTTAGGGCATTCAGGTAATTTTCCGGTTCTGTAATAGCTTTTAAAACGCTCTAACCAACGTGGGTCTTCCCGTGTTTTCATGAACTTAACAAATTTTGTTAGAATATCGATAGTTTTCGCTGAGACTCCATGCTCTATAAAATGGGCGTCTTTTTCCGCAGTAGCTTCATCAACCCCTAATATCGTCAGGAATTCCTTAAGTATTGTGAATTTCTCTGTAAGTGCTTCAGCGATTTTTCTCCCAGCCTCAGTGAGGGTAGCACCACTATACTTCTCATAGTTTATTAGTCCCTCGTTATAGAGCCTTTGAAACATCTCAGTAACTGTAGATGGAGAAACGTTAAGAAGTCGAGACACGTCAGTAACCCTAGCATATCCTTTTCTTTCGCTTACTT
Organism: Desulfurococcales archaeon; assembly: GCA_015523295.1. Taxonomy (GTDB): domain Archaea; phylum Thermoproteota; class Thermoprotei_A; order Sulfolobales; family NBVN01; genus S013-73. The sequence continues at coordinate 6,575 of WAKQ01000017.1, read as the reverse complement.
GATAGATGGCTTTCAAGTAGTCCTCCTTCCTTCGCTCTCTTTGCTTCCTAGTCATTTACAGATCCATGGAAATATACAGTTCAAAGAGAAATATATGATTTAGTTCGATAGTTCCTTAAGGCCTAATGTTAGTGTTAGATTAAATCCTCTGAGACTTATCTAGTAATCAGGGGATAAGATATAACCAGAATCCCAGCTGAACTCTGCGTAAGGTGCAAAGGATATAGAAGGCTGTGCGGCCTACCTAAATGCCCCATCCTTGAAAGATTCAAGGCCACATTTAATGTTGTTTCTTCTATAAAAGGGAGATCTGTTTTCGGGGCCACACCCCCTAGTGTCCTTGTTGGGGAGAAGGGATACCCCCGAATACCAGTGATTTATAACCTCCCGCCAGGAGTGAGCGGAGCTGAAGCGAAATCGTATGACGACCCTACTGGTTGGTGGGGAGTTCTATCCTTAGATGAAATAATACGGAGGAGGTCTTATCAGGTAGCATCAATTATAAAGGTAGGGGTAAATGATTTCGAGAAACTTTATGAGATGGAGCTTAGCCCTGCTGCAGTATCTTTAAAACCTGTTGACTCTGAGGCTCTTCTTAGGAAACCTCCGCAACCTAGACTTAACTTTAGCGCTGGTGTAGATCCTGTAGGTCCTTCAGCACCTGCAGAAAGTATTAAGATTGTCGGAAACGCAAAACTCCCCCGTGAATTGGAAAAGGTTATTTATGATGATATACCCTCGCTAGATGCAGTGCCTAAACTATACAGAGAGGGTGTTGACATATATACCTTAATAAGGGCCATGAGCTTGGGCATGATCGGCAAGCTTAGAAAAAGAAAACTCGTTCCGACGAGATGGGCTATAACGGCGGTAGATAATCTTCTTATCAACAATATGCTAAAGGGCTTAAAGGATGCGCCAACTATTAAGAGCGTTGAAGTTTATAGGTCGGAATACTTAGGCAATAAATTCACCGTAATTCTCTATCCAGGTCCTTATGGAAGTGAATGGATAGAGGTCTGGTTTCCTTTATCTCTTTTCGCTAACAACTCAGATAGGCCGTTGGTAGTCTATAATAGGGATAACTTTAAGGGAAAGACACTCACAGTTGATGGCGGTTACGATGCAGCAAGGTTCGCACTTGTTGAGGCACTTGCGAGAAGAGGAAGGGTTGCTTCAGCAATAATAATACGGGAGGTTCTACCTTCTTATTATGCCAGTATAGGTAACTGGCATATTAGAGAATCCGTGAGAGCCGCTCTTCGGAACAACCCACTTAAGTTCAGCACGTTGAATGAAGCTCTTAAATGGGTTAAGGAATCCGTGAGTCTCTCTGCTTGGAGGACTATCGAAGGAAAAACCCTTAAGCGTAGAAATAGGTCTCTTGAAGAGTTCGCTAGAAGGAGATAATACCTCATCTTGGTTCAGGGTATTACCTTGCAATTAAGGTCAGATCTTAAATGTAGTTGTAAAGGCTAACATAGAACAGGTGGAAAAGTGAAGAGGTTAGTCCTCTACCTGGGCTATGATTGGAAAAGCACGAAAATTAAGAACACTGTAGAGTTATATAAAGATCTATTTGATGAGGTTAGAATCATTCACGTACCCGTGAGCGATCCTGATGTTTTAGATGGGCTGTCCCTCCCCTCCGTGGCTGTTGAAGAATACTCTGCTTAATGCCGAGTTATTTTTCTTCCCTCAGGAGTAACCCGATCCTTCTATAGGGGCATTCATCCCAATGCTTCTCACATAAGGGCACTTCATATCGAGTGAGATAGCGGCCTAACACCTCGCAGCCTGCTAGGTAGACACCACTTTCATGTTTCTCCACTACAAAAAACTCACAAGAAGAGCTTGGCTTTACGCTTAATGAATGAATTAGCAGTAGAGGCCTACCAAATCTTGATTGATAGAGCTTCCCTTGAGTAAGGGAGAGCGATGTCGGCTCTCTATAATACTTGCAAGCCTTATAGACCGTCTCATCCCCCAAGCATTTCTCAGGTATAACGGGATCAGTGGAGGGCCGTTCAAGAACTGGCGAAGTACAGAAGCCATCTTTATACCAAGGGCACGGCAACCCCGTCACCTGAGTATCTAAAGTTAATAGATTTATAAGCTGTAAAGACCCTCTTGCCTTAGGGAACTCAGAATGTCTGAAGACAACGGCATGGACATGGGTAAGAAACTTGGGCTAAAGGTTGTGTATGAAGACTCTGATGTAGTTGTTGTGAGGGCTCCCACGGAAGATCAGTTGGTCAGCATACTGGCAAACCTCCTTCGCGATAGGCCTATGAGCGTTAAGGAACTTCACTCCTTTCTCTCAGGCCTTGCAAGCGAAGATAAAATCAGGCGTGCGTTAACGAAATTAGTTAATGAAGGCAGAGCTTATGTATTGGAGGATGGCAGATTCACGATAGTGGGCCTTGAATAAGAGCCTAAACGTTTTCAAGGAAATGAATATCTGGATGGCTCCTTATAAAGACTTATTTATATCCTAGATAATCATTAAATCATGTGAAGCTTACATCGAACGTAAGTATCTTGGAGGGTGTTCATGATGGGATCCAAGATAAGTGAGGAAGAACTCAATAAGGTGCTCTCCACTGAAGGTCCTAAAGAGAAAGCAGACCCCAAAAAGAAATGGGTGGATAGAATGTTAAAGTCTGCGTCAAAATACCATAAGATATGCCCATATTACGACAAGAAAACAGGCAATTGCTTCATAAAGCAACTTAAGTTTATGAAGAGCACGAAATGTGATAGGGACGGTAAATTTGAGGGATGTCCTGTGCTGATTTCATATCTTGAGGAAAAGTATGATTGGTTTAAGCAATCTGGCCAACCGATCCCCATGGACTTCAGGGATCTTACACTTTTCGCTTAGCCAGTATTTTCAGCGAGGGAGTACTTTGGTTGAGAAAAAACCTTACTCGTTTCTTAGGATGAGTATAGCTGAAGCAGTTTCCAAGGCACTCTTCTCTGAATGCAACTCGAAAGTGCAACCAAGTCAGCTGGAATTACTGCTTGAGGAACCTCGAAGGAGGGAGTTTGGGGATTTAAGTTTTCCGTTGCCGAGGCTAAGGCAATACTGCGGAAAAGGAATGGATGAGCTATGGAAGGTGGTTAAGAAGGCTTTATCAGAACATCCACTAATTAAGGATTTGATAAGAGTGGGTTCCTACTCTAATATATATGTGGATATGGCAAAGTATTCCTTTCTCTTCTTCGAATCTTTAAAAGAGCTAAAAGAGCAGTATGGTAAGCCCTTCAGCAGTAAGAAAGAAAGGATCGTAGTGGAATATGTCTCCGCTAATCCAGTGCACCCTTTGCACATAGGTTCCGGGAGAAATGCTGTGATTGGAGATTTTATCTACCGGATACTTAAGGAGGCAGGTAATGAAGTAGAGAGAAGGTATTATGTCGACGATGTAGGCCTGCAGGTTGCCTACCTAGCATATGGTTATATAAAGCTTGGTAAACCCCAGCCTCCCCAGGGTATGAAACCTGACCATTACTACGGGCTTATTTATGCAGCTACCGCAACGATCGTTGACATTCTAAAACTGAAGAGGCTGCAAGCTGAGGCAAAGAACTCAGGGGAGTCAGAGAAATACGCTCAACTTGGAGATAGGATTCATAGATTGCTAGCAGATCTAAGCAGATTAAAGGAGAGGATACCGGATGAAGTCAATAGGTTAATGGATGAGATAAGTAAGGAACCTGATCCTGAAGCGTCTATTAGTAAGTTAATGAGGGAATATGAGCTTGGTCTTAAATCTTCTGAGCCTGTTAGGGAGGTAGCCCAGAAGGTTATAGAAGGGATTAGGCAAACCTTAGCAGCTCTTGGTATAGAAATGGATAAGTGGGACTGGGAGAGCGACCTAATAAAAGAGGGCTTAGTTGATGAGGTCATTAAGAAGGCCTACTCCTCCCCCTACTTTGGAGAGCATAAAGGTCTACCAGCACTAGTCTTTGCCGATCTTTTAAAGGATGAAGAGATTCGTGCAAAGCTCCGCATTCCTACGGGTTTAGAAGTACCACCACTTATTTTGAGAAGGAGCGACGGTTCAACCCTTTACACTACTAGAGATATAGCATACACTTTGAAGAAGTTTAGAGAGTTTAAGGCCGACAAAGTGATAAATGTTATAGCGGTTGAGCAGACATTGCCTCAGACACAACTTAGGCTTGCCTTATATGCACTAGGATACGAGAAAGAGGCTGAGTCGCTCTACCATTACAGTTATGAAATGGTCAACCTACCAGGTAAGTCAATGTCTGGCAGAAGAGGAGCTTATGTCACAGTGGATGAGGTCATCAATATGATGACTGAGGTGGTGATGAATTTCATGGAGAAGAGAGGGGAAGCCAGCCGTTCGTTAGCCTTGAAGATAGCAAGGTCAGCCTTCAAATACATGATGTTATCTGCTTCTCCTTCTAAAATGCTGGTATTTGATATTGAGAGAGCACTTGACCGAAAGCAACTTTCAGGGCCTTACCTTCAATACACATTCGCTAGAGCTAAATCAGTCCTTCGGAAGGCTGGTGGTGAAGTACCATGGGAGCAAATAGACTGCAGCAAGGCAGATGTAGGACTGAGGAAAGAGCTTATTTGGCTATTATCTCAGTATCCCTCAGTGGTTCAGAAGGTGTCAGAGGAGCTCCAGCCTGAAGACTTAGTCGCCCATCTCAATAAGGTATCTGATATCTTCAACAGATGGTACGATAGCGAACCGATAGCGAAAGAAGCTGAAGTAGGTACTAGAGCATTGAAACTAGCCATTACTTACGGTGTTTCAGTAGTGCTTGAAAATGGGATGAAGATTCTGGGTATGGATGTTCTTCCCAGAATATGATCATGGGGTTGGCATTCACGCTAGATCCTTGTAGTTCCGTATTTAAGCTCTTAAGTCAAAAGGATACAATTATATGGTAGGGGTTCAGAATGGTTGAAAATGAAGTAGAGCTCAAGGTTGAGACGGCAAGGCAAAAGGATGTAGGCAGGAAAATAGCTCGGATAAGTAGAAAATACATGAACCAGTTAGGTGTGAGCTATGGTGACTTCGTTGAGGTTGAAGGTTCTAAAGGCTCGGTCATATTGCAGGTTTGGCCTGCTTTCAAGGAAGATGAGGGTAGTGATGTCATTAGGATTGATGGCTATACAAGAGAGGCTATAGGTGTTGCGGTTGGCGATATTGTTAAGGTTAGGAAAGCTCGAGTGGAAAAAGGTAGTAAGGTAGTTCTAGCGCCGACAGTGCCTATGATGTTTGATGAGAGTTTCACTGAGTACGTGAAGGAGCAGCTACTTTATAAACCTGTAAGAAGGGGGGAGATAGTCTTTGTGTTCTACCCTTTGTTTGGCGAGCCTTTGAGATTCGTTGTGACATCAACCCAGCCTACTCAAGCAGTTTATATAGATGAAGATACTAAACTGGAGATAAGAAAAGAGCCTATCCGGGAGGAGGAAGCGATTGCTAGAGCTGTTCCTAGGGTTACATGGGAGGATATCGGAGACCTTGAAGAGGTGAAAGAGAGGATTAGGGAGATAGTAGAGCTCCCTATGAGGCACCCAGAGCTCTTTAAACATTTGGGTATTGAGCCTCCTAAAGGAGTACTCCTTCACGGGCCTCCGGGAGTCGGAAAAACCCTTCTAGCTAAGGCCTTAGCTAATGAGATAGGTGCATACTTTATCGCTATCAACGGTCCTGAGATAATGAGTAAGTTCTACGGTGAGTCGGAGCAGAGGCTCAGGCAGATCTTTGAGGAGGCTGAAAAGAATGCTCCTGCTATAATCTTCATAGATGAAATAGATGCTATCGCCCCTAAAAGAGAGGAAGTTACCGGGGAAGTCGAGAAAAGGGTTGTGGCCCAGCTCCTCACACTGATGGATGGTCTGAAGGAGAGAGGTAGGATAATAGTCATCGGAGCCACAAATAGGGTAGATGCACTAGACCCTGCCCTGAGGAGGCCCGGCAGGTTCGACAGGGAGATAGAAATACCTCCTCCCGATAAGAGAGCTAGAAAGGCCATATTAGAAGTCCATACTAGGAATGTACCTCTTGACAAAGATGTAAACCTTGAAGAAATAGCGGAAATTACTAACGGTTTTACAGGCGCTGATATAGCGGCATTAGTTAAGGAGGCTGCTATGTCAGCTCTTAGAAGGTTTCTGAAAGGTGAAAAGATAGACCTAGACAGGCCTATTCCTCCAGAGCAGCTGAAAAAACTTAAGGTAACTAAAGAGGACTTTATGGAGGCTTTGAAGGTAGTCCATCCTACACTAATGCGTGAGGTTTTGGTTGAGGTTCCTGAGGTTAGGTGGGATGATGTTGGTGGTTTGGATGATGTTAAGCAGCAGTTGAGGGAGGCCATAGAGTGGCCTCTCAAGAAGCCTGAGGTGTTTGAGAAGATGGGTATTAGGCCTCCTAAGGGCATACTACTCTACGGGCCTCCTGGATGCGGGAAGACACTGCTAGCCAAGGCAGTAGCCACTGAGTCAGGGGCGAACTTCATAGCAGTCAAAGGACCTGAAATACTCAGCAAGTGGGTAGGGGAATCAGAGAAAGCAGTAAGAG
>WAKQ01000016.1 GCA_015523295.1 Desulfurococcales archaeon | reverse complement strand
GCTCTAAATGAAAGCTTCGATATTATCCATATTATATATCCAGCACATAGAATAGCTGTTAAAATGCTTCAGCATGCTGTAAAAAATAAAAATAAAAAAATTATACTGCATTGGGTCGGAACCGACATTCTTCTAGCCAAGCAGAGAAAAGAGCTTCAATTTCTTTCTTCATTGGGTGAGAAGATTATTAACTTGGTAGTCGCTCCTTGGCTGAAGTCTGAATTAGAGGATGGAGGAGTTCCTGTTGAGGATGTTGTTCCAATTGTACCTCCTGAAATCGATGAAAATAAGCCTTTACCGTATCCTAAAGAGCCAGCTATTCTATATTATCTTCCTAAAGGAAGGGAGCAGTTTTATGGTTTTGACATCCTTAAATTAATCGCTACCTCTTTTCCAGACGTTAAGATCCTTGTCGTTGGAGGTGGAAAAACACCTTCAAACCCCAATATCGTTAATCTAGGCAAGATCCCTAGATCAAGTATGCGTAAGGTATATGAAGAAACTACTGTGCTCGCCAGATATACAAAACATGATGGTTTGCCGCTTATGGCCCTTGAAGCACTCAGCTTCGGCAGGAGGGTAGTATTTAACAAGCCTATGCCAGGTGCTATATATGTCACTTCACCAGGGGAGTTAACTACTAAAATTCACGAAGCTCTATTTAGCAAAAACGTTACTGATAGCACAAAGAAGGGTTTACCAGAGTGCTTCAAACCATCGAAGGTAATAAGAAAATTAGCGAAGATTTGGAATATTGATTGAAGCATATTCTGCTTCCAAAACCTTGATATTCAGCCTTCTCTTATTAGCATTCTTCTCAAAAATTCTTTAACTAGAATATATCTGGTTGTATTCTTTATATCATCATACACATTAATTAAGTTGCTATAGTATCCTGATAGCATGTATACCATGTCTTTAGGTTCATTTAGGAATCCGGTTTTTAATGCCTTTAGTAGCGCATAAATGGTTGGGTACGAGAGGGCTTTCATAGCTTTCCCGTAGAAATAAGCTTTTCTAGGATTCATTGAAGTCTTTCTGAGGAGGAAGAAGCTTATGTCTTTATAGACCCTGGCTTTATAGCCAGTAGCGAATGCTTTTAAAAGCAGCCAAGTTTCAAAGCCATAGTTTAAAGGATACCTGAAGCCTACTTCCTTGAACCATCTTGCATTTATAATTCTTCCACTGCCTCTGACGGAAAGTACCCCATAAATCAGCTCATTTTTAGCCATTCCTGACGCGATAACGATTCTACTTCCATGGATCCTTGTAACCAAGTCCCATACGTAGTTTTCAGGGTATATTGCTTCCGCACCTGAAATTAAAACATAATCTAAGTCTAGTGCCTCAAGTTCTTTAAGTCCTTGATTTATAACGTATGCCAAATAAGGCGTTCCTGTTGCATTAGCCTTAGTTATCCTAGAGAGTTGGATTACGTAACACCCTTCCTTTCTGGCGATATCAGAGGTATTATCCCTGCTACCATCATCAACAACTATAATGTATTCTGGTTTTAAATACTGCCTCTTTAAACTCCTGATAGTATATTTAATTGACGATTCTTCATTTCTCGCCGGTATTACAACCCCATAAGTTATCCTATTCATCAAAGCCGCTGTCCCTTTCACTTCTCTTCTATTGCCGGGGATAACTTTCTTCTCCTGAAATTTTATTGATAATCCTTATCAGATTAATGACTGATATTCCTTTCCTATTAGCAAGGACGTACTCTAACTTTGCTCGTTCTCCCTTTATGAAAATGTCTTCAGGATGTATTAATATAAGCGGTATGCATCTCTCCAAATATTTTCTGACATTCTCTATGCTAGCCTTTTTTAATGTAATATGGTGTCCAAATATCCAAACATTTTTAATTTTCTTAGGGAGGTTCCAATCTTCATGACCTTCACCCTGGGCAAAGTAAAGTAGCTTCGCTTTCGATGCATAATTAATTAGAAGATCCTCCTCCACTATACCTCCATCCCTCACTAAGCTATGACCGTGCTTAGTAAAACCATGTATGTGAACATTAAGTTCTCTTTCTAGTGTTTTAAGATCTCCAAACCATTGATGAAATGATGAGTTTCTATCACTGTGATAACCTATTTCATGGCCCTCGGCAATTAGCTTTCTCAGAAGAGAGTGCCTAGGCAAAGTAATAACCCTAAAAAAGTATGAGGCTTTAGCACCATATTTACTTTCTACATCTAGAAGCTCCTGAATATGGTTTTCATAAAAAGGTATGAGATATCGTAGCTTGACAGATAAAGTCATTAGAGCTAGTAAAGCATAGTTGATGGGTTTAACTATTTTTTGCCTAAATCCAGGTCTATATATTCCATATATATTATCGACATCATGCCTTAAAACAACGATCCTCTCCCCTACTTCGCTCTCTATCTCCTCGCATATTTCATTCCGGGACTTCATTTTAATCTCTTCATATACGTTATGCCCTAAATTATATTTATCACTAACAATTAGTGTGTATTTGACAATAACCTGTACATTATGGCCGATAAGATGATATTTACCCTAATAGAGCTAGACATGATATGAAGACTAATTAGGAGGCTTAACCCCGCGCTGAACCATATTAGAAAGTGCAGCATAGAAGGATTCATGACCTCATAATATTGTTGGAGTTGCTGCTTAAACTTTTAGTTGTACTGATGGTTATACTGTTTTTCAAGTTGCAGTTTGCCTTTATTCTTCACTCCTCTATTTTATATATTATGTATACGAATAAAGCCCATCCAGCTGTCTCGATCGCCTGTATTGTTAGGTAGGGGGTTGTTATCTGGATGTGCCATGATGATTCGAGCAGGGATCTTGCTATGCTTGCTGCAGTGAGGAGGAGTAGGAACACGGTCATCCCTCTCTGGAATTTGGAGTTAGTTATTTTCTGCCATTCGTAGAACAGGGTTACGGCTGCGAGCTCCAGCACTACCTTCATTCCGAGGAATGTGAGGAAGATGGACTTGATCAGTAGCTCCATCTGGGTTATCTGCGTTTTAACCCGCCTCCTCGACCTCTATGAAGGCAGTCCTTCCAACGGTCTTCATTTTGGTGAGGTTTTTCCCTGCCTTAGCTAGGAATTTTGCGAGTGCCTTGGTCAGGACGCCGGTTACCTCAGTGGTAACGGCCTCGAATGCTATACCCACCTTATTACCTCCTGAATACACTCTATAGCCCGTGACTTTACCCTCCATCTTAAGCAGCTCCATGAGCTTTGCGAGGAGTTCGTAGAGACTTACTGCTTTGCGGTCGCTGAAGCTCCAAGCCGTTACTAAGTCAAACATCCCAACAAGGTATTCTATATATTCCTCTACGTTCTCCTTAGCTGCAATTGACTTGACTAACCTCCCGTACTCCTCCACGCTCAGCCTAACAGGTTTTGACAGCCCTAGCTCCTCGTAGAGGAGCATTGTTTCGACATACCGCCTCATAAGTACTGATACTCCTACACCTACCTCCTTTGCCCTTCTAGCAAGTTTTTCAATCAGCTCCTTATCTAGCCTCAAGCTAATGAGCACTTTCGGTATTAAGACCAGCCTCAGTTCTCCTTTCCTGTGAGCGCTTAAATGACTTTATTACCTCCTCAACAAGCTCCTGGACGCTGAGCACGTCCTGCCTGACCCCATATTTCCTCAACGCATATGCTGCTCTCGTGGGCTGCGGGGGCTTAACAAATGCCTTCCTCAGGAGCTCATGCTCTGCGAAAACCTCGTTTGTGGGGCCGTCAAGCAGTTTTCTGCCGTTCGCCATCACGACGGTCCTCTCCGCGTATTTAGCGACGATCTCCATTTCATGAGTCACTATTATTATCGTATGACCTAACCCATTGAGGTATTTGAGGAACTCCATAATCTCTATAGACTGCTTCCAGTCCTGCCCTGTAGTGGGTTCATCAACTATTATGACCTTAGGCCTAAGCGCGAGTATTGAGGCGATAGCCACCCTCTGCCTTAGCCCCTTAGGGAGGAAGAACGGCGACTCCTCCATATACTCTTCCGACAGGCCCACGATCTTGGAGGCCTCCAGAACCCTCTCCCTCACCTCATCCTCAGGTAGGAGGAGGTTCCTAGGACCGAAAGCTATCTCATCATAAACAGTCATGTTAAATATCTGGTGGTCAGGGTTCTGGAAGACGTACCCCACACTGGTCGCCATATCCTTAATCCTCATGTCCTTGGTGCTCCTGCCGAAGATCCTTACTTCGCCCTCAGTGGGCTTGAGGAGGCCGGCTATGTTCTTAGAAAGGGTAGTTTTCCCTGAACCGTTCTGGCCTATGAAGGCTATGAACTCCCTCTCCTTAACTGAGAGGTTAACATCCTTCAGTGCTAGGGTCCCATCCGGATAAACGTATGTGAGGTCCTTAACCTCTATGGCAAGACCATAGCTCATCCCTTAACCACCTCCTCAAGTATTTTCACGCCCTCGTCAAACCTGAGGGGGATCTTCCCTGAGTAAAGGCCTTGCTCCCTTAACTTATGCACTGCAATCATTATTTCAGGAGGGTAGACATAGTGCTCTAAAAGGAAGGGGATATCATCGAAGAACTCTTGAGGCGGGGCAACCTTAAGGATCTCGCCGTTGTAAAGGAGAACCATCTTATCAGCAAGGTAAGCTATGTCCTCAAGCCTATGTTCGACGACTATGACTGTTACATTGTAGTTCTTCCTGAGGTCTATGAGGACGTTGAACACCTCAGTCTTTCCTATGGGGTCGAGCATCGACGTAGGCTCATCCAATATGATGACATCCGGCTTCATGGCAAGGACGGCAGCGATAGCTACCCTCTGCTTCTGACCGCCGGATAACTCGTAGGGGGGCTTCTCCAGGAAATCCTCCTCAAGCCTGGTTATCTCCATAGCCCACCTGATCCTGTCCCTTATCTCCTCCACAGGCAACGCTAAGTTCTCCAGCCCGAAAGCCAGCTCCTCCTCCACGGTCATGGTGAGGAACTGCGATTCCGGGTCGGAGAACACGAAGCCAACCCTCTTGGAGATGTCCGCTGTCTGATACTCCTTCGTATTCATTCCAAGCGCAATCACGTCACCCTTCATAATCCCCCTGTAGTTGTTAGGGATCAGCCCGTTCATCGACATTACAAGCGTTGTTTTACCGGATTCGTTAGGCCCGACAATACCTACGAACTCACCCTCATCTACTTCAAGGTTCACGCCTTTCAAGGCCCAGTCCTTCCTCCCCTCATATCTCCACCAGAGGTCCTCAACCTGTATGACCGGCTTACCCACCCCTAATACACCCCCATCCATGACCCTAAGAGCCTGAGAAGAGCTGAAGACTGACCCGTCAGCAACGGTGTGAAGTACCTGAAGTACGTGAGTACAGCCAATATAGCCAGCATCAGCCCCAGAGCTGCAGCATCCTTCGATTGGAACCTGTACTTGCTTAAGAGGTAGTCCGTCCTCCTATAGCCCCTCAGGCCGGTGAACTTAAACCCCCTTGAGTCAAGGGCGTTAGAGACCTCCTCAGTCCTCCTAAGGGCCAATGCCACGAGAGGCACTATATAGAGGCCGAACTTCTTGATCTTATGGGTTAAGGGCAGCGCCTTAAGATCCAGGGCCCTTGCCTTCTCAGCCTCTCTTATGGTGTTGAAGTCTATGAGGGATAGCCCTATAGACCTGAATGCCAGGCCTATCATGTAGGCGATGACGTAGGGCAGCCTGACCCATCTTAAGCCTAAGATAACGTCCCTCTCCCTGCTCACGCTTAGGAAGTAGATGATGACGAGTATCGCGAAGAACATCTTGAGGTAGACCGTTATAGCCCAGGCAATGTTCTCCCAGGATATAAGGATAGGTCCCCACCTAGCTATCACGTGGTAACCGGGCGTATACCCTCCGAAGAAAGTATATGCTATGAAGATAATCCAGAATATGTTGAGCATGATTGTTGTGTAGAACTTAATTATGCTTAGCTGAACCCTGGATAGAAAGAAGATTGCGAACATCGCGACTATTCCTACGATGTTCCATTCAGGGTTATCGATGAGTAAGGGGTACACTGAAATTATCAGGAGAAAAAAAGTCTTGATTATCGGGTGGAAGGCGTGTATAGGCGATTCCACTGGGAGGTAGCCGAGGAGCGTCCTCCTCATCTTCTTAGGCGCTGACGCCTTCACCGGATCCATGCTTACGCCCACCAGCCCTTGCAGAAGGACCTATGCCTGATCACCAGAGGTGAGAGCGCCTTCAACAGGATGATACCGAAGACCAGCGCTGGAACGCCATTCCCTATAACCCACCCGCTGAAGAACAAGGGCACCGAGCTGACTGTGATGAGCTTAAACCACTGCAGCACTGTAACGGCCCAGAGAGCGCCTAGGAAGTTATTCACTATTACAGCGGACCAGATGAAGTGTGCCCAGTCCTTAGCTGACTTGAGTCTAGGATCTACTTTGAAAGCCCTGAAAACCCATGCAGGCAGGAAGCCCTGTATGAAGTTTGCTGGGAAGTATGCGAGGCTGACGTAAAGAGGTGCCCCTGCAAGCGAGTTACTTATGAAGGGGAATAGAGCGCCTGCCAACACCCCCCACATGCCGAACCATATACCTCCAACCGCCTGAACGGCTACCCCTGGCCAGAAGCCAGTAACCCCATAACCCAACGGCACTGCTATGCTGCCGAAAGCGCCTGCTACTGCCCCCACACCTATTAGGAGAGCGAAGACAGCTATATGGACTGTTCCCGGCTTCCTGATCTCGCCTTCCAGAACCTCCCATACCGAGGCAGACTTAGTCAATGGGGCCAACCGAAACGATTAACATACTCATTGTATTTAACATTAAGTAATACAGAGTCATACAGCTTCAGTAGTTAGCTAAACTGAGTTAAACATTATTGAGTAAGCAACTCACATTCTCCACCACCTAATTCGTAATCTTTTATTATTTGCTTCCTGCGTTAGTTTATTGAGGTTGGGAATGTCGTTAAAGGAAGAGTTAAGGGAGGCTGAACTGCTGGTCTATGAGGGGGCCTGCCCAAACTGCGGAGGCCCTATAAGTGATGAGCGCCTCTCTAAAGGGGCGTTATGCGGTTCTTGCCTGCCCGAACCACGGAGAGCCTTGGACTTCACGAAGGTTTACAAGGAGTTGAAGGATCGGGGCAGGCTTCTGAAATTCAAGAATGTATATAAGTTCTTAAAGGAGTTCTCCTCCCTTAAGGAGTTCTTCGTTAGGTGCGTGGGCAACGAGCCTTGGAGCGTTCAGGCGCTCTGGCTCAAGAGGGTTGCCAGGGACTCGTCCTTCGCCATGATAGCACCTACCGGGATAGGGAAGACCACCTTCGGGTTAGTGGTTGCCCTCTACCTTGCCATGCACAAGATGAAGTCATATATCGTGGTTCCCACGACTACGCTAGCCATGCAAGTTGAGGAGAGGCTGGAGGAGCTGGCCTCAAGAGCTGACGTGGTGGTTCAGCCCCTCGTCATTCACTCAAGGCTTAAGAAGAGGGAAAGGGTTGCCAGGGAGGAGAGCTTAAGCGATCCTGAGAGCTTCGACATACTCGTCACAACCTCCAACTACCTCCTCAGAAACCCTGAGAAGGTGCTAAGACATAACTTCAAATTCATCTTCGTTGACGACGTGGATGCAGTGTTAAGAGGGTCTAAAGCCATTAACTACATACTTAATTTGGCGGGCTTCAGCGAGGGGGACATAGAGCTCGGTTTAAGGGCTCTCAGGCTTAAGCGCGAGCTCGCCTACAGGGAGGGTGATGAGAAGCTCCTTAGAGAGTTGGAAGGCCTTGAGAGGAGGCTTAATGCAAGACGTAGGAAGACCAGGAAGATATTGATCATAGCATCAGCCACAGGAAATCCAAGAGGGTTGAGGGCCAAGCTATTCAGGGAGCTCATGGGTTTCGAGATAGGTGCACGGCCTGAATTCATCAGAAACATCGTCGATGTCTACGAGGATGTCGGCCCTGAAGGGGATATGAAGGCAGCTGTCCTGAAGACCGTTAAGGAGCTTGGGAAGGGGGGCCTCGTTTACGTACCTATCGATAAGGGGATCGAGTACGCCGAATCGCTGGCCAAGTACTTAAAGGATAACGGCGTTCCCGCGGAAGCCCTCCACAGCAAAAAGCTCAGCTCGATAGAGTCCTTCATTTCCGGAGAGCTATCGGTGTTGGTGGGGGTCGCGACATACTACGGTGTCCTGGTAAGGGGGTTAGACCTCCCAGAGATCATCAGGTATGCGGTTTTTGCAGGGCCTCCGAGGCATAAGATAGGGTTGAGGCTTGAGGAGGTCAGGCCGCAGGACGTGCTGAGGCTTCTCCCAATAGTCAGGAACGCTGTGAAGGATGCGGAAGTCAGGAGGAGGCTCGAGGCAAGCAATGCCAGGCTCAGGCGCCTGATTACAAGAGGCGGTCAGGGCGTCATCCAAGCACTTAACGAGGTCATCTCTGGTACGAGAGGGCCTCAGACCAGGGGGGAGGAGCTGTTCCTGGAGACCTATAAACTGGTTAAGGAGCTCCTGAAGGATGAGGAGGTTATCAACTCCATTAAGTCAGACCCTAATGTAGCTGTCGTCGAGGAGGGAGGGGAGCTATTCATCCTCATACCGGACTCCGCCACCTACATTCAAGCAAGCGGCAGGACCTCAAGGCTCTACCTTGGCGGGATCAGCAAAGGCATCTCAGTGGTTCTAGTCGATGAACCCAGGCTTCTTAGAGGGTTAGAGCAGAGGCTCAAATGGATCTTCGATGACTTCACCTTCATAAGG
>WAKQ01000015.1 GCA_015523295.1 Desulfurococcales archaeon | reverse complement strand
ACGCTGCCCACCCTACACGAAAAAATAACAGTTTCTAAGTTCTTGAAAATTTTCTATTAATAAAAAATACAATTATTAAACCAATACTTATTAATTAATGTGAATAAATTTATTCTGAGGAATAAACTCATGACTCTAGGAGGTTATGTCGGAGGTAAATTATTAAGGGTGGACTTAACAACAGGTAAGATACGCTACGACGTTATACCTGAGAAGGTGTTGAGGGAATGGATCGGCGGTAGAGGGTTAGGAGTCTACTTAGCCTTAAGGGAGATAGATCCGAAAGTAGATCCCTTCTCACCTGGGAATAAAGCGTATGTGATGACGGGCCCCCTGACCGGGATTAACGGTATACCCTCACCAGGTAGGTGGGTTTCGGTAACTAAATCCCCGCTAACGTATACCATACATGACTCTAACAGTGGCGGGAGTTTCGGGCCTGAGCTTAAGTTTGCTGGGTTCGACGGGATTTCTATTGAAGGAGCTGCTGAGAAACCTGTGTATCTATGGATAAAGGATGGGAAGGCAGAAATAAGGGATGCCACTCACTTATGGGGAAAGGACGTTCATTCAACCACCGATGAAATTAGAGAGGAGCTGAGGGCTGAGGTGGGTGACGAGGCGGATAAGATTAAAGTCGCTGCAATAGGTCCTGCAGGTGAAAATCTGGTCAGGTTCGCTGCAATAATGAATGATAAGAACCGCGCAGCTGGTAGAGGAGGTCATGGAGCTGTATGGGGGTCTAAGAAACTTAAGGCTATAGCAGTCCTAGGACATTCCAAGCCTTCAATAGTCGATCAAGGCAAGTTCAGGCAAGTAGTCGTGGCGATGATGGATAAGATAAAGAAAAACCCGACCACAGCAAGCGGCCTCTTAAAATACGGCACTGCAGTACTAGTGAACATAATTAATGAGGCTGGCATCC
Organism: Desulfurococcales archaeon; assembly: GCA_015523295.1. GTDB lineage: Archaea > Thermoproteota > Thermoprotei_A > Sulfolobales > NBVN01 > S013-73. Next base: position 24,978 of record WAKQ01000015.1, on the reverse strand, counting down.
TCCCCACAAGGAACTTCCAGACGGGGTACTTCCCTGAGGCAGGGAAGATAAGCGGCGAAACACTCGCAGATACGTTAATGGATTGGGAGAAGCAGAAAACCGAGATATGCTGGGGCTGCCCCATGGGGTGTGCCAGATACACCGTCGTTAAGGACTCACCTTGGAGTGGCGAGGGAGGAGGACCTGAATACGAGACTACGTGGGCTTTCGGATCCCAGCAAGGAAACAGCGACCTAAAGTCCATAGCTAAAGCTAACTTCCTATGTAATGAGCTGGGCTTGGATACAATAAGTATGGGCAATACCATTGGATGCCTGATGGAGCTCGTGGAGAAGGGTAAGATACCTAAAGAGAAGTTAAGAGGGCTTAACGTCAAGTGGGGCTCGCCTGAAGCCGCTGTAGAGCTGGTGTGGAGGACCGCATACAGATCAGGCATAGGTGATGAGCTCGCTGAAGGATCATATAGGTTGGCTGAGAAGTACGGCGCCCCTGAACTCTCAATGAGTGTGAGAATGCAGGAGCTCCCAGCCTATGACCCCAGAGGAGCACAGGGACATGGCCTTGCCTACGCGACGAGCAATAGAGGAGGATGTCACGTGAGAGCATATTTGATAGCACCTGAAATCCTCGGCATACCTGAGAAGGTCGATAGATTTGCAACCAAAGGGAAAGCAGAACTAGTTAAGGAGTTCCAGGACGTGACCGCTATCACTGACAGCCTCGTGATCTGCCTATTCACTCAACTAGCGCCTATATGGGTCGAGGACTACCCAGACATGATTGAATCGGTTACAGGCCTGAAATACACGCCTGATGAGCTTAGGAAGATAGGCGAGAGAATATGGAATGCGGAGAGAGCATTCAATGTTCTCAGCTTCGGCGACGGTAGAGAATACGACACCCTGCCACCTAGACTGCTTAATGAGCCAATGCCTGAAGGAAGCGCTAAAGGCCATGTAGTTCGATTAAATGAAATGCTTGATGACTACTACAAAGTCAGGGGATGGATTGACGGGAGACCTACGAGAAGCAAGCTTGAAGAGCTAGGCCTTGGATGGATCGCTGACATGCTTGAAGATGAGGGGCTCCTCCCAAAGGAATGAAAAGCAGATACATAACACATTTAATATAAACATATTTTTATATTTTTATTTTACGTAAAGTAAATGATTTCCAAGCTCCGTGAAATATCACCTAAATAATCCATCATTCCTTACATCTGAACTCTGCCGGTTCCTAACTATGAAAGGCCTACTAATAAAGTGTAAATCAAGAGGAGGGTCTAAGTAAGTATCGCGGCCACCGTTTAGCATGACGCTTCAATCGCTCTTATTTCCCGGTCTATAGGCTTAGTGTTTTCCTCAAGGGATTGGATGAAGCTCTCCCTCCATCAAGCTTTATACTGTCTGCCGTCAGATACCGTGACCTGCAAGAAGTTGATCTATAATACTCAGGGAAGGTCCCTCATGGTGGGGATGCATATCAGCTTCAGTAATCCAGCATGAATCTATTCATCATTCACTAAATATATAGTTAAAGCAGATCTAGAATTGCTTAGATTGAACCAGTTGAAAAATCACATTTATTTCTTCTCCATTCTTAAAGAACTGAGTGGTGGGTGGTGAGCGAGCAGGGCCGTGTCTACTACATAACTACGCCTATCTACTACCCAAACGCGGAACCTCATTTAGGCCATGCCTATACGACTGTATTCGCTGATGTTATGGCTAGGTATCATAGGATGATCGGTGATGAGACCTTCTACCTGACCGGTACTGATGAGCATGGCCTTAAACTTCAGCAAGCTGCTGAGAGGGCTGGTGAGCATCCGAAAGACTTCGTTGATAGAATGGCTGAAATATATAAAAGGTACTGGAGAATGCTAGATATTTCCTACGATCGCTTTATCAGAACTACGGACGATGATCACGTCAGAGTGGTTGAGCATGCTATATCTGAAATGCACAGGAAGGGGCTGATTTACAAGGGAAGATATAGCGGATGGTACTGCGTCAGTTGTGAGAAGTTCTACAACGCGTCGGAATATCTAATGATCGATGGAAGGCCTTACTGCCCCATACATAGGAAGCCTCTCGAGTGGGTTGAGGAGGAGACCTACTACTTCAAGCTAAGCGAGTTCAGCGACTTCCTCGAGAAGGTACTGCGTGATTACGATATAGTTTATCCAAGGCACTTCGCTCACGAGGTACTAAACAAGCTGAGGGAAAGTGATTTACTCGACGTCTCAGTAGCCAGACCTAAGGAGAGGGTTTGGTGGGGTGTAGAGGTGCCCTTCGACAGGGACTTCACAGTGTATGTCTGGTTCGACGCACTCCTCAACTACTTAACCGGGGCAGGATTCCTTACCGATGGTGAGAGGTTCAGAAGGTACTGGCCTTCAGCACATCACGTTATAGGTAAGGACATACTGTGGTTCCACACAGCCATATGGTTTGCAATGCTTAAAGCACTGGACCTACCCCTTCCAAGGAAAGTCCTTGTACATTCATTCATCATCAATAAAGGCCTTAAAATGGGGAAATCAGCAGGAAATGTGGTGAGAATCGAGGATCTAATAAGCAGGTACCAGGACAGTGATGGGGTTCGATACATCCTCACTAGAATCTTCAATCTTGGAAAAGATGTTGAGGTCAGTACCTCCCTCCTCGACAGCATTTACAACAGCGAATTAGCTGATAACCTAGGCAACCTGGTCAGGAGGGTGGCCGTTCTCATAAGGAAGAAGTCCTCAGGCGAGGTGACGTCAGAGAGCCTTGAACCCCGCCTAGCGGCGAAGGCTGAGGAAACTATTAGGAAGTATAACGAACTGATGAGCTCCTACGAGGTCTCCAGAGCTGCTCAGGCTGTGATGGATCTCTTAAGGGAGGCTAATGCCTACATCAATGAAGTTCGTCCATGGGAAGCAAGTGATCCGGAAAGGGCACTGTATAATCTAGCGGAGGTGATTAAGGTGGCAGCTAGCCTCCTAGCCCCTATAACGCCTAAGACGTCTCAGAGATTAAGCAGCGCATTAGGGTTTAGCATCAGCAATCCTTCAAAAGTTAACTTTGAGGGTGGGAGCCTGTATAAGGTTTCTGAAGCTCCAATCCTTTTCAGGAAAGTGAGAGGGTGAAGTGGCCCTTGCCTGCACTCCTCTTAGACCTCTTCGGAACCCTGATAAAGACCGGTTCAGATGAGGTTGTCCATCAGCGAATTTCAGAAGAGCTGGCTAGGATACATCGCTATGTCTTCACTCCTGAAGAACACCTCAACCTCTACAGAAAACTTGTTGAGAAGGGGTTGGGGAGTGGGGAAGCTGTTTGGGAGGCTTTGATGGAGCTAAGCAGAAAGAAGGGGTTTAAGGTAGTCGTCGGGAAGGATGAGGTCTTTAGGATGCATGTCGAGCTTCATGCCTCTGAAGCAACCCTCTATGAAGATGTGCTGCAGGCCCTAAGCCTAGGGAGATCCCTTTTCGGTAGGTTGGCCCTAGTTAGCGATTCAGATGTTGATGTGGCCCGTGCCATACTTGACCGGCTAGGTATTGGCAAGTTCTTTGATGCGGTAGTAGTAAGTGGTGAAATCGGTGTAAGGAAACCAGATCCCAGGCTCTTTCTGGAGGCTGCAAGGAGATTGAAGGTCAATGCCGGGGAATGTATCATGATTGGGGATACCTGGAAAGACGTAGAGGGTGCTAAGAAGGCAGGCATGAGAGCCATTCTGCTAGTTAGGGATGGCGAATCCTCTGAGACTCCTTCTACGCAACCGGATGCCGTAGCTGGAAGCCTCGTCGAGGCTGTTGACAAGGCGTGGAAGCTTTTAAAAGATGGGCGCTTAGCAATATAATTCATCCGTCAAAAATTTATTAAGGTGATCTACCTCGCCCTCTAAAAGAAGTGCAGGGATCCTCCCCTATCGGTTTAAGAATGGCAGGCTTCAGGTATTCCTTGTACATCCAGGAGGCCCTTATTGGGCTCGTAAAGACAAGGGGGCGTGGATGATCCCTAAAGGAGAGATCGAGGAAGGTGAAGAACCCCTGGAGGCTGCTAAGAGGGAGTTTATGGAGGAGACAGGCTTTACCGCGGAGGGCAACTTCATAGATCTAGGCGAGCTCAGACAAGCTGGCGGAAAGATAGTTCACGTTTGGGCCATGGAAAAAGACATAGACCCCGGTAAAATAAAGAGCAATACGTTCAAGATGGAATGGCCTAAAGGCTCTGGACAAATTAAGGAGTTCCCGGAAGTGGATAAAGCTAGATGGTTCGATCTAGAGGATGCCAAGGAGATGATTCTAAAGTCGCAAAGACCGTTCCTTGAGAGATTGGCTAAAGCCTTAAATTACCCTGGAGGAACCTCAGCTGGAAGGAAAACACTCCTCAATTACTTTAAAGGCGTTAACAAGGAAAGTTAGTTCAAGAGTTTCTGATGTGGGCTACCTAAAAATTTTTAGTTTTAACAATTCTCTATTAACGGTATATCAGGGCATGCGTAGTGATAGAGTTCATAAAGGGAAGCTATTCGGGATGGCTGAACTTGATGAAGTGATCGGTGAGGTACCCCCTAACTATGTCGTCCTGATAGAGGGTGAGCCGGGGACAGGGAAAACTTCATTTGCCCTCCTAACTGCCTGCAGGAACGTATCCGAGGGTAGGGGTAAGGTCCTATACTTGACTTTCAATGAGGATCGCGATAAGTTAATCTATGTTGCAAGGTCAGTAGGCTGCGACCTAGAAGGGCTAATTGCTAAGGGGCTGATCAAAGTGATCGAATATCCGACAATAGCCGATGAATATATTATTGAGACCTTGAGCCAAGAATTAGTGAGTCATGTTGACAGGGGGTTCGATCTAATCGTTATAGATAGTATTGTCCCTGTAATAAAGATTCTTGAGAGCTATTCAAGGAAGAGAGCCTGGCTTCACACAGTCCTCTATAAGGTTGCGTCCGCTAGGAAAGCAGTTCTTCTGCTGGTTGGTGACCTATTACAGAAGGAAGATCCTGATATAGCGCTCATTGAATATCTTGCAGATGCGGTGATCAAATTCACCCTTAACCCAGGAACCATATTCTCAAGGTCAATGCAGGTGATGAAGTTCCGTGGTAGGAAGGTTGAGGCCTTCCCCATATACTTCAGAATAACTGGAAATGGCCTACTACCCATAAATATCGTCAGGCCTGAAGAAGCCGAATCAATAGCTAGGGTTAAGAAGTCTTTAAGGATAGAGGAGGAACCAGCGGTGAAGCTTTTCGGAAAGGAATTACGTCCTGGGACCCAAGCCTCAATCATTATAAGATACCCGGCAACCACTCTTGGCTTACTGCATAAATACCTCGTCCTGAAGCTGGGGTTAGACGCTCTCAGGGAAGGTATTAAGGTCGGTTTAATCTGCTACACTCTAAGCTCCGAAAGGAGTAAAGAATCGTACAGATTATCTGAGGAGAAGATACTCAGCGATCTCATGGGCGAGAACTTCGTTTTTATGCCATTAGAGATCCAGGAAACTGTGCAGAGGCCGTACCTGACTTCAGGAATAGCGTATCAGAAGAAGGTCGACTTACTGATCGTTACGGGATATGAAAGAATTGCAGAGGTATATGGTTTAAAGGAAACTAATAAGTTACTATTGAGTTACTCGAGCATGGATGCCAAGATAGGCCTAACCACTCTGAGGTTTTTCCGGACATCATCTACGTTGAATGAGCCTCCTTCATCCATGTTAACGTTGAGCGATATAATAGTGGAGGCCTACCTAGGCAGGGATGGCCAGTTACTTTACAAGGGGATTAAGGGCAGGCATATTACTAGACCTACACTGGTGCCGGAGAAGGAGTTCGAGGAACCTGTTTCAAGCCTTGAAGAGTCCCTGAGGTACACGCTCTCCGCAGCAGGGCATACCGCAACTCATTGAAGGTTATACCGGCATATTCCCATGCTTCTTTGGAGGGGTTCTTACCCTCACTTCCCTCTTCGTGAGTAAAGTCTCTAAAACGCTTACAAGCAGAGGCCTTGTTTGACTCGGCTCTATAACGGCATCGATGTACCCCCTTGAGGCCGCGACATATGGGTTGGCTATCTTCTCCTTATATTCGTTGGCGAGCTTCCTGAGGAGCTCCTCCCTCTCCTCTGGTGTCTTAGCTGCAGCTAGTTCCTTCCTCCAAATGATCTCCGCAGCCCCCTGAGGCCCCATAACAGCAATCTCAGCCATTGGCCAGGCAACCACGAAATCCGCACCAAGGTGTCTGGAACCCATTGCTATGTATGAGCCGCCGTATGCCTTCCTAGTGATCACCGTGATCTCAGGGGCGGTTGCCTCGGCGTAGGCATATATTATCTTAGCCCCATGTCTAATTATCCCGTTATGCTCTTGATATGTTCCAGGAATGAAGCCCGGCACATCCATCAGTGTGATGATGGGTATGTTGAAGGCGTCTAAGAACCTTACGAATCTTGCTATCTTGTCTGACGCATTGATATCCAATGCCCCTGAGAGGTAGTTCGGCTGGTTGGCAACTACACCGACAACCCAGCCGTTCAGTCTGGCGAAGCCTACGACGGCGTTTTTCGCGTAGTCCTTATGCACCTCGAAGAAGGTATTCCTGTCAAACACTCTGTTAATTACTTCCTTCATGTCATAAGGTTTCTGAGGGTCTTCCGGGACTATGTTGTCTAGGTAGGAATCAGACCTCAGCGGATCGTCCCCTGTCTCCATTCTAGGAGGTGGCTCCATGTTATTGGAGGGCAGGTAGCTGAGGAGCTTCTTTATCAGTTCAATAGCCTCCTTATCGTCCTTGGCGACGAAGTGAGCGACACCTGACTTGCTCGCGTGGACGACCGCCCCACCCAAGTTATACTCGTCGACCTCCTCACCCACTACCGCCTTTACCACCCTTGGACCGGTTATGAACATGAAGGACGTCTTATCCACCATTATTATGAAGTCCATTAAGGCAGGTGAGTAGACCGCACCGCCTGCTGAAGGCCCCATTATAGCGGCTATCTGAGGTATGACACCAGATGAGTGTACGTTCATGTAGAATACCTCTCCATATCCCTTTAGAGAGTCAACACCTTCTTGGATTCTGGCACCGCCGGAGTCGTTTAGGAAGACTACAGGTACCCCTATCGAGAGCGCTAACTTCATCGCCTTAACCATCTTTAAGGCATGCATTTCCCCTAGGGAGCCCCCCATAAAGGTGAAGTCCTGAGCAATGCTCACTACAGTCCTGCCATTGACTTTCCCGTAGCCGGTAACGACGCCGTCTCCGAAAGCCTTCTTCTTATCCATGCCGAACTCAGTCGCCCTATGAGTAACGAACATGTCAGTCTCGATGAAGGTTCCAGGATCATAAAGTAACTCAAGCCTCTCCCTAGCCGTCAGCTTCCCCTTAGCATGCTGTTTTTCAATAGCTTTCAAACCACCTCCAAGCTTAGCTTCCTCAATTAACTTCCTCAGCTTAGCTATCTCCGGCCTTACATTGCTTTCACTGCCCACTACGTCATACCCTTTACATCATTACATCCACTTATCTAAATAAGTTTCTACGACCTGTATTCAGGGGGTAGACACGGACTTAAGGAGAGCATCCCTTATATGGATAACGGTCTTCATGGTAGCCATTTACGCTACTAGAGGGACTGAGTACTTTTCCTTTACAGTGATGATCCTACTGTCTTTTACTCCATACTTGACTTTAAGGCTGTGTGGGATTTCGAGGTCGCTCTCCCTTATAGCTTCCTCAGCCATCGGTGCATACGTTATCATCGCTACCTCGTTTTTCGGGTTTAGAGCATCGCCTATAGACCCCGTCTACCTTCCAGCGTCCCTAACATTGATCGTTATTTACATATATTCCTGGCTCAGAATAAGGAGAAGAGTGCACTAATATTTCATATTAACCTCCTCATAATCAGGACAGCTACAGAGGCCGCTGAGGTAGACATCGCGAGAAGGGTGATCGTTGATAGGGTGTTAACTAACGGGGTCCTTGAAGCGAGCAGGACTAGGAGTCCCGCCACCGATGAGGCTGTGGAGATGACGCCTGCAGCCACACCTTGAAGCGATGACTGGAGCTGGCGTGAAACGGAGATCATGGAGCCCTGATCCATGAATGGGTAGAGAGGGATTAGCCATAATATGATGGCGGTGAGACCGTAAGACATGCTCATCAACGGGAAAAGCAGTATATATGCGAAAGCAGTCAGGAGAAGTAAGTCCTCAGGTTGAAATCTGTCTGATAAGTACCCAGCTACAGGCCTCACTAGAGAGCCCGCAATTGCTGGCAGAGTGGTGTAGACAAGCCCGAAAATCGTTGCTGAACCAGCTATCTCCCTTAGCCTTAAGGAAAAGCTCCCATAGAATAGGTTAACTGAAGCAAGCAGACCAACTACAGCAATGAAAATCAGGGAAACCCTTCTCACGCCTTTGAAGACTTCATAAGGGGTTGCCCTAATTGAAACATGCTCCTTAGGGTATGATAGGTAAGCTGAGAGGAAGGCAATTGAGATCGCAGCTGACGCCAGCTTGAACGCTAACCCAGCCCCCAACGCATCCTTTATCAGACCTGCTACCAGACCCCCTACACCCCAGCCTATAGAACCAAACATTGCGTATAGAGAGTATTCCATGCCTGAGGAAGATGTTACATCTAAGAACGTTCCTGTGACCGCCGGTGATGAAGTAGTCCATAAGGTGATGTACGCTGCTGCAAGTATGGGAAGATAAGCAAGGCCGTATTCACTCATTAAATACAAGGGGATTGAGGCAGTCATGCCGATAATAAGGATTTTTCGCCTGCCTATGATATCGCTTAAACCTCCTCCTAAAACTGAGAAAAGCATTGGCAACGTCTCAGCTGCTACAAGGGATGTGACGAACCTATAGTCGTAGCCCAAGGAAGTCTTAATCAGATCCCTACTGAGAACCAAGTACATACCGAAGACAAGGCTCGAGAGCAGCATGTACGTGTAGAACCCTATTCTCCAATATCTCAAACTCCATTACCTGTGGTTAAGTGGTATGCAACAATCTAAAATAAGCTATCCTAGGAACAGATACTGTACAATTTATTAAGGTAGCGCTTTAATTATTGTCTTGTCGGAGGAGATTATCATTTGTTAGCGATTCCTGCTGCCATTGCCATAAGCGCTGGAGAGGAGTGGGAGGCAGGCGTTATCTTAGCAATACTTGCATTCACTATAGTCTTTGTAGTGCTATCTATTCTAGCCATATCTATAAGGATTATGTCTAAGCTAGTTGCCCTCCGTAAGAAGGGAGGCGCTAGAGTTACTCCATCTGTTGGTGAAGCCTCTAAGGGAAGGGAAAGGCCTATAGAGGAGGAAGACCTTAGAGAGGCGGCCGCAGCTATAGCGTCCCTTCATCACATGCTTAAGACCGCCGCCGCAGCTGCTGTCCTCCACCATCATATAACTCTAAAAAGGGCTTCAATGAGAACGACTGGCAGGGAGACCGGCATAAGCCCATGGATTATTTCATGGCTTAATGAAATAACGTATAAGCCTGAATTAAATCCTTACTTAAGAAGAAGAGGTGAAGGATGAATGCCCGCAGAATACGAGGTGGAAGTCAACGGAAAGAGGTTGAAAGCCATTGTAGAGGAGATAGGGGCTAATACCTATAAAGTGAAGATCGGGAACAGCGAATTCACTATCAGGGTGTCCTCGGTGGGGGCCTTCACACCTACAGTAGCTCCTTCACCTACACCCACTCATACCGGAGTTGCTGAGGCTACCTCTCCTGCCCAACCGAGCGCCTCAGTGACAACCCCTAGTCCACCAAGTGAGGCAGTAACTTCTAAACCCATGACGGCCGAAACAGGTGAGGGCACACCAATAAAAGTTGAGGTACCAGGCAAGGTTCTAAAGGTCTTAGTTAAGGAAGGACAGAAAGTGAACACAGGGGATACAATCATCACGATAGAGTCAATGAAGATGGAGCTGGAGATAAAAACCCCTATCACTGGAACCGTATCTAAAATTCTTGTTAAGCCAGGGGACTCCGTTAACACAGGGGATATAGTAGCGTTTGTGAAGGGGTGAGAATTAAGTGAACCCCCTGCTGGTAGCGCTCCAGAACTTCCTTTTATCAACGGGCTTCGCCGGCCTAACACCTCTTCACATCGTCTTCATCGTAGTAGGTTTCCTATTCCTTTACTTAGGCCTCTACAAGAGGGTTGAGCCTCTACTCCTCATAGGATTAGGGCTTGGAATGGTCCTAGCTAATATCCCAGGAATACATTTAGCAACTGGGGAAGGGTTCCTCTCTCTCATTAGGACACATTTAATCGAGAACGAATTAGTGCCTATCTTCATTTTTCTAGGCCTGGGAGCGCTAACGGACTTCAGGCCTTTAATAGCGCAGCCGTACACGTTAATACTAGGTGCAGCAGCTCAGCTAGGAGTTTTCGTTACTCTACTCGGTGCGCTGGCTATGGGCTTCCACCTCAATGAGGCAGCCGCCATAGGTATTATAGGGGGTGCTGACGGCCCTACAACCGTTTATACGTGCGCAGAGCTAGCTCCCTACATCCTAGGGCCTGTCGCACTGGCGGCATATACCTACATGTCCATGGTCCCCATTATCCAGCCGCCGATCATCAGGCTCCTCCCTAAGAAACATAGGGCAGTTAAAATGAAGCCCCCTAGAAAAGTTAGTGATGAAGAAGCCCTTCTCTTCCCGATAATATTGGTAGCTATTACAGCGTTGCTCGTGCCAGCATCGGCACCCCTCATCGGCATGATAGCCCTAGGAAACATATTCAGGGAGTCACGGATATCCGAAGTGGTTGAGAGGTTAGCTAAAACCTCTGCGAACCAGATGATGGACGTCCTCATAATACTCTTAACCCTTGGTGTGGGGTCAACGCTCTCAGTAGACTACGTTAACATGATGGCCCCTAAAGTAGGCCTCACACCAGTGACGTTCCTACTAGATTTCGGGCTTGTATTCATATGGGGGTTGATGGCTTTTGCAATTTCAACCCTAGGAGGCGTGCTTTTCGGTGAGATAATGTACTATATTACACGTGGGAAGGTTAACCCAGCTATAGGGGCTGCAGGAGTTTCAGCCGTCCCAATGTCGGCTAGAGTTGTTCAAAAAGAAGTTCAGAGAGTTGACCCTTCAAACTTCATAATAATGAATGCTATGGGACCTAATGTTGCTGGAGTGATAGGGACAGCCACCGCTGCTGGAGTCTACATAGGGTATGTTAAGGCATGGTATTTAGCTAAGCTAGGACATCTTCCATGGAAATAATTTAAATTTAAGCCTATAACATCGGGGCAACTCATAAAAAATTTTAATAGTATCTATTCCACCTTAAACTTGCCATGTCAGGCTTTAGTGAGCTGGAGAGCGTGGGGATAAAGCCCAGAGGCTTCAAATGGACTTCACTCACTTACATAGCTCTTCTACTGGCGCTAGATTCCTACTTCTCCACTACAAAGACCGTAGCCCTATACCCTCTACTCTTGGAAAGGCTGGGCAGCCCGTACTTAGCGACTACCTTCATGTCTCTTCAGGGGTTCTTAGGTTTAGCCGCGCCATTTATAGGGCTTGTCAGTGACAAAGTCAGGGTTAAGTGCAGGAGGGCTACCTGCCCCCTACTAGGTACCATACTGATAGTAGCCTCAATATTCATCCTAGGCGAGGCATTCAAGCTGAGCGTCCTCGTTTTACTCATTAGTCTGGCATCATACTATCTAGGAATAATATTGATTGAGATCCCTGCCTTAGCAGTCATAGTTGATGATTTCCCTCCTTATCAGCGGTTTATCTCAGTCTCAATAGCTGTGTTTGCCTACTTCGCCAGCGCAACTCTTTCATTCATTGTGAATGGTCTTATGTCTGCAGGCGATTCTTTCTCATTCGACAACCTCCTCATCACTTCTTTAGTTATTCTGTCGGTTATTGTTTCAGCGACCATACTGAGGTATAGTCAAAAGCTTAGCGAAGTGAAGGGGACAGCAGATCGGACTCTAAGAGAAGCCCTATCAGAGATAGACAGGGTTAAAGGAGCCAAGCACTTTTATTTAGGGTTTTTCCTTGCATATGTAGTGTTCAGCGCCCTCTCAGCCGTCCTTCTCCCCGGAATATATGAGGAATTTATCGGCGGGGTCTTCAGGGAAGGGCAGGTAATTCCTATTTCAGCTAAAATGCTTGCGTTAATGGCCTCCATACTCTTCAACATTGGAGCTATGATTGGCGCCCTCTCATTCTCGCTCTTATCAAGGTATGTGGACTACAGGAAAACCCCAGTATTAGGTGAGTTCCTGTTTGTCATTTTCGCTGCTTTAGGGCTTTATGCGGGGAACATAGGTTTAGGGCTGGCTTCAGCAGCTATTTCAGGTTGGGGTTTAGGGCTTCTCATAACATTCGCTATCCTTTACTCATCGGTAATCTCACGATCTAGCAATCCTGGAGTGGTCTATGGGCTCTTCACTCTCTCATATACTTTGGCATATGCAGTAGGTCCCTACCTAGCATATTCTTTAGCTATGTTGCTAATATCGTATAGGGCGGCATTCCTTATATTGACACCTCTAATATTTGCGTCGGCGATGGATTACCTTAGAGTGCTTAAATAACCTCCACCTTCAGCTGGGTCGGGCAGTCGTCATCCCTCCGCCGTTGGCGTAGTCATCATCAAGCATTTAAAACTTATTTAAAATTAATAAAAATGCTCATCTTTTATAACAAGAACTCATAGAATCTATTTGTCGATGGAGGGGCTTACGTTGACAAGCGCTGTCAATTTAGCAATCGGTTTCGCCATCCTCATAGCACTTTACGCTTTCCTAGTTAAAGAGGTGGCCCACAGGACGGTAACAGCTTTATTCTTCGCGTCTATCGTCATTATAACCGATCTAATTCTCCGCTTTACTGACTTCTCTAACCTTATTGAGGCGATCAATCTAGACACAATCCTCCTCCTGATGAGTATGATGGTGATCGTAGGGGTTCTTAGCGAGACAGGAGTCTTCAGCTTTATGGCGGAGAAGATAACCCTCAAATTCTACAGAAGGCCTTTCCTCCTCCTCTCAGTATTAACCACGATCACGGCCATGATATCCGCGTTCATCGACAACGTTACCACTGTACTGATGATCGCCCCCATAATCTTGGAAGTAAGCAGGAAGCTGAAGATCGACGCTAGACCCCTTCTACTCTCAATTGTTTTCGCTTCGAATATAGGGGGGACTGCAACCCTCATAGGTGATCCCCCGAACATTATTATCGGCACAGCAGCCCATCTCGGCTTCATGGACTTTATCTACAATTTAACACCAGCCATCACGATAGTGTTCCTGGGTTTCCTAGTGCTTATGCGGGTTCTCTATGCTCCATGGCTCAGGGAATACTCCCAAACAGTAAGCACTTCAAACCTCGGAATAGAGAAAGGGGAGCCTGTCGATAAAGACCTCCTAACAAAAGTACTAATCGTGTTCGGGACTGTGATCGCCTTATTTTTCTTGGAGGACATATTCAACTACTCTCCTGCAATACCTCCACTCATGGGCGCAGGTATACTTCTTCTAGCAGCTAGAAAGCAGATCCATATAGATGAAGCGCTGAAAAAGGTTGACTGGACCACATTAGTTTTCTTCGTCGGCATGTTCATAGTGATTAAAGGGATAGAAGATCTTGGAGTGATGGACTTCATAGCTAAGGAACTGACTTTAGTTGGGAGTAATTATATACTGATATTAGTGCTCATAACCTGGGTCTCAGCTGTAGTCTCAGCCTTTGTGGATAACATACCTTTCGTGATGTCAATGATCCCCGTTATCCCTGCAATTGCGTCTGTAATACATGGGAATCCGACCCCCCTCTACTGGGCTTTAAGCCTTGGCGGGTGTCTAGGAGGTAACGGCACGCTTGTCGGCGCCAGCGCCAACGTAGTAGTTTCTGGAATAGCTGAAAGGTATGGAAGACCGATAAACTTCAACTACTTCCTAAAATACGGTATGGCGGTGATGATAGGGACCGTAACGATAGCCACAGCATATTTAATAATTGTATACGGCCTAACCATTTAGCAATGCCAAGGTGAGGTTCATGTTCAATAACATAGCCGTTCTCACGGTTAAGAGCAGGAGACTTATGGACATAGCATCGCTTTCAGCCAAGTTATTCCCTAACGCAGTATATCATTTAATAGGGGTGTTCCCACCGCTCGATTCGAGGCCTATGCCCTCAACGATTTACCAGGAGGTCATGAACGAGATCGTTGATGACGCCTTGGAAGCAGCTGAGCTAACGCTGAATAGCTTGGGAGTGATGGCTATAAAGAAGGTTAAGCTTGTAGGGAAGCCTAAGAAAGTCATTACAGACTACATCATTAAAAATCGAATAGACTTAGTGGTGATGACCGCGGGCGTTACAGACGCGCATAGCTTCCAACTCTCCGGGGAGGTCAGCAAGTCAATGCTGATGCTGCCGGGGAAGTCCCTCTTAGTCTATCCTTCAGCAGCCAAGAAGGTTTCTGGAGAAATCGGTAGGGTGACCCTTGTGGCTACGCCTGAGTGCATCGATAGAAAGGCTGTTGAACTCCTCAGCTACCTTAGGAAGATAGAGGGGGGATTCGACCTCAACATCATCTGCAGGCGTCCGAACAGCGAGGAATGCGAAAGGCTTTCCGCGGAACTTAAGGGGTCTTTTCCAAGTTCAAGTATAGTGTGGGTGGAAGGCCTAGGAGATTTCCCAGAGAAATACCATCAGCTTTCTTCCATCTCAGATCTTACTGTCTCGTGTAAGGGAGCGTCTATGCCCTCACCAGACAGAAGATCAGGTAATGAGTCTTTTATTTACGAAGTGAAAATTCTTGAGCTCTCCAGATGTCCAGTTCTATTCTTATGATTCTTTTCTATCTCATTCGTGGTAATTACTAATGTTTTACTTGACTTGATATTCACGGGATAATGTTATAAATGACCCTTCCATCATTTTGGGGTGTTTGCGATGGGTTTTGGAGGAGGTCGTGGACGTGGTGGAGGTATGGGTAGAGGTAGAGGTTTCGGTAGAGGACATGGTGGTGGGAGAGGGAGTGCTTCCCCTGGACAGGGCTTAGGTCCGGAGGGATATTGCATCTGTTTGAGATGCGGTTATCGGGTTCCTAAGCAGCCAGGAGTTCCCTGCAAGGAGATGAGGTGTCCTCGATGTGGTGCAGCCTTGATTCGTGAAGGCGGATACCATCACCAGCTATTCCTTGAAAAGGTTAAAGGGAGAGGCACTTCTCAACAGCAATAAACATTAATTTTATATGATATTTGTGGGGAGGGATCGGCGATCTCCATGTTCTTGAAGAGAGACGGGATACTGAGCGTGATCCTGAATCTTCTCTACATGGGGATAAACTTCAGTGCACTCACGCTGTTCTCTTTACTTGCCGATGAAATAAGGAGCGCTACTGAGGTAGCGCCGTCCACCATTCAATGGGCCGCCATCTCCTACTCTTCTGGTATCTTCCTTGCGTTCTTTGCAGGGCATTCCAGGTACTCGGAAGAGCACCCTAAGGCCACGGTTCTGATAGCTGCCTCCCTAGCTGCAATACCGCAGTTCCTCATACCGCTGACACCGCTACTTCCTCTTCATGCCCGTAGCGTCTCCCTTGTAGGCCTCAGACTGCTTCAGGGATTAGTCATGATGGCGGTACCGATCTTCTCAGCTCAGGTAGGCGGTCTCTTCAGATCTGCGAGGCCATTAGCTTTAGGGATAATCCTTTCAGGTATATTCCTAGGCGGGTTCATAGGCAGTTCTGCAGGACCTGCACTGAGTAACTCGATAGGGTGGGCATGGACGTACATTATCTTTGGGATACTGATGCTTATAATGGCAGTTTTATGGGTAGCTGCCACACCCGAAAATACATTGCCAAGGCATGCCCAGCAAGCTAGGGCTGGTGAGGAAAGATATCATTCTGCTGTATGGAAAGATCCGTTTACCTGGGTATGGGGAATGACCTTCTTCCCAGCTATATGGATAATATTCACTTTAGCACCCTTGATTAACTTTGTGGTAGGCACTCAAATAGCTGAGGGAGGGGCTATAGCTTCCAGAGTTCTCGAAGCATCCTATATGACGTGGTCAGTAGCCATAGGTGCTATAGCCTACCTTACTGCCAGAGCCACTCAGCAGACGCCGCGTTCACTATTCAAGTCGTTTGCATCAGTTCAGGCTTCATGCTTCATAATCTCGCTGGGGGGTGTAATGCTCCTCTACATCTCTAAGGACATATACTCCCTTATCATTGCTCTTATCTTCATGGCTGTAATTCAGGGGACTGCACCGACGTTCTGGTCGATGCAGTCCACAGCATATCCGGAGGAGGTGAGGACTAAGGCTGGCTATGCATTAGGTCTTCTATCAAACTCGGCTGCCTTAATCGGACCGATAACCACTCTCACTCTAACCCCTCCAGGTAGTCCCATGCTTTGGATCCTCATTATGATTCTGACGGGGTTTGGAGCTATACTCACAGCGTTTTCCTTAAAGGTTAAGATGCCGGTTGAGAAGGCCTTCAAAAGGTCTTAACCTCTTTAATACACTATATTTATTGGGTGATAGACATGCCTCTTGACACGTTGAAGCTCTACATCCTCGTAGAGGACTACGGCGGTTACGGTAGCAAGTTCCTAGGGCAACACGGCATATCAATTCTCGCTATGGGGAGAAGAGGGGGTGAGGAAGTAAAGGTCCTCTTCGACACCGGGACTTCAGCATTACCCATAGTTAAGAATGCGGAAATGCTTGGCGTTGACCTCCGAGGCCTTGACGCAATAGTGCTTTCACATAATCACTATGACCATACTGGGGGGCTCGTCGATTTGCTGAAAGGCAGCATTAAAGGTGAGGTGCCCGTAATAGCACATCCTGAGATATTCAAAGTCAGCTATGCTGTTGACCCCGTCCTAAGGTATATCGGTCCACCACCCAGTCCCGTGAAATTCAGGAAAGACGTTGAGGAGTTAGGGGGTCTATGGATACTGTCGAGAGACCCCGTCAAATTACATGACGATGTCTTTACAACAGGTGAAGTCTTTGAGGATGAGAAATTTGACTTTGAGAAGAACCCCACCTTGAAAGTGATGAAGGTCGTGGAAGGAAAAATCCTCCCAGATACGATAAATGATGAGATAGGCCTGGCCTTCAATACGTCTGAGGGCCTTGTGGTTCTTGGGGGGTGCTCTCACCCTGGGATAGCATCGATTGTCAGGAAAGCGATGAAAATCTCTGGCATTAACAAGGTGAGGGCAGTGATTGGAGGATTCCATCTTATAGGGGCTTCCTCTGAGAGGATCGAGGCGACGATCAGGGAGTTTAAGGCATTAGGTGTTGAGGAGGTGTTCACCGGCCACTGTACTGGATTAGATGCTGAAGCAAGGTTCAAAGCTGCTTATGGTAGCAAATTCCATAAGCTTCACGCGGGCTTAACCATCAATTTTTAAATGCCTTAACTAAAGGCAAGACATGCCGTAAAACTCACCCTTCTTCACCTCTTGAGCTAACGGTGTGTGAGGTAAATGGGTACCGCCTCAACATACGACCTTATCGCTAGGGGGTATAGAAGGCGTTTATGGCCCTTAGTGATGAATTTCTTAAGCACCCTGAATAAAGACTCAGTAATTCTAGACCTAGGATGTGGGAAGGGGGATGCCTGCCTCTACTGGTTGGAGAATGGAGGGCGAGTTTGCGCTGGCTTGGATGCATCCACAGGTATGTTGAAGGAAGCTCTGAGAACTTTAAAGGAGGTTCCATCCCCGCACCTTCTTATAGCAGGTGATGTTGAGGCTTTGCCTTTAAGAGATGAATCCGCTGATTCAGCCCTACTTGTTTCCGTCCTACATCACCTCACCCCTAAAGAGGCAAGGATTAACGCCCTGAAAGAGTTAAGGAGGGTGCTGAGAGATAATGGTGTTGCCTTAGTCAGCGTTTGGGCCAGGTATCAGCCGCGGATAATCATTAAAGTCCTTAGATCTCTCTTAAAGGGGTATAGAGGAGATTCTGTGTGGGATATACTTATATGTAGTGGCCTGGGTTGCAGGCACTACCACTTCTACAGCTTGAAGGAGCTCATAAGTAATGCTAAGGAGGCAGGTCTGAGGGTAATTGATTCAGGGGTGTATGAAGCGCCGGGGAAGGGAGCTAGCAGGAAGAACTACTTTATTATAGTAAGAAAGGCGAAGCCCACGCGTTAAAGAAGCATATCCTATTTTACGGCAATCCTGAAGGGAGGCCGTCGCCCCTTATGTCGCAGTAAGCACCTCTTAACCCATTTCCCCTGATTTCAGCTATTGCAGCCACACCTATTCTCGAGGGGTATGGCTTCAATGAAAACCTGTAGTTCTTTATTAAGGGGATTTCATACCCTTCCTCTAAATCCACTTCCCTACCTCCAGGGTGCCATACAAATCTAGGGTGCTCTATTGCTTCCTGAGGATCCATCCCGTAGTCCACAATGTTAGTGAGTATTTCAGCATGAAGTTGCGGTCTGAAGTGACCTCCTGATAAACCTATGCTCTTAACTTCGCCTTTCACATCGTCCTCCACTAGCATAGCCGATAGGGTGTGCAGTGGTCTCTTCCTAGGCTCTAACCTGTTAATATCTCGGGGGTCCAGGCTGAACGATGAGGCTCTAGCGTTCAAGGTTATTCCATAATAAGGCTCAGTGACAAAGGAGCCGAAGGGGTAAAACAGTGACTGAATCCCTGCTACTATACATCCATCATTGTCTATCACCGAGAAGAAAGTCGTGTCACCACCCATATATTGTCTCTTGCTAGTACCGCCAGCCGAGTTAAGATCCATTCTCAGTAACTCCTCTACCCCCACCTCCATTCTTTCAGGATCTGTGATGAACTTGTCCCTTATTGCATATCCTTTCTGAAACACCTCCAAATACTTCAGTATTCTCTCAGGGCTTCTAGACCCGCTACTTATGGGCTCGTAAGGCTCCAGCATCTTAAGGATGTGAAGGGTTGTAATCCCCTGTGTGTTCGGAGGCATCTCGTAGACTCTTAAACCCTTATAACTCATGGATACTGGATCCCCTTCGAAGGCTTTGAAATCCTTGAAGTCTTTGAAATCCAGCAACCCTCCCGCGTTCCTGACGTAATCTGCAATCCTCCTAGCAATCTCCCCCTCGTAAAAAGACCTCGGGTCATCGGCTATTTCCTCGAGTGCATGGGAAAGGCCGGGGAATTTAACGAGGTCGCCTAGCCCTAGTGGTTTACCGCTTGCTAAGTAAGTGATTCTAGAGCCTTCATCTCCAGACAATTTGTTTAATGAGGAACTTATAGCTGTGGAGAGGGACCTGGTAACACCGAAACCCTCCCGAGCTATTCTAGCGGCTGGCATGATGAGGTCCTTCCATTCCATACTACCTAGTGCCTCCCACATTATCCTCAATCCATCAACCATGCCTGGAACAACCGGGGTTAGAGGTCCTTCTGGCGGCATCTCCTCATACCCTAGCGACCTCAGGGTGTCTAGGCTGGCCTTCTCAGGCGAGTACCCGCTCCCGTTAAAGAACCTGACCCTGCCGGGTGAGTGCATCACCAACGCGAAGAAATCCCCTCCCAACCCTCCAAGGTGAGGCAGTGTCACCGACAGCACAGCGCTAACAGCTACAGCAGCGTCCACCGCGTTCCCTCCGGAATCCAGTATCTTAGAGCCTACGAAGGAGGCCAGTGGATGTTCAGAAGCTATCACCCCTTTCTTTGAGTAGAAAGGCGATTTTAGCAATGATATCACTTGCTTACTTCTCCACTAAGGAATTTAAATACCCTTCACGCTACTTCAGTAAAACCCTATTTACTTCCTAACCCCCTCTGAACATGGAGGGGTGTAGTGACTCGGCTATCCTATCGCCTCGCCGATGAGCTCAAGAAGATGGGGAGAAAGCCTACGAGAGTGCTATCTGGTGTAGCACCTGTAGCAGTAATGACTAAGCCCTTCCCCTGCCCACACGGGAAATGCATATACTGCCCTGGAGGCCCGGATCAAGGAACGCCTCAAAGCTACGTCGGTGAGGAGCCCGCCTTAATGAGGGCTAAGCAAGTGAGTTACCACCCATATAGGCAGGTTCATGTAAGGCTCAGGCAGTATGAGCGATCCCTGGGTTACTTCCCATCTAAAGTGGAGCTCATAGTGATGGGGGGCACCTTTCCCGCAGTACCTGTCAGCTATCAGGAATGGTTTATAGCTTCAGCCCTTGAAGCGATGAACAGGTACCCTGACCCAGTCCCTCCAAGTAAGATTGATCTAGTATCCGCACAGCTCGTGAACGAGTCGGCTAAAGTGAGATGCATAGGCATTACTATAGAGACTAGGCCTGACTGGGCGTTTGAGCCACATGCAGATCTAATGCTCCGCCTTGGAGCCACTAAGGTTGAGATAGGCGTTCAAAGCATCTACGACGATGTCCTAGCATTGGTGAGAAGGGGTCATACCGTCAAGGACAGCATCAAAGCAACTAGAGTGCTTAAGGATTCCGGCTTCAAGGTCGTGTACCATTTAATGCCTGGACTGCCGGGAAGCGATGCAGTCAGGGATATTGAGATGGTGAGGGAGATCTTCAGTAACCCTGACTTTAGACCCGACTACCTTAAGATCTACCCGACCTTGGTCATAAAGGGTACTGCGCTCTATGAGATGTGGAGGAGGGGTGATTACACCCCCCTAACTGATGAGGAAGCTGTGGAAATAATTTCCGAAATGTACCGGTATATACCGAAGTATGTCAGGGTTCAGAGGGTTCAGAGGGACGTACCGGCAACAATAATCGATGCGGGACCGAGGAAGAGCAACTTAAGGGAACTAGTTGAAAGGAGAGCTTTGGAGAAAGGGATACCTATAAGGGAAATAAGGTGGAGGGAGGTCGGTAGGAGACTCCTTAAGCATGGAGTAGCGCCAGATCCTGAGAAAACGAAGATAACGCGATTAACCTACGAAGCTAGCAGAGGAGTGGAGATCTTCCTATCCGTTGAAGATCAGTCTAATGATGTGTTGATCGGACTCCTAAGGCTTAGAATACCTAGTGAGTTCTCTCATAGGCCTGAGGTGAGGTCTCGGCAGGTGGGTATAGTGAGAGAGCTTCACGTTTATGGCCCACTAGTACCTGTAGGCTCCCAACCTAAGAAACACTATGAATGGCAGCATAGGGGATGGGGTAGAAAGCTCCTACAGGAAGCTGAGAGAATAGCTAAGGAGGAGTACGATGCTAAGGAGATCCTCATACTCTCGGGGATCGGTGTGAGAGACTACTATAGAAGATTAGGCTATAGAAGGCCCCCTAACTCGCCCTATATGGTTAAGGACCTTTAAAAGGCCTTAGACATCCTTGAAGGATATAAGATTATCGCTCTTAAATTAACAATGTCGGCATCGACAGTGTAGCTTATGTACACATCTTTTATAAGAGTAAAGCCACATTACTACTTAAGGATGAGGTGTATTATATATTGAATACAGGTAGAGGAGTGAACGGCCTTCTGCGATGGCCTATTATCCTCGGGATGATTGTCGTTATCCTGATCATGCCGGCTACGTCAATGTGGTATGACAGCCTAGGTGTTAACGTAACTGTACATATGGGCGACCCGCGCTGGGAGATCGGCTCCTACAGAGGTTTTCAGAAGTTCACATATAATGTCTGCAACTGTAGCCATACAGCATGCACAGGGCTTGACACCCTGACCTTAAGTGATAACGCTCACTACCTAGACGTGAAGATCAATACTACTGTAGACTGGCACTCACCTCATCACTGCGGGTGCAATCACAGTATTACAGGGAAAGTTAAGAGTATATGGATTGGCCTGGTTCTCGAAAACCATGGGACAATCCCCCTCAAATTAAAATATGTCAGAGTTACCTCCATAGGCCAAGATACGCCGAGTTCATGGGATATGACCACTTACGCATACGGTCCCGAGAAACATGGTATCGGAAATAAGCCTTACTGGGGGCACCTATCCTGTTTCAACCTGCCCGTCAGCGGCTCGAAACCGTTGCCGTATACACTTCCACCAGGTTATAAGACCGTGGTCTGGATAAACCTAGCCTTAAACGGTTCAGGTGTTTATGTATTCAGGTTCCAACCCGTGTTCACAGCCTTCAATCAGTGATTACTGTTGTGAAAGGGCTATAGGTACAGGGAATCGTTCTCATTCCTTCCAGCCTGAACCATGCCTAATAAGAAGAAGGTAGACCATAAATCTAGCTTTGTTTATTAATCATGGATTTTAAGCTAGCAGGGAGGGAGATGTCAGAGAAAATATATCCGCCGCTAGCTGGTCCTGCGATACTGCTGTTCTTCATATTAGTCATGTTAATGACTTTCATGTTCCCCTTCATCGCGATAGCTGCATTCAGAAGCACCGGAATCCCTGGATGGGGAGGCCTCCTCATTCTATGGTCCTCCCTGCTAGGCTCCTTCATCAACATTCCTGTAAAGAAGATTAGAACTGGCAGGCTTGTCCATGAGTGGGGCGTCGTCTACTTTTTCGGGATCCCTTATTACGTCCCTAGGGTTAGGGAGGAGAGCATGACAATAGCGGTTAATGTTGGCGGAGCCGTGATCCCTTCTATATTATCCCTGTACATGCTCGCCCGAATGCCTTTTATTGGGGGTGTTAACGTAGTTGCTAAGGCTTTAGTAGCTACCACGGTTGTCGCCCTGGTCACATATAAAGCATCGAAAATTATTGAGGGTGTAGGCATTGCTGTACCTTCATTCGTTCCAGCGTTGACTGCCGCTCTCACATCCCTAGTCCTCGTATGGGAGGATCCCGCTTCAACGGCTTACGTCTCAGGTACTCTAGGTACGTTGATTGGGGCCGACATCCTCAACATGCCTAAGATTAAGGAGGTGAAAGCGCCTGTGATAAGTATTGGTGGAGCAGGGACTTTTGACGGGGTATTCCTTTCAGGCCTGTTTGCCTTGATATTAGTGGCAATTCTTAGATAAAAGGGAAAGCTTAAAGTTCGGAGTACGCTATCTCCCCATTAACGAGGACTAACTTAACCCTGGACCTCAGGTCAAGCGGGTCCCCGTCAAACACTACAATATCTGCGTCCTTGCCCGGCTCTATAGAACCAATTCTATCGGAGACTCCCAAGATCTCAGCTGGAATCACCGTGATAGCTCGTAAGGCTGTCTCGTAAGGAAGACCCTCTCTAACTGCTAGCGCTGCAGTTATAGGCAGGTGAGTGATCATTAAGCCTAGAGCATCGGTGGTCAATGAGAACTTAACTCCTGCCTCTGCCAACATCTTCGGTGATTTAAGTGTTAGGTTCCTGAGCTCCGGTTTGTGCCTAGGTATCGTAAGCGGGCCGTGGACAACAGGGATATTCTCGGAGGCCAGAAGATCTGCGACTCTATATGCCTCAGTACCATGCTCTATAATCAGCTTCAGGCCAAACTCCCGCGCTATTCTAACAGCTGTGAATATGTCCGCATACCGATGCGCGTGAGCTCTGACGGGCAAGAACCCCCTAACAACAGGTTCTAAAGCCTCCAGCTTGATATCGTAGTCGACCTCCTTCCCTGAGGCCTTCTTGGCCGAGTACTCCTTTGCCTTCGACAGCCATTCCCTTATCAAGGCAGCGACTGCCATCCTCGTCATGGGGGATTTCTTCTGTTCCACGCCATACACGTTGACGGGGTTCTCCCCGAAAGCCATTTTCATCCCAACAGGAAATCTTACGAGGGCCTTCTCCACGTCTTCTCCATAAGTTTTCACAGCTGCACCCAACCCACCTATAGGGTTTGCACTTCCTGGCAGAACACCGACCGTAGTTATCCCGAACTCAAGTGCGTCTCTGAATGCCGGGTCATCCATCTTCATCCCATCAATAACACGTAGGTGGGGGGTCACAGGATCCGTCATCTCATTAGCGTCGCTGCCCTCCCATCTGAGGCCCTCTTCAACAATGCCTAGATGAGTGTGTGCGTCAACAAGCCCTGGTAGGACCACTTTGTTAGAAACATCTATCACTTCATACTCTCCCGGTATTTTATATCCTTCACGCTCGACGCCAGCTATTCTACCCTCCCTTACCAGGATTACTCCATTCTTAACTAATCCTATGCCTTTAGTCCCTGATAGAGTATAAACTAAGCCGCCTTTAAGAGCTAACCACCTACTCAATCTAGTCACAAGTCCTGGTCATTGAACATAAAATATGTGTTTCTGCTAGTATTTTATTTTGTATTACTCCCATCATCTCTGTTAAAAATTTATAGAATTATGTGAAAGTTTGGTGTAGAGTAGAGTAATTATTTAATATTACGAAATAAATTCAATATTTAAATACTTTAAAACATACACCACACTCAAGGTGCACTAAAATGGTTGGAGTAAAAGTGAAGGAAGTCATAATTGCACTGGCTCTAGCACTATTCATAGCTGCAGCCTTCATGCCCGCCTCCACGGCGATCGCCGCCGACTCCGGACAATACGCTAACATATTCAACTACATCCATAGAGAGCCGTGGATGAAGCCAGGAGGGACATTCAGGTGGCCTATGATGGGGGAGGCTAACACACTTAACCCATTCACCTTCACCTCATCATGGGAGTTCATGATAATAGACTCAGTCTATGACACTCTAGTTGAGGTGACGCCAGACCTAAAGTTCGCGGGGAGACTAGCGGAGAGCTGGAGTGTTTCCCCAGACGGTAAGGTATGGACCTTTAAGCTCTTCCCTAATGCTACATGGCATGACGGCAAGCCAGTGACTGCAGAGGACGTTGCCTTCACATACAACCTAATGAGGGATGTAGGTAATAAGACTAGGTTTGCGGACATAGCGATCCTGATAGATAAGGCGGTGGCTGTGGACCAGCACACCGTGAAAATATATCTGAAGAAGCCCTATGCCCCATTCCTCTACATGATGGCCTCTGAAATCTACATCGTGCCCGAGCATATATGGAGCGGGATCAACAAGACAGATATC
>WAKQ01000014.1 GCA_015523295.1 Desulfurococcales archaeon | reverse complement strand
GTTAGGGGGTAAGGGGCGGATGTTCCGGGGGCCGCACCATTAAAATTTAGTGTAACCTTGATCATTTAATCGGGTGGTAGGTGTGTCTGAGGAGAATGAGAGGCTCGGGAAACTTCTTGCTGCTTTAGGGGATGTTATGAGACTAGCTCATGAACGTGGGTTAGTGGATCTGCTAGGGGGTAACGCAAGTTTTAGATGGGGTGACGGCTTCTATATAACACCCTCGCAAGTGCCGAAGCACGTCCTGACTCCGGAGGACATGGTATATGTCCCCTTCGATTTAGGTCCTCAGCTCTCTTTAAGCGGTAAGAAGGCATCTATGGAGTGGAGAATGCATCAGGCTATCTATCTCACTGATGAAAACATTAAGGCAGTACTCCATACCCATAACCCGAAGACCCTAGCCCTTTATTCTGCTGGCCTCTCCATAGACCCAACTAAGTACGTTGAGGGTGAGCTGTTGGGGGACTGCGTGAGTACTGTGCCCTCACTTCCTGCAGGCTCCCCCGAACTTGCTAAGGCAGTAGCGAGGGCGATAAAAGGGTGTAAGGCAGTGGTGCTGCTCAATCATGGTGTGGTAGTGGCCTCAATAACGCCTTATAAGGCACTTGATATGGCGGAGGCTCTGGAGGACATAAGTATGATAGAAATCCATAAAAATGTTCTCTCATGCATGAAGCACTTCTAAAGCTCAGGTAAAGTTAAGGAATCCTACAGTGGCTAGTATCGCTATTGCAATGAGCGTCCCACCTTGTATTAAATGGTTTAAATATCCAGGCTTACCTTTAAGGAGCTCACTGATTAACCTGCCTCCGTCTGATATGTAGAGGGGGGCAGCATTAATGAGGCCTAAGGATATGTTTATTATTTCCAGCCAGTAGGTGAACCTAACCCCTTCTATTGCTAACGGGTTAGTCCCGTAAACAGGGAGGTCTTGAAGGTAGATACCTATCATGCTTCCAGAGGGCTTCACAATCGTGTAAGTCACGGCGTTAGAGGCGTTATAGAGAACCTGCCCGTTAACAATCTTAGCTGGGACTAGCTTAAGCTTTATCAGTACCGTAGCGTTCCTGTAGGGCTGGAGAATATGGATGAACTCACTGATGGTTTTAACCTGCGTTTCGTTAACAGATATGATGACGGAAGGTGCATGAATTCCTGCCTTAACCGCTGGGAGTTGAGGTGAATTACTCATTATGCCGACGATTGTAGGGGCTGTCGAGATCTGGGAAGCTATCGCAGGCAGTAAAGGTACGGCTAAGAGAAAGAGCAATGTATTCGCTAATACCCCGGCCGTCAATACAGTTGCCTTTGCTTTAAGGTCAGCCCTATTGTAGTCATCTTCATTCGGCTTGACATAAGCAAGCGGAAATATCAAGAGGATCCCAATTCCCCATGCGTCAACTCTCCACCCTACTGAGTAGGCGGCTAATGCATGGAAGAACTCGTGGACAGCGACACCTAGAGCTAAGGTTATAAGTATGTAGGGAAAAGCATCCAGCCCTATAGTAACCCCTGGAATTACAGGAACAAATGGCGAGGTAGCCTCCCCCACACCATAAATTAAAGTGTAGAAGATATGGTAGAGTGAGGGCAGGACCTGCCAGTAGAATAATGCGAGTAACGCAACGAAATTGATTAAGCCAGCACTAAAGAAGAGCGTTTTAGTAATGGGGGAGGACGTGATTTTCTTAAGCCTAGGAACTCTACCTACATCCACCATGAGCATTAGTGGAGAGATCGATATGCCTTTAGCCTCTAATTTATCCTTCAATGATTTATCCGTACTTAACCATGTGAACACTACTACCTCTAGAATGACTATGTAGAGCAGCGCTTGAGCGAAGCTTATCATGACATCATTCCTCAAGAGGTTTGTTTTGCATGCCTAATATATTGATGCCTTAAGCCAGTCCGCATCCACCGCTTAACTTATATTTCCGGCACACAAAACGTGTGTGGTTAAGAGTCATGAGTAGTGGGAAGAAAGGTGAGGAAGGAAGATATCTAGCAGGTGCTTTAGTCCTCATTGCATTGATGGTAGTGGCTATAGTGCTTGGATGGTATGGGCTTCAGGTCGCGAAGCAGTCACTCACAAACTCAACATCTATCACGAACACAACGAGCTTCCAGCCGGTTGTAACTGTGACTAACCCTTCAACCAATACACCGTCAAATTCTACTGGGACACCCGCAAACACTTCTTAGCCCTCCGAGAAGCATGGGTTGAGCACCATACCTTCATCTCCACTCAGAAGGTCAACATAGAAATCAAGCCTCACTATAAAGTCCCTTAGACTCTCTACAGGGACTATAAAGCTCCCTCTGAAATACCCCCTAACTGAACCTGTAAGTGTAACCACTACTGGCAGCAACCACTTACACCCCCTTAATCCGGGGATGGACGTTAGGTGCTTATTACATTCGCTAGCTAATAACTCGACTTTACTCCTATGCAGCTCAGCCACAGCCCCTAGCTTGCCTCGTTTAGAGTACCCCGGTGACCAATGTTTGCAATCTATAGCTAGCCCTAATCCTCTAATCGAGTCAGTAGCTAGAACATCTATCTCATATCTCCTGTTCTTAAGTCTCACCGATCTTACTGCCTCATATCCGCTCAACTCTAGGTAGTGCTTAACAAGAACCTCAAAATCCTTCCAGTTAAGGTACTTGGAGACGGTATACGCTGATAAACCAAGCGATAGCCCATTTAAGGCTAGAGGAACTAACGACCTAACACATAACTCTCCGTCAATCCCCTTATATGTGACTCCCTCTGGAAGCAGAGTTGCATATTTCTTAAAGATGTCCTTCAACT
Source organism: Desulfurococcales archaeon (assembly GCA_015523295.1). Lineage (GTDB taxonomy): Archaea > Thermoproteota > Thermoprotei_A > Sulfolobales > NBVN01 > S013-73. The sequence continues at coordinate 77,658 of WAKQ01000014.1, read as the reverse complement.
CCTCGGAGCTTAGGCAACCTCCGCCCTCATTTAATCCCTTAAGAAGCTCTAAGAGCTCACCCTTACTCAACAACCTTACCCCCAATCACCAGATTAGTGATTCCACATCTCCACTCCCTATACAAACAAGGGTAATGCTTAAACAACGTCTCTCTTCAGAGAGAGTAGGGAGCGTCATCACCTCTCCCAAGAAGACTTCTTACTCCCAAATTATAAGGATGCTCAGAGATCACCTCCCTCATCATCTGAGGAGCTAGCAAAGTAGAATAGCTTCGAGGCTCTTAAAGATAACTTTATCACGCAAACTTAAAAACCGGTCAACATCATGTTTAGCAAGGGAACGAGTGGAAGTATTCAAGGAGTCATATGCGTTGATAACCTCATTCCTCACTCAAGCATTAGAGCGTCTGAGTAGCGAAGAAATAAGTCAATTTGTCAGGCTTCTGGGGAGAGTGTATAAAGAAGGTAAAAAAGTTCTGGTAATAGGTGCTGGAAGATCCGGTCTTGTAGGCAAGGCTTTTGCGATGAGATTAATGCATATGGGTTTCACTGTTTACGTACTCGGTGAGACCATAGTACCTGCCCTCGAACCAGGAGATGTAGTTATCGCCATCTCGGGCTCTGGACGCACAAAGCTCGTAGTCTCCGCTGCAGAAGTAGCTAAGGATATAGGCGCTGCCGTAGTATCTCTTACAACATATCCGGATTCCCCACTCGGGAGGATTTCAGACCTCGTGATAAGGGTGCCTGGAAGAACTAAGGTTAGCTCTGAAGACGATTACAATGTGAGACAATTAATAGGGATTTACGAGCCCCTAGCTCCTTTAGGGACGCTCTTTGAAATTACAGCACTTGTAGTACTGGATTCGATCGTTGCGGAGCTAATGAGAATGCTTGGGAAAACCGAGGAAGACTTAAAGAAAAAACATGCGAATATAGAGATCTAACTCTCATAACCAGATGACGGGTTTCTACATGGTAAGAGGTTCATACTCTGACGCCCTGAAGCTGTTTGTAAAGGCCCTGAGAATATATAGTGGAATATCGAATAATGCAAAGCTTATGCTGAGGGGTAAGGAAGCCCTCAGGGAATTACTCAGGGGTTTGCTAATGCTTAAGGGGATCTCCATACCTGAACTAGACTTAACATATATAGCATCAATAGCCTATGATAATGGCTTAATAGATAAGCGCGATTTTTCTAAGGTAGCTGAACTTAATCTAAAGCTGAGCGGTTACGGTAGCGTTAACCTTAAGGACTTCCATGAGGTTTTCAGGCGATTATTAAGGAAGGCGGAGTTGTTAGATCCTTATATTACGCAACAGATGGAGCTTTACAAGTATTAGGGATGAAGGGATCTAAATCATAAAAATTGAGTTGGCGTTAAGTAGTTGAGTGTGATGAGTTCTGTCTTTAGCTGAGCCTTAGCTATGAAGTGGTGGCGGCTGTCTGACTTATCCTCATTGCTTAAGTATAGCCTCCACTACTGAGGCTATTGCCTTAACATCTAAGAGTGTTGAAGGTGGTCTCTTGCCTACGTAATCCCTAGGTATTGGCTCACTGCAGTACATGGCCTCACTCACTACTCCAAAAAATTCCCTTGGGGGGAGTATAGCTGCCGCCCTTACCTCACCCTTCCTAACGTTTTCAATGTTCGTCACTATCGTTAGACCGAATTTCTGAGTCCCTGCCTTAGTTATGAAGAGTTTAGACGTGCTTGGATGTTTCGATACTGACGCAATCTCCACTCCAACAATGTCAACAGCATATTCAGGCCTATTCTCCTCCCCTAACAGGAGCCTCGGCCGCAAATTTATTATCTGAAGTAATGCGTATCTTATCTCCGCCACATAAAACTTAGTTCTCTTATCAAGCACAGCCCCTTTAGGAGGGAGGAGTTCTTGCGCTAATCTTTCACCTAACTCGCGGAGCGCGCTTAAAGCATCATGCTTCACTAGGTAGGTGAGAGGCAGGTAAGAGTATAGGAGGGAATCCACCGTCCCTCTAACTTTTTTAACTAGTTCAGTAACTTTTGATTTACGTATAGGGTAGTTAAGACTCCACACACGGACGATCCTATCCAGCCTCTCTACAGCATCCTTTACGAGCAGGAGTCTATAATCTTTTGAAGTATCCGTCCCTGCCACCTAATTAAATCAGCCATTAAGGCTTTAATTCTATTGGCGACATCCATCACTTGAAGATATTCTGAGGGGGGCAGTATTGGATATAAGGCGACATGCAGAGTTTGAAGTAACATCTGCTAAGACCAGAAAGCTTGCCATGCTTAACCTGATGATCAACGCTCTCGAGACGCTAGCTGGCGTGTGGGGATGTAGAGACCTTAAAGTCGCTTTAGAGGATGATGAGGCCCTGATCTGCTATAGATCTTGTGAAGAGCCACCAGAAGGGGGATACGAGCTTGATGAGGCCGTAGACAGAGGACTTCTCCGACACTACTCGATAACCTCCTGTGATAGGGGTGAAGAACTTCAAAGACTTTATAAAAAAGCCTCTGACCTATTCATAAGGCTTGCTACATCCCACTTAACTAGTCCAGCTGTGAGAACTAGAGCAGAAGGGATTGAGTATATGTTTATCATATTAAGAGATGGGAGGGCCTTAGAGCTTGAAGGGGATGTAAATAAAGTGATAATACCCAATGTCAAGGCTGTCGCATCAGCACACACACATCCCTATGGATGTATGCCCTCACCTCACGACATTAGAACCTTAATTAACCTACTCCTGGATGGCGGTTTAGGCGGGGGCATAATTTCCCTAGACTGTAAATTATTTATCCTACGTGAGGGGCCTTTCCTTGAAGAGGATTATATAGCCTTAAGCAGGCTTAGGTCGGCCCTAAGCTCGAGAAATGCAAAGGAATTAAAGGATTTTCTTTCCCACGGTAAAGTCGGTAAAAACATAAGAGTGTATCTCATTAGGTGAGGCCAATTAGGATCTTAATAATGGATTGGAACATATCCAGCCTTCCATTCTTATAATTTTTGAGCAAGCGTCTAATTACATCCATCGACGAAGGATTAGATCTTAAACAGTCAATCTTGGTTCTAGAGTGACGAAAAACCCATGAGAGAAAACTACACAAGTTACAACCAAAGCCTGATGAAGCAGTTTCATAGTCAATAATTTTGATTCTGCCGTCATGAAGGATGAAAACATGCTTTAGAGGATTGACAAGTTCTTTATGATTTACTCCTATCCTGTCCAGCCAGTTCACAGCTTCTGAAATCTTAGCCACCAATAGCATGAACTCCTTACAGTTGCCTACATTATCCAGGAACTCACTTAAATGAAACCCGTCAAGAAGCTCCATCACTATCATCGAATTAACGCAGGCATAGACCTTAGGAGCAACTGGGTAGGCCCGCCTCATAAAGCGACATTCTAATAAAAGATCCTCTCTTTTCGAATCACTTCTCAAAACCTTCACAGCTACCTTTAAGCCCTCCTCCATCTCTGCAGCTAAAACCACAGATGAATGACCTTTACCTAAAACCCTGTATCTCCCTATAGAGACTCTACCACAGCTCAGAAGCCTTCTCACTCCTATACCCCGGAGTGTTTTCCACCTGTTTTCGATACACTTCATACTCCCTGAAGGATAGCATAGCAGGTTAAGCAGTCCCATTTCCTCCCTCATAACTTAACACTTCATTACCACCATAAATAACATTATGCTACATATGGTGTTATTTTAGTATTTCTAAACTTATAAGAGATTGATTAAAGCAAATAGAATAAAGTATAAATTCCCCAGAATACATATATTATGGTGAAATACATATGCCATCATATCTAGAATGGCTACTAGGTGTTTTGAAAGAGTCAGTGAATCTAGCTGGCTTACCTGAGGAAGTATATGAGTACCTTAGCAAACCCGATAGAATATTAACAGTTAAGATACCCGTGCGTATGGACAACGGCAAACTCATGATTTTCGAGGGCTACAGGGTCCAGCACAATAATGCATTAGGGCCCTATAAGGGAGGCATAAGATTCCATCCTGAAGTAACCTTGGAAACAGACATAGCTCTAGCTACTGGAATGACTTTGAAGAATTCATTGGCGGGCATCCCTTACGGCGGAGGCAAAGGAGCTGTTAGGGTGGATCCGAAAAAGCTTAGCATGAAGGAGCTCGAGCAACTGAGCAGGGGTTACGCAAGAGCTATAGCTCCGATAATCGGTCCCGAGAAGGATATACCTGCCCCTGACGTCAACACCAACCCGCAAATAATGGCTTGGATGGTTGACGAGATAAGCAAGCTTAAAGGTTACAATGTCCCAGGTGCTTTCACAGCCAAGCCTCCTGAGCTCTGGGGCAATCCCGTGAGGATGTACTCAACCGGCTTTGGTGCAATCGTAGTTGCTAAGGAAGCTGCTGAGAAATGGCTCGGCGGCTTTGAAGGTAAGACCATCTCGATCCATGGATTTGGAAATGCTGGGCAGTGGGCAGCTTACTGGGCAACTAAATGGGGCGCCAAGGTAGTAGCAATCAGCGATACCTCTGGCACTGTATATGACCCCGAGGGAATCGATGTAGAACTTGCTATGAAAGTGAAGAATGAAACCAGGAAGGTCATAAACTACCCCAAAGGCCAGAAGATCAACGACTCTATGGCACCGCTCTTCGTTGAAGCTGACATCCTACTTCCCTCAGCCATTGAGAATGTCATTACAGCAGAGAATGCAGATAAAGTGAAGGCTAAGCTTATAGTTGAGCCAGCTAACGGGCCTACAACTCCTGAAGCTGAGAAGAAGTTATATAGCAGGAAAGACTTCGTTGCCGCTGTGCCTGACATCCTAGCTAATGCTGGAGGTGTGGTAATGTCCTACTTAGAATGGGTTGAGGATCTACAATACTACTTCTGGGATGAGGAAGAGACAAGAGAGAAACTCGCAAAGATCATGAGGAACAACTTCCATAGAACAGCTGATAGATGGGAGAAGCTAAAGGCTCAGCACCCAGACAAACTCGTGACCATGAGGGACGCCGCCTTCGTACTGGCCGTCGAGAGAGTCTATAACGCTATGAAATTAAGAGGATGGATCTAAAGGCAATTCAAAAATGTAACCATACAAAAATAGTGTAAATAAAGTTTTTGTATAGCTTTTTTCTTATTCTCTTATTATTTTATTCTTATATAGCTATATTTAGAGATTAAGGCACTATAGGGTTTTAATCTACCCGTAGCATGTCATTTCTGGAGGTCAAGATGCTTAAGGTCGGGATAGTGGATACAACCTTCTCGAGAGTTGATATGGGAATGATAGCTCAGGAAGTCTTAACTAGAGAGTTACCTAACGTGAGGATAGTTAGATATACCGTGCCAGGAATCAAGGATGTCCCAGTAGCCGCTAAAAAACTGATTGAGGAGGAAGGATGTGATGGTGTCATCACATTAGCATGGGTTGGAAAGACGGTGACGGATAAGATTTCATACGGGGTTGCATCAATGTCCCTTCAATTAGTTCAGCTCCTAACTAACAAACATGTACTTGATGTAACGGTACATGAGGATGAAAGCGAAAATCCTGACGAACTTGCCAAAATAGCTAAAGACAGGGCAGCTAAACATGCTAAAAACCTTGCGGTGCTCCTCCTAAAGGGAGGAGAGGGTCTCCAGAAATTTGCGGGGAAGGGATTAAGACAGGGCAGTTCTGACGTTGGGATGATTGAGTAGCTTAAGTAGTCCGCACCATAGTTGAGACCTTTAATAATATCATCTGCAATTTAATATGGGCATGAGCGTGGAGATTAGTGTAGTTTCCGACTACATAGATAGGCTAATAGAGAATATAGAACTGGTTGACTATGAAACCTTGACGATAACATCCCAAGAAAAATCACACCTTTTACCGAAGCCAACAGGAAAGAGAGCTGCTTCCCTCATTCTAAATAGCGACACTCAGGAACCTAGTACAGACACAGACACTTATCATATTCAGGTTCCTGAAATTAAAAATGATTTTTGGGTATCAATAACTCCTGAAAAGCTTAGCGATTCACTTAGAAAGATGGAGTCTTTGATGATTTCGGACCTTAAACATATTTTAATAGCCCTTCCACCTTTAACAGTAGGAGAAGCACTCATATACTATAGCTTAAAGGACTTAAGAGAAGTGAATAGGGAAGCCTTTGTTCACGCCGTTATAGAGGTTGATCCTTTATGGAAGCCCGATAAAAAACTCGACGTTTTATCTTTCATAGCTGCATTACTGACGGAGGGGTTAGTTGATGTCATTTACTTGATCCCTCTAAACAGGCTAGAAAACTACCTCTCTAGTCATGAAATCCATTCTCTCCGTAAATGGTGCATGTCAAATGTTCCCAAGGCGTTGGATTTTGGTGGAGAACATGATAGAAAGTCTAGATTGCTTCAGCTTACATGTTTCTCAACAAGGTCTCCGGATATTTTCAGAGACTTAGCCGGCTTTATCGAGTTCGCTAAATTCATAAACTGGGGAACTCACTTCCAAGCAAGAAAGGCATTTCTAATTATAGAAGGGCCTCAAAGATTTATAGCCGATAGCGAAATAGAATGGGCTTCCAAGCATGAAGGATGGATCTCCCTGGCTTCTAAAACTGCCGCATCAGACAATATTTTAAATATTGGTATAGCAGAAGAGCATACGTCATTCATTAATGATCTACTGAGGGAGTGCGCATCTTTCTTCCTAAGCCGAAGAGATTACTACCATGATATAACGGTTTACGCTCGAGAATATAGAATTTTACGTGGTTTCGAAGAATTTCTTCAAAGGCTAGGGGGTTTTAGAAAATGAGGAAAGGCCCTCTAGTTATCTCAGTAATGCTCTCTCTATGGCTCATCGCTCTCGCAATTAAGTTCGGCTTATTTCATAACCCCCTTAACCTCGCGCTTGTCGCTTCATTAGCAGTACTGATTATTGGTTCAGGGATAATATACCGATACTCTCCCAAGGGCGAAAGCGCTCCTCTCCTCCTGACATATATATCCTATGGGATTCTCCTGCTTATGGGGTATTCAGTTGCCACTTATAACGCACCTCAACCTTCCATTGCAAGCGAATTCCTTCTAGCTTCTTCATTTCTCCCAGTCCTTGCAGGGGTTTGGAACGTTATAAAGGAGCTTAAGACTATAGAACTGCTTCCTCAAATAGCCTATTTGATGGCGCTTCTCCTGGGCCTATGGGGATTGGATATAAGGATAGTCACAGGAATAGCCTCTCTCTCCGTAGCATTAGTTATTTCCAGAAAATCGCTTGGTGGCTTAATCCTTACATCGATTTTCTCTTTAATCCCTATAGTAGGCCTTGCTAACACGGCAACTGACTTAGGAAGGGTTCCGCATATCGTTACGGGTTTTGTGAGTATTACTTCGCTAGGTTATTCTTATGCGGTCCTCATATACTATATTTCCTGGATAATAGGATTCCTCATTGGTGGGGTAATAGCCCTCCTAGGGAGTATTCACTTTAAAGAACCTAGGACGCCAGCTAAAATCCTCGAACACTCCATAGCATCAACAATTCCAGCTTTAGTCTATATTTTCACAGTGATTATCTTCTCCTACTCCCTCCTATCGGATAAGCAGATAATATCCTACCATAATATGCTATCTTTAATTTTAGGTATAGCTCTACCGATTTCAGCAGTAGGCGTTAAAGATTTACACTTTCTTATTGCTGAGAAAGCTAGACTTAGGTCAAATATAGCAGAAATTCATAGAAACGTAAAGACTAAGATTAAGGAATTAAGGAAGGCAATTTCACTTTTGCAGAGTGCAGGTATAAGGACTGCCAAACTGATAGAGTCACAGGCCAGAATTGAGGAGTTAGAGGAATACGTAAAGGAGTTGATGGAGGATTTCAGGAGCGGTAAGAAAAGCTATGGCAGTTTAAAGGCAATTGAAAGAAAGTGCAGGATAGTTTCTAATACATTGGATGATATTGAAAACGTCATACTCTCAGAATATAGAAGCGCTGTAGAAATTTTAAGGAAAGCATCACCTTATATTAAAATGCATTCTGGAAACGAATTCATAGATGTAAAAGAGTTAGCTCTCCTATCAAATATAGGTTCAGCAAGTGAACTTCCTCTGAGGATAGAGATACTCAAAAGAATATCGAGAGAGTCCTGTAATGCATTGTTTGAAGCACTTAAAGCCTGGCTTAGAGAAGTGAGGAACTTTCTAGGTATTGATTTCACAGTTGATGAGAATGTTTGCAGGGATACTGAATCACCACTAACCCAGGTAAGTGAACTACTCAATGTTTCTAGCAGGATTCTCCAGTCAGTCAGGATTAGGGTAAGTGAATCTTACAGGAGGTTGACTGATTTAAAGGCCTTCCTCAAGGAACTCCTAAAAGAGGAGGATTTCATTCAAGTAGAGGAATCTTTTGCCTTAAAACAGTTGAGAAATATGGTAGAAGTATCAAAGGACATTCCCGAGAGTATGCCGCCCATTCATCTTGCTACAAAGCTAATCAACGAGAAAACCCGGGTCTTTGCTGAAGAGTATCTGAAAGTGTTTGAAAAAGCATACATGGATTTAAGTAGAGTAAGGGCTGAGCTAGCCAGTTATGAAATTAAGGGGATAACCAATATTGTGAGTTTAGTTGATGATTTAGAAAGAAGGTTAAATGTATTAAGTGATGAAATTGGGAGCTTTAGAGCCTATATAGAGAATAAAAAACCATCTTATGAAGTGCTGATGCATCTATCCCGAATAGCTCCTGATACTCTTAAACGAGTATTTACTTTAGTTAACAATGCCTTTCTCATAAAGTTAAGAGCATCCATAATCCCCATGGTTTTCGACTTCCTAGACTGGAAACTAGAAGTAAGTAACGGCAGAGCCCCGATAGATGAGCTACCCTTCACTAAAGACGCTCTTCTCTGGTTTCTGAGACTTTATGTTACATATCGGAAAGATGTAACCGTAAAAGGAGGAATGCTTTATAGGAAGTGACAGCCATGCTAAGTACTTGTATATGGGGAGGTAGTGAATTCACCTGTGAACTCACCATTCTAAAAGGAAGGATAGTAGTGAAAAGCTATGAAGGGAAGACATCATTGACTTTAGACCTAAGTAATGTTTCCAAAGTAAGCGTAGAAGGGAATGAACTCATAATAAACACTTATGACGGAGGAAGCCTTATGATCTCAATCAAGACAGGAATTATGGAATACGTCCATTATATAATGCAGTACATCGAATTTAGAGATAGAAGAAAGGAAATCCTGGAGGGGTTGGAGGAAGCTTTAATTCTTTTCTCTGAGGTACTGACAACAGGCTTTAGAATACTTAAAATGCTTAAAAGGGGAGGATTTCCCAACTGGAACATTATAGAGTCGCTGGGGGCTAACCTGAGAAGCGTGGTTGAGGATAAATTTAGGACTTACTTCCCATCTATGAAAGCCACACAGGATCTCGTCAACAGCATAATACGAAGAAACATTTCAGGAATTCGACTAAACATTAAGACAACGCTCAGAGAAACAGCTCTGGCAACAAAGAGGCGCCTAAGTAGATTGAGCAACATCCTAAATCTGCAGGCCTTCGCTAATATCATACTTTTAGTTTATGCCTACTTTATAGCTAAAGAACTTGGTCTAGTCCTAGAAAAGGATAAAATCTTGAGCACGTTAAGCGAGTATTTGCAAGAGTTTCACTCGAAAGTCTTCACAATGGATGAGGAAAGCACAAGGAGTCTGACTAATTGGACCATTTCAATAGTTAGACACTCTCAAGCCCCTGAGATTGTGCTGAAGGGCTATCTTAGGAAATTTAGTGATTACCTTAACGCCTATTACGGCTCTCGCGTATCCTCTAGTACAAAGTGACACGGGTTTAGTCTATGAAAATATCATTAAGTTCTGTGCGGAGTACAGTTTTCCAATCCTCGATTATTGCCTTGCTAGGGAAGTTATAAGGCTCTTCCCTAGGGGATTCATTATAGAAAGGCCTATTGCATCCTGGGCAACCTCTAGTCATTAAAGCTGAATAAAGCACCTCTTCATTTTCTACGTACTTTTTTCTTATATAAAGCCTTCCCTTACGCATTGTTACAAACTCCTTCCATTCATAACCTTTCATGATCAAGTAAGTGGCGAGCTGAATAAATCTATAATATCTCATCAGCGGTCTTTTAAGTCTCTCCATCAATGAACCCTTCAACGGAGTGAAAGAGAAAAGGGAGACTTCAGAGCCCTCATCCCTAAGCCTTGTTATAGTATCTAGGAGATCAATAGGTGACTCTCCAACACCTACTATCAGATGAGTTACCACCTTTCTACGTCCGAAGATCTTAACACCTTCACTTATGAAGGTCCAATAAAGTTCCCATCCATATGGCTTGAGGATTTTTTCCATGGTATGCTTTGACGCTGAGTCCAGGCCTACACCAAGATAATCAACGCCCTCTTTCTTAAAAGAGACTAGCTCTGCTGAGGGAATAGGAGTTATTGATAATGAGACCTTAGCGCCAGTTCTCGATAAAGCCCTCACAATGTGATGGGCTTCCTCGATAAAACCCTTCTTTATAATTGTTTGAAGACATACTCTCTGAATATTTGAAGACCTTAGCAGGTCAATGAATACACTCAGCTCCATTTCAGGCCATATTACACGAGAGAGAGTATCTTTCCGTGTATTGAAGGCAAATGATTGGGAGCAGAAAGAGCAGAGGGCTGAGCATCCCACATCACTATATTGCATAATATAAGCAATTCCAGGTAAGGCATCTGTTCTAGCATACCCGACTTTAAGGGTCGCAAGCGTACCTAGAGACACTCTTATCCGCAATGGCCCCACTCTAAAAGTTTTTAGTAGTCAGCAATTAAAGGTGATGGGCTGTCCCATGGAGACCATCAGGTTGATTATAGATGAAGGTGATGGATTCTATAATATGGCGATGGATGAAACACTCTTATATCTCAAAGCTCTAGGAAAATCCCCCTCCACTTTACGACTTTATGTATTCACACCCTCTACTATAAGCATAGGTTATTTTCAGTCTCTCACTGACTCAGTTAATATTGAGCAAGCTGAGCACTTCAAGATCCCCATAGTTAGGAGAATTTCTGGTGGGGGATCCGTATATCATGACTCGGAGGGCGAGATCACCTACTCCATAATTACTAGCTTAGATGAGATCCCGGCAGACTACGTTGATTCATTTCGCTATCTTAGTGGAGGTGTTATAGAGGCCGCTAGGTTACTAGGCCTTCCAGCCGAGTTTAAACCGCTGAATGATGGTATAGTTAATGGAAAGAAGTTCTCTGGTAATGCACAGGCAAGGAAGCTGGGTGCAGTTCTTCAGCACGGTACTTTCATGTATGCTACAGATCTTAAGATGCTTTCATCGGTTTTGAAAGCCCCAAGAGAGAAGATGACCGGGAAATCTGCTAAAACAATATATGATAGAGTTACTACATTATCCATTGCTCTCGGTAGGAAAATTACAAAAAGTGAGGCGCTTAAGGCATTAGTCGATGGGTTCAGAAAGGCGCTAAATGTTGAGCTGAAGAGAGGAACGTACACTAAGGAAGAGCTGAGTCTAGCTAGTTCCCTTAAGTGGAAGTATATCTCAAGTGAGTGGAGGAGGCTGAGGCCTTAAATGACGTTGAAGTCCTTCGTTAAGAGGTTAAAGAAACCATCTTCAAAGATGATAGCTATTAAGTTAGCAATAGATGACGAGGAATGCAGGGTTGTCTCCTTCCTTCTTGAGGGAGACTTCTTTGCTGAAGTTCCTGAAGCAATTGACAAGATCTCCAGTGTCCTTAACGGAAAGGATGTTAGAAAAGTATCAGAGATTACAGAGCTTGTGAGTGACTTGATTCTTGAAGCTAAGGTAATAGGATATAACGAGGAAGAGTTAATTAGGGCTATCGAGCTCACCCTTAAAGAGGCGTTAAAATGTTGTGCAAGGCATTGAGAATGATAGCTTTCGACATGGATGGAGTGCTAACTAAATGTAGGTCTTCATGGAGAGCACTCCACATTCATTTCGGTTCCATCTCAATAGTAGACGAATATAGAAATGCGGAAAGGTTCCGGAAAGGCGACATTGATTACAAAGAATGGATGAAGCTGGATACTGAAGCAATTTTGAAGGCTGCTGGAGGGAAAGTGAAGAAGGATGAAATAGAGAGAGTCCTTCTTAGCCTTGAAATTGATGAAGATGCCTTCAAGGTGGTCACATATATAAAATCCCTTGGACTTAAAACCGCTATAGTTAGCGGCGGGATAGACATACTAGCAAATCATATAGGGGAAATACTTGGCATAGATTACGTTTACGCAAATAAGCTTCTTTTCGATGAAAATGGATATCTCCTTCCAGGAGGCATCGAAATAGTTAACCCGTTAAGGAAAGGGGAGATCCTAAGAAAGCTGTCCTCGTTAACGGGTATTCCTCTTAAGAAGTTCATGTATGTGGGAGACAGTGAATGGGATTTAGATGCCTTCAAAACAGTTGGTTATCCTGTATTGCTCAGGAGGGATGACGTCCTTCTAAATCTGCCCAGCTTAATAATGATCAGCAAATTAGGCGAGTTGACCGATAGCATCAATATGATCTGCATGCATGGCTAAAAGTTTTGAAGTGGGAAAAGACTCAACTTATCATCGGGTACGCCGCAACATGCGTATACGAGAGGCAGCTTTAATTCCTTGATCAGAGCAGGTCTTGGAACGGCTATTCTATCTATAAGACCCTCAAGGATCCACTCCCTGTCATATATCTTAAATCCTGGTGACCTCATACAACCCAAGGACACCTTCTGGAACAACTTCCTAGCTTCTTTCAAGGTATTGCGCACTCTTTCATATCTATTAGGTAAGGCATTCCCTCTGATCTCAACCAATACTGTGAACTGTGTTGGTTTGAGCCCCGCTATTAGATTCATGACCCTCATCTCCTCTTCTTGAGTGGATGTTATTGAGTCCACAACCATATGAGGCACAGAGAAACTTCTATCCAACCCGAGCATGAAATCAAGAAGCTCTATGTAGTCATCAACATTCTTTGATGGGAGGTTCTTCATTACACGTAAATACCTGTTACTTGGAGGTACTTCATAATCCACGTAGTCAATATTTGATGACCAAACACTTTCAACTAACTTCTTTGGTGCTAGGCCGAGGTGTATTGATATAACTGTATCACTATGTTCTTTTTTAAATTCCGCCACGGTTTTAAGTTGTTCCTCACTGATAATCAGGTACCCTTCACGGTTGAAGCCCCCACTGAGTAGGAACCCCCTAACACCCCTCTCATATTGAATTTTTAAGATCTTTCTAAGAAGTTCAGGAGTTGACACATCGGTCATTCCTTTAAGGTAAATCCCTCTACAATATGGGCAGTTCAGTTCACAATATGTTCCTGAAAGGGTTAGAGGTATATAATGGTTTCCTGGAATAAAGGCAATTACCTTTGAGTTTAAGGGCATCAATAAATCGCCTGATTACCTCAACATATTGGGACTATATTAAGGCTTTTCCCTACGTAGTATGCTTTTATTGATGTTTCACCTTTCTTCCCAGGGAGGAGCTGCGTTATTGCTTTTTCAATAGCGGAATCGCTTAAAATTTTAAACTCCCTATTAAATGCACCAAGAACAATCATGTTCATCGCACGTGGATTACCTAACTTAGCAGCTAATTCCTTAGCTGAGACTACGTAGACCTTGCCTTTCACTTTTCTAGCTTTACTACATATTTCCTTTATTAAGTCAGCCTTCCTAGGGTTATCAGCTATACCTAGTGACGAACTGATTGGAGGCTTTAACTCGTCAGCAGTGAAGAGAGATGCCCCATTACTAAGGTAATGCAGATTTCTCGAAACCTCAATAAGTTCTAAACCTAGAATAGCGTGGGCTTCACCATAACCAAACATGGGTGCATGCACCTCTTTGCCTACCCGTACATAACTGACAACAGATCCAAATCTTTGAGCCATTCCTAAAGTTTCACCAGTTCTCACAGACTTGCCATCCGCTACCGCTGCTAAGGCTATAACTCTTGAAAGTGTTAAACCTCCTTGACCACCTACTGAAGCTATAAGTATATTTACTACCTCACTCATTACTCTTCACCTCAACTATCGCATCAAAAGGACAGTATTTAGCGCACAATCCACAACCTAGACAGTCCTCAATCATTATGTGTACCTTATGATCTTCGCCTATATAAAGGGCGGGGCATCCAGTTATCTTAATGCATGCCATGCACTCCTTACACTTTTCAGGAATCACAGTGTATCTTTTCTGGACGCCGTAGAGTCTCGCAGCGTGGAGCGCACAAGGAGCTCTCGCTATTATTACATTAACTCCAGGCTTCCTCAGGTATTCCTTCACAGTCGCTACTAGCTTGTCTATATCGTAAGGATTAACGATTGCCACATTGTCAGCCCCCATACCTCTAACTATTTCCTCTATCTTCAATGGCTTAGTAGGTCTACCCATCTCAGTCCTACCCCATGTGAGGGTGGATTGATGTCCTGTCATAGCTACTACTTCATTGTCGAGGATTAACACTAGCATATCCACTCTCTTATGTATGGCTTCAGCTAAAGCAGGTAATCCCGCATGGAAGAATGTTGAGTCACCTATCGTAGCTACAACAGGTCCCTTGAAGCCGCTCAGCTTTAGACCCATAGCCATACCTATACTTGCTCCCATGCTATGTTCTGTCCAGATTGCATTAAGCGGTGGGTTAACGCTGAGCGCGTAGCAACCGATATCCCCAAATATCGGGACTTCTTCTCTCCTATACCCTGCCTTCAAAATGCCGAATATTAGCCCTAGATAAGTATTACGGTGAGGGCATGAAGGGCATAAGGGCGGGGGCCGTGGTGGGGCTGCAAGGGGACTAATGGATGTTTCAACCTGTAACGATAAATTAAGGAACCTCTTCAAGGCGTCGACAACAGGGTTCACCCCTAATTCCCCTACTTCGGGGAGCAGGCCCTCCATTTTCCCTACAATCTTAAGTTTGAGCCCTGATTCGTAAGCAAGCTCCTTGATCTTTCCTTCAAGATAAGGATCTAGTTCCTCAACGACCAACACCTTCTCACAACTATTTAAGGCATGTCTGAGGAACTCCTTAGGCAGTGGATAGATCTGACCTAGTTTAATAACCTTAACCTTATCTCTTAACTTCAATCTCTCCAGCCCCTCAATAACATACTCATAACCTACCCCCTCAGCCACTACGCATCGAGTTCCCGAACCCTCTACTCTATTTACCCTAAATCCTGCAAGTTCCTCCTCTACTTTGCTCAACTGCCCCAGCAGCCATGCATGCCGTTCCCTATTCCACGCCATACCTGCCCTGACATATCTTGGAGGATCCCTGACGAAGTTCACGTACTTGCATGGAGGCCTAATATCACCAGTAACTACTGGTGCTACAGTATGGTTAACCCTAGTTGTCGTCCTAAGGATGACGGGGAGTTTAAGCTTCTCACTAAGTTCATGAGCTACTATAACGAAGTCCTTAGCTTCTTGGGGATTAGAAGGCGTGAGCATTGGTAGCTTTGAGAGTTCTGCAAACCATCTGCTGTCTTGTTCAGTCTGTGTAGTTATTGGACCTGGGTCATCGGCTATAAGCAGGACCAGACCTCCATCCACTCCTGAATATGCTGCCGACAGTATAGGATCGGATGCCACATTAGCTCCTGGAGCCTTCATAGTAACTAATGCTCTAGCGCCGCCTATAGCTGCCCCTAAAGCAATCTCAAAGGCCACTCTCTCATTAACTGCCCACTCAGCATATAGATCCAGTCCCTTACCGAACTCATGTATAGTCATTAACACCTCACTCGATGGGGTGCCTGGATAGCCAGTGATCACGTAAGTCCCCGATTCTATTGCCCCTCTCGCAATAGCTTCATTACCCATAAGGGCTATTCTGGTTCCCGCAGGTGCCTTAAGCGGATTCAATTCCTTTTGCAAAAGACACACCAAAAGAATCTGTAGTACTTCCCTAATAACATTTAATCTTGTTTTATTAATGCACAAAGAAAAGGAACATCATTTACCAGCGTTCAACGCGTTGGTAATGAAGGCATATCTTTCAACAAGAGCCCTGACAGCCTTCCCAACATTCTTCGATGAAGTTACCACAGGAACAACCTTAGAGACCTCCTTAGCGGCTTCGCGAGCGCCCTCTCCATCAAAGTATGCTATGATAGGAATGGAGAATTCCTTGGATGCTTGATAAATGGCCTTAGTTATGTCTGAAGGCCCTTCAGCAGCTGTAGGAACGTAGACGAGAATGCCTAAGTCATAGAACTCCTTAAGTTCTGATAGTGTAAAAGCTTTCACTACCTGATGCATAAAGGCATCGCCGCCGAAATCTATGGGGTTGGAACCCGAAAACTTCTTTTCTGCCTTGTCCACTATTTTATTTTTCAGCAGATCATGAAGTTCTGGCAGTTCAATACCTTGCTCCTCCAACTGGGAGGCTGTGACTATCGCTAAACCACCAGAATTGCTCACTATTAACACCCTGCCTTTCCTTATAGGGTTTAACCTACGTAAGACCTCACAGACTTCGACGAGGTCATCAACGTCATCAGCTAAGTAGGCACCTACCTTTCTTACCGCTGCCTTGAAGATTGCATATGAACCTGCTAATCCTCCAGTGTGTGATGCAACCGCTTTCAGACTTTTCTCTCCTCTGCCACCCTTCAAAATGCAAAGAGGTTTATGAAGGGATAAAAATTTGCCAGCTCTTAGGAATTTCCTACCATCCCTCACCCATTCAATATACGCAATTAGCGCTTGTGTTCCCTCATCCCTACTAGCGTATTCGAATATCTCCTCAACGCCTACATCGGCCGCATTTCCTATACTCATGAAGAACGAAATCCCCGAGGAAAGCTCCTTAAGTCTCGATATGACAACACCCCCCATAGCCCCTGACTGCATAGCCAAACCAACGCTACCTGCCTCTGGAAGCACTTCTATGCTGGCGTGAAGCTTATTGCCCATTAAGGATATTCCCGCTGAGTTAGGGCCGATAACTCTAATTTTATGTGAGGATATAACCTTCTCAAGAGCTTTTTGTGCTTCAACATTTCCCGCCTCCTTAAAACCAGAAGTTATAATCACCGCTACCTTACACCCTTTTTTAATGGCATCTTCAAGAACCTGCGGCACGGCCTTCACCGGCACAGCTACAACCACTACGTCTGGCACCTCAGGTAAAGCTAAGAGTGAGGGATAGGTCTTCAGCCCTAAGATCTCTTGATAATTCGGATTAACAGGGTAAACCCTACCCTTAAATCCAGAACTAGTCACATTCTTTAATAGAAGATTCCCGATCTTACCCTCCTTAGGTGTAGCTCCAACAATAGCCACGGAATTCACTTTCGAGAGCGCCTCATGTAAATCTGGCCCATCATTAACTTCAACCACCCTTAAACCCCTGGATGCTTTAATTAGACTAAACTTAAAAATCGTGCCTCTGAAGAGGAGATATCAAGCTTTTTAAGAATATAGATGTGTTAATAAAATAAGTGAGAGTATGGATTTCCTTGCCCCTTCATGGGATGATATTCATCTTTACTCCGCTAAACTCGCTGTTAGAATATTGAGAGACTATATCCCTGACGCGATAATTGGCGTGTTAAGAGGGGGCTATATTGTTGCCAGGGTAGTTGCGGATGTCATGGATGTCAAGGACTTGAGTGTAGTTGAGGTTAAATTCTATCGTGGATTAGAGGAGAAGGCTGAGAAGCCGATAATTACTCAACCGCTTGTTGCTGACGTAAGAGGTAAATCAGTACTTATAGTGGATGATGTGGTTGACTCAGGTAGGACGCTTCAGATAGTCGCTGAACAAGCTAGGCTTAGGGGGGCTAAAGACCTAAAGTCAGCTGCGCTGTTCTATAAACCTAGGTCAATAGTTAGGCCTGACTATTACATCATGAAGACGACTAAATGGATCTTATTTCCATGGGAGACAGCTGAACTTATAGAAAGCCTTGGTGGAGAAGATTCGGACCCTGAGAAGCTCTTGAAGGCCTCCGGTATTAAGGTAAGGGATGACGTGATTAAACTCATTCTTGAAGCGATGAAGCTACGTAGGAAGCAGAAGACTACAGGTTTGTAAATGCTTTATACATTTTTTAATTCCTCACTTATAGAGGATGCCTGGTTCAAGTATCGTCTGTGATGGAACTCTAGAGTTAGCAGCTATAACAGCACCAGCCTTGAAGTAAAGCTTTCTCCCTTTCATAACCTTGATGGCTTTAATCCCTTCCTCACCTGGTGATGCGAGCAGTTTAGTTATTACACCAGGTTCAACAATGGCTCCTACGCCCACAATGCTGTAACCTAGGAAAGAGGCACGTCCTATAGTAGCGTTCTCGCTTATAATAGACCACACAAGCTCATCATAGCTACTAACAGTGACCCGGTCTTCGATATCTGTGTAAGGTCTAATGAAGGTATGCGACCCTACCATTGAGTCCCTCCCTATATAAGCTGGGCCTCTAACGACGGCGTAGTGATCGATAGTCGCTCCTTTATCTATGTAGACAGGCCCCTCAATAATAGCTTTTGGCGAAACCTCTGCACCAGATTCTATAAATGATCCCTTTAAGTCCTTCATAATGTAGTACATAGCCTCAAGCACGTTAACTGGATAGCCCAAATCAACCCAGACCCCACTCCATAAGACGGTCCTTACCTTACCGATATCTGAGACATATCTGTTTATGGCTCCTTCCAAGCTCCCTGTGCTTTCAAGGAGTTCCACAAGCTTTTGATTTAGCATCGCTATACCTCCAAAAGCATAAGCGCCTTCAACACTTTTCTGTGGCTTTTCTTGAAAGGACACTACATTTCCCAGCTCGTCGACAAGGACAGCTCCATAGAGTCTGACATCTTCGTTAGGCACTATGAGGATTGTAGGTTCCCCTGATTCTACGCTATGGCTAAACGTCAGTAAGTAAGCTTCGCTGGGGACGAGAGTATCTCCATAGACCAGAAGTGCACCTTCCGCTAAGATATCTTCAGCAGTCATTATTGCACCTACTACTTCCCTTCCAACCTGGTTTCTGACCTCGAACTCCATTAGCCTTCCTAAACGATAGGTTATATCTTCCAGTGCCGGCGGTCTGTCACTAACTATCACAGCTTTGTCAACACCTGCCTCCCTAAGATTCAGCAGAACCCTCTCTAAGAATGGCTTACCCAATATTTTAATTAGCACCTTAGGTTTACCGCCGGTTATAGCTTGAAGGCCTGAACCACTTCCCCCTGCTAGAACAACCGCTTTCATAGCTCACTCCTCAAACAACAGTTACGGTTTTAGCTAGGTTTCTTGGCTTATCTGGGTCATATCCCCTGATTATGGATGTGTAGTAGGCTATTAACTGATGGGGTACCACGTAAGCTACTGAGGCTGCAGTAACGGGGAGTTCGGGCATTGTAAATCTCTCTTCAACATTTTTGAGATGCCCTTCATCCCCTTTAGGAGTTACAGCGATGGTCCATGCATATCTAGCCCTCATTTCCTCCACATTACTTTTAATGAGTTCAGCCTCTTCATGACTTACGGCCGTGAAGACTATAGGGAAACCGTCCTCAACCAATGCTATTGGGCCATGCTTAGACTCGCCTGCAGGATAAGCTTCAGCGTGAACATAGGCTACCTCCTTTAGTTTGAGGGCGCCCTCCATAGATACTGGCAGTCCATACCCTCTTCCAAGGAAGAAAGCACTTCTCTTACTTGCCATTAACTTAGCCACGTCCTTAGACTTGGCCTCATACTTGCTTATTATTTTATTCACGGTCTCAGGTAGAGACCGTATAGCTCTGAGATGAGCTTCTGAAGCTCCTTCATTAACGATTCCCCTATATTTGGCAACCTTTACTGCTATAACGGATAAAACAAGCACTTGGGTAGTGAATGTCTTAGTGGCCGCCACCCCTATCTCCGGACCCGCTCGTGTGTATACTACAAGATCGGCCTCCCTAGGAATAGCTGAGTCTATTACATTTGATAAGGCGATGACCTTAACACCCCTGTCCTTGGCTTCCCTTGCAGCAAGCAGTGTATCTATAGTTTCCCCTGACTGACTCACTGCTATCATCACATCACCCTCGCTTAGGGATTTGATATGCCATTTCATCTCAGATGAGATTATTGGCTGCGCAAATACCTCGCCCAGATTATTTAGGAAGATCGCTCCCAAATATGACGCATGATAGGAAGTCCCGGCACCAACTAACACTACCTTATTAGCAGCGGAGATAACCTTGACAACATCATCCAGCTTTTCTCCGAGTCCAGATATAGTGGAGGCCAGTGCTTGCGGTTGCTCATGAATTTCTTTAAGCATGAAATGAGGGTATCCGCCCTTCATAGCCATTTCAGGGGTCCATTCTACGGTTCTCAAACGTTTACCTATGTCAATACTAATCCATATACCCTTATCCCCCTTCTTGATTAGCTTCTCGATAAAAACACTGCTAGAGGTCACGTACCCCACCTCATCATCACTTACAACTATTATCTTCCTAGTGTATCTGAGAAATGCTGGAATATCACTAGCTAGGAAGTTTGCGCCATCGCCAATACCGACTATCAAGGGAGATGTCTTCCTGGCGAAGAACACCTTATTGCCTGCATCAATGTCAATAGCAGCTATTGCATAAGCTCCCTTCAACAGCGATATAGTTGCCTTAAAGGCTTCGTAAGGCTCCATCCCCTTATTTTTAAACTCCTCCATCAGGTGTGGGATGACCTCAGTATCAGTGTCTGACTTGAATACGTGACCTTTCCTGACAAGCATTTCCTTGAGCTCATTCCAATTCTCTATAATTCCGTTGTGAGCTACAGCAATCTTTCCAGTGCAGTCAGTATGGGGATGCGAATTTCTATCGCTTGGTGGACCGTGTGTAGCCCATCGGGTATGGCCTATACCTACCAAGCCGTCAAACTCGCTGAAACCTAATTTCGCGGTAACAGAGTCTATCATTCCCTTAGACTTTCTAACCACTAGACCATTATCAGTAATTATAGCGAAACCGACAGAATCATAACCTCTATACTCAAGCGACTTAAGAGATTCCCTGATTACCTCACCTAACGGCTTTCTGAGAGCTCCCTTCCTCGAAGCGACTACTGCAACAATCCCGCAAGCCACAAGCCTCACCTAGCTAAATAGATATATTGAAAATCCCACTTAATAAGTGGGCTAGTAAGGAAGTCACCCTATAGCTATTCTCCTCCACCGCTACCACCTACGGAGAGCCTTCCTAAGTCAAAATGACCTAAGAGAGGCTCAGGCGTCTGGAACATAGCATGACCTGTCCTGAAGGTTGAGCTCCTGGCAAGCGCTACCCTGTCGGGAATAAGTTCCATAAGTCTGAGGAGCTCCTGAGGAACGTCAAGCATTTCAAGGAATTCCCTCTCGCTCCTGAATATAATTTTAGTATTAGTTAATTGAATAACTATTTTGTGAACATCTTTAGGTGAATGCGTTGAAAAGATGAGCCCCATTCCCTTAGATCTTCCAAGCCTTGCAACCCTAGAGATGAAGTCTGCAAGCAGCTCAACTTCTTCTTTAGTGGTTCCTTCAGAAGGGAAGAACCTGTGAGCCTCATCTAAAACCATCAGTATGGGCGTTAGCATACCTTCTCCCGATTTCTTCCATGAATAAATTTCTCTCATGAACTCATAGGCTATCATGTTGAGTGTTAAGTAATGGGCCCCTCTCATAGCAGCATAGTCAAGGTCGAGAACTATTGGTCCGGATGCGCTTTCCATCAGGTCATCAGCTCTAGGCATTCCTATAGGCCTCCTTCCCAACATGGAGTCTATCTCCTCAGAACTGGCGATAAAGTTCACAGCCCTTTCAATATTTTCCACTGTTCTCCTATGAATTTTTAGGGTTTCCATAATCTTCGATGCATGTGCTTCTAATGCCTTGTGTAGGTGAGTAAAGTTTGCCACACCACCTTCTACATCTTCCAAATAATTGACAACATTCTGCAGATAAACCTTAGCCTGTCTTGAGAAGAGAGGGAAAATTTCAAGATGATCCTTTACTTGCTGGTAAGAAGGAGATATAGGCACTACGTTAATGGTGAAGCATTGGTTAGACAAGCACGCCTTCGTCTCCACGGATAATAAGGGAGATAGACTATCATGAATTACCCCGATCTGTAACTCCTCATTAAAGAAAGCTCTAGCTATCTCACTTAACCTCTCTATAACGTATTGAGACGCTAAAGCCCTTAGGTCTTTATCTCTCCGTTTCACAGGAAGTAGGACAGTAATCTCCTGAAGGGTCTTTCCTTTATTGGCCAATACTTCCGTAGCTGGCTCCTTAGATATTGGTGGCAGGATAATTTGTGTATAATCTCCTGCAGCATCTATTATGCATGTTTTAACATCGGGCCACTCATTTCTTAAGGTATATATCAGGTTTTTTATGAATGTGGTTTTTCCAGAGCCTGTAGTTCCAATTACTAATATATGTTTGAAGAACTCCCTCCTAGGCAATTTAAGTCGTATTTTCCCTCCAGCAACGGGATGTGATCCAGTGTGGAGAGTACCTAGAGTTATTCCTTCTTTGGGAAGTCCCGTAACATTAGCTATTAGCTCCGGGTTTTGTGGGATGATGACTGGGGACTGGGGCTCTATGGGTGTTGTGAAGGGAATACCATCCTCATCAAGAAGGGTATCGGCTTCTATGAAGGCTGGAGTAAAGAGCCCTCCTACATCAGGGCTTAGTGGGAGGGGTTGAAACGAATCAATTGCAGACGCCATATCTGCTCTTGAGATTGAAGTCACTTTTAGACCAACGGCCTTACCTGAACGAATGTCAATTGCCACTAGAAAGTTCCCTACGCCGAGCTTATCCCCTAAACTGTAGTAGGTAAGTACATCTACTTCAATAATCGTGGATGATCCATCGCCAGTTGTTTTGGAGAACATCTTCCTGCTTACTCGACCTATAAGGTCGCCCAACGCCTTGGCCTTCCTCTCAGCATCTGCTAACCTTTTCTTGATCAAGCCAGAAGAGCTATTCAATCTGAGCACCTCCATAAAGAATCATCAGCCCTTCCCTCCTCAATACTGCTTCTAGGATTGAGGTAAGACGCCTTACTAATTCCTTAGAAATCTTGTCAGCTTTAAGAAGTTGTATAGGCTCTATAACCGCATATGTCAATGCATTATAGGATATTATAGATGCCAATTCCTTGAATCTGACTTCAGAACTCTCCGCTATATCCCGTAACATCTCCATCCTCACCACTGAGAAAGAAGGCGAATAAATATTGAGGGGGGTTAACACGTACGCCATCAATCTGTCTGGGACACCTACCCTCTCCCTGAATTCCCATGGCCCTATAATGATGGGTCTCTTGGGTAGGGTTCCTTCTTGTAATCTAAGGATATATTCAACGTCTTTTAACCCTAGCTCCTCAGCGGGAGGAAGATAGGTAGAACCCCATATTCTTTTAACAACACAGACTGGGGTGAACCCCTTCGATGCAATCTTCCTCATCACTTGAACACGTTTTTCGTTTAGAAGACCTAGCTCCATGCTCCACTTGCTCCCGCTTTCAACTTGATGAAACGGGTAAGTAGCTGGACCATCTATTAGGACAATTCCCTTCTCCCCGAACTCAGTCACTTTCTCTATTAAGTAATTCTCTAAATTTATCCTTAGATCATGAGCTATTACACCCTCAGGGAGAAATGGATCTAGCTTGTAAGGATGCCTTAGCTCTATGTATTTATCATTAATGAAGTCCAGATTTCCACTATAGAGAGCTCCAATAAAAGGCGGTTTTGAAGGAGGCGGACTGGAGATGCTTGGATACGAGAATACGCTGCCTGCAGATATCAAAGCGCCTGCAACCACAGACACCTCTCCAAATCCTGTATGCAGTGTAGCGGATGCTGCATCAAGTGCGTAAATTTGTGTTTCAATATAAGGTCTTCTAAGATATTCGTACTTTACAGGAACGTCGCGCATTTCACTGCCTTCGTTTAGAGGCTGTTCAATACCTCCCTCATTAAGAATAGCCTCTTTAAGAGCTGCAGCAAACTTTTCTAGATCCTTAATCATTTCCCTCTTATCCAAGAGCTTGATCTTAACACTTTAATAAGCTATAGCAAACAATTATCAGCAGAAAAGCGATGAGGTATCAGTATTGGTTTCTTTATAAGTCCAACATATGTCTGTAGTAAGGGTGGGAAAATGGCTTTCAAGATACTTTTAGTTAATGATGATGGTTTTATGACTAGGGGCCTCCCACTAATGTACAATTCCCTAAAAGAAGTGGGTGATGTTCTCGCCATAGTACCAGAGATACCTAAATCAGGCGGTGGTCATTCACTAACATTACATAAGCCTCTCTTCGTACGCAGTATCAATATGTACAACTTCGAGATTAAGGTAGTTAATGGCACTCCTGTCGATGCATTTCATGCCGCGTTAAAAATCTTCAATTATAAGCCAGATATCGTCTTTTCAGGTGTAAATATCGGGGAAAACACCTCAATGCAAAACATCCTTTATTCAGGTACTGTACAGGCTGCCGTCGAGGCCGGGCTTTTCGGCTATCCTTCCGTAGCCATATCTGCTGACGTTGGAAGCGATGAAGAGTTCGAAAGACCCGACTACTCCTTCATGATTAGGCTCGTCGTTAAGACAGTCGCTAAGTACTTTCTTGAGAATGGATGGATAGAGGGCATTGACACTTTAAGTATTAACTTACCTAAAACGCCGAACCCGATATCAGCTATACTGCCTGAAAAAACACAGAGGATTAGGTTCCAACAGCGTTTTGAAAGAAGAGTAGATCCCAGGGGAAGAGAGTATTACTGGCTTGTGGGCGATAGGGTTACTGAAGATAAAACTGATACGTTCTATTTAGAGAATGGTTACATAACGCTCACACCCCTGAAGGCGAATATGAGTTGTGAGGGAGACTGCTCTTACACAGCCGTTGTGAGGAAGCTACAACCCCTCATAGCACTTCTAAACAACATACTAGGGAGGTTAAGAAAATATGGAGGGTCGTAGAATAAAGTTAATTGGGTTTACATCTTTTGAGAATGTAGACGATGCGCGAAGGAAACTGCTTGAGGCTGTGAATATTAGTGTAAGTGAGGAGGAGGTAGAAGCGCTCCACTCAGTTGGGAGGATCTCCTCAAGGACGGTTACGGCATCTAAGGATTTTCCCCCATATGATAGGGCTGCTGTAGATGGGCTTGCGGTTAAATATATGGACATTTCAGGCGCTAGTGAGTCAAACCCAATACCTCTTAAACTTGCTGGACGTGTAGAGGCGGGTAGCGAAAATCCACCTGGGCTTAAGGAAGGAGAGGCTATAATAGTTTTCACCGGTGCGCCAATTCCTTATGGGGCGGATGCTGTTGTTCCCTTCGAGTTCTCGAAGATCGATGGAGACATAGTGTATATATTTAAAAGTGTTGCTCGGTTCAGGAACATCAGCTTCAGAGGGGAGGATTTCAAGAAGGGAGACGTACTTCTTGAGAGAGGGGAGATCGTTAGACCCTGGCATGTTGCTGCATTAGCCCAATCAAGCATAGAGAAAGTTCACGTCTTCAGAAAGATAAGGGTTGCAATAATAAATACGGGTAACGAAGTATATGATCCAGTAACCAATCCAGATGGAAAATTGCCGAACTCGACAGGTCCTTTAATAGCAGCTTATGTTAAGGAACTGGGAGGAGAACCTTTAACTTATGGTGTAATAAGGGATGATAAAGAGGAGATATCTCGAAACGTGGACAGGGCATTGGATAAATCTGATATAGTCATAATTACTGGGGGCACTTCTGTTGGCGGTAAAGACTTAGTCCCCGATGCTCTAGCAAGTCTCCCCAATTCACGACTGGTCTTCCATGGGGTGAACTTAAGGCCGGGAAGAACTGCTGGTGCCTTTGTAATTAAGGGGAAACCTGTCCTCATGCTTTCCGGGCTTCCTGTAGCGTGCTTGGTCGGCCTTGAAAACTTCTTCAAACCTATCCTTTCTAAAATAACAGGCTTAAAATTACCTCCTGAACCTGTAGTAGAGGCTAGATTATCTCGTCCAATAGCTAATGCAGTCGGCTTCAGATCTTACTATAGGGTTGCAGTATATGAGGATGGTGGAGAGCTTATCGCTGAACCCTTAAGGTTAACAGGTTCGGGAATTCTTTCCACCCTGTTAAAGGGAAATGGTTTATTAGTAATAAATGAAGATGTGGAAGGCTACGATAAAGGCGAAATTGTTAAGGTAAGACTTCTGAAGAGTCCCTATCAAGGGAAGCCTCGTTTCCTATATTAGATGGTTTGGATTAGCCAAATATTGCTTTCTCCTCAAGCATCTCCCCCTCCTCAAACCTAGAAGGCCTTAATTTTTCAGTAGCTTTCAACCTGGGACGACCTTTAACTACTAAATTAGCTATCTCCTCACCAATAATTGGGGACATCATATAGCCATGGCCGCTAAAACCAGTGGCTATTACAGCATTCTCAAGGCCTGGCAGAAATCCGATCAGTGGATGATGATCAGGTGTCTTTAGATAGTATCCTATCCATATCCTTTGAAGGTTGGCATTCAATATAGATGGGAAATATCTGGACATCATCTTCACAGCTTTAATTATGAAGCCTATTCTGAGCTCTAAATCATTTTCTCTCACTGGATACTCAGCGCCAAGTATTATTTTGCCAGTAGGTAACTGATTAAGGTAAGAACCTGATGCTTTATGAATCACTAGTGGCTTAACAAGTGGTGACACCTTCTCCGTTATCATAAGGTGGTGGGGATCTCCTATAATGGGTATTTCATACCCGAGAGGCTGCAATAGCTCTCTACTCCAAAAGCCCGCTGCTATAACCACGTATTCAACTTCTTGCTCACCTACTCCTTCAACCGTTATGGATTTGATCTTAGAACCTGCGCGTATCATACGTAGAACTTTAGTATATTCATGGATTTTAACACCCCGCTTAAGCAACAATCTCCTCAAAGCCAGTGTCGTATCAAAGGGGCTGGACTTACCGGCTGTAGGATCATAGAGAGCGGCCATAACATCGGATAGCACAATGTTAGGGGCTATCTCCTTTACTTCTTCCCTGTCGACGAGTTTAGTAGGCACTCCAAGGGAGTTATGCAAACTCATGATCTCTTTATGAAGGCGTACCTCTTTATCATTGGTTAACAGCCAAAGATATCCGTCCTGATAGAATTTCACGCCATCGATTTCCTCGCTCCACTTCTTCCAGCCTTTTATCGCCTCCTTCATTAATGTCACATGGACTTCTGAAGTGAATGATGCCCTAATGCCGGCTGCACATCTTCCCGTACTTCCATAGCCAATATATTTGGCTTCATATATGCTGATGTTATCAATCCCCATCAGCGAGAGATAGTAAGCTGCAGACAAACCTGTAATCCCGCCACCCACAATGGCTATCTCAGCTCTTCTCAAGAGCTTCACCCTTAAAGTTATTTAACCTCACAGGCCTTACAGGGGGTCTTGCCGTAGGTATATGCAGCTCATCAGCTGTCCGATACCTTGGAGATTTATTGAAGAGCTTAGGGTAAAGTTTGAGAAGCAGGTTTATACAGTAACGACCTCCGCAGTAACCCATACCCACATGTAACCTGCGCTTAAGAGTTTCCAAATCCTTAATCTTTTCCTCCTTGATCACCTTCTCAATATCTTCGAGTGTCACCTCTTCACATAGGCATACAAATCTTGGCATAATATCACCTCCGAACCTTTATTGCCCTAGCATTCATGAGAAATTCTTTAGATACTTCAATGGTCACTACAAAGGCCTCACTTCTTTTATGTTTATAGACCTTGAGAACTCTCCCTTTACCTAATTCCTCCCCTTTTCTATCGAGTAGAATGACTTCTTCACCCTTGTCAGGTGGCTGAGTAAGATCGTACTGTAGGGTTAGAACACCAGTCTCTCCCTTAGGGGAATAATCCACAATAAATATAGCCTGTCCAGGACATTGAGCTACACACAATCCACAGCCAGTACATTTGTTAAAATCCACTTTAGGCATGTCTGTTATTTTATCCATTACCACCGCCTTGAATGGACAGGAAAACACACATACGTTACACGGTATGGGTTCAACACACTCAAATATAGCTACTGGTCCCTTGAGTAGTCTCTGCTTGGATGGGATATATCCTAGCTCTTTCAATTTATCAGGATTTAAAACGCCTGTTACTTTCACTTCTGAATCTGTGGAAGCATCTGGGTTATCCATCAAGAACCACCCACCTCCACATGCCTTAACCCGGATCTTACTCTTGCACTCACTGGAGAAGACCTATATTCATCAAGCATTCGGATATACTCATTCCTTTTCTTAACATATTGAGATTGTGGGCCTTTTTCCTTGATTAGTATAGAATATGCAGCTATCCATCCTTCGATAAACGCTGTAGTTGCCTCCTCAACCCCAGCAACATCACCTGCGACAAATACGTTAGGGATGTTTGTTTCCAAATATTTATTCCGGACTGGAACAAGCCCTCCTAGCTCAGGAACATAAACAGTTTTGACGCCGAACTGACGTACGAGCTCGGTGTTAGGTGTTAGGCCGACTGCAAGAAGGATGGTGTCACATTCTATTCTTTTCTCGGTTCCTTTCACAGGCTCCCACCTTTCATCAACTTCTGAAATTATGGCCGCCCTCACCCTATCCTTTCCTTCCGCAGCGATCACAGTATGTCTTAGGAGTATGGGGACACCGTACCTCCTTACTTTAGCTGCATGAACAAACCACCCCCCTATCCTCGGTGCTGCCTCAACTATTGCTTTAACCTTGGCACCAGCTTGGAGAAGCTGATATGTGATTATCAACCCTACGTTGCCTGAGCCGACAACTACGACCTCTCTGCCGGGCAATACACCATATAAATTCATGAGTGTTTGAGCACCTCCAGCACCCATAACACCTGGGAGGTCATTGTTCTCGAATAGGAGGTAATTCTCGAAAGCCCCAGCCGAGAGGACTACATATTTTGGTTTAATAATTAGGCCTTTACCCTTGTTTAATAGGAGGACCCCCTCTTTGAAGACGCCAATTGCAGTAGTCTGAAGCAAAATATGCAGGTTTTTCAGAGACCTCAACTTAGCCTCGTACTCCTCCGCTATCCTAAAACCTCTTTTACCGGCGAAGAGTTCCTGAGAACCGAAGAAGATGTGCGTCTGCTTAATTAGTTGCCCACCTAGTCTTATCTGATCGTCTACGAGAAAGACATTCATACCATTGGAGGCCAGCACCTCTGAAGCCGCCATCCCGGCAGGCCCACCGCCCACAATAAGAACATCAGTCTTAACCTCTTCAAAAGGGTTATCAGAATTCTCTTTCTCGATCATCCTATCAAGGTTCTTAGGGAGGGTGGGCAAGCCCCTAAGCCTCCTAATATTCATCCCTTCTCTCACAGGAGTTATACATGACCTCACCGCCACACCGTTTACTTCTACCATACAAGAACCACATTTACCAACCATACAGAATGGCCCTCTGGGCCTACCTAATTTAGGTGTCCATCTAAACACGTCAATCCCGGAAGCGTATAGTGCTGCCGCCAATGACTCGCCTTCAAAAGCTTTGATAGGTGTTCCTTCAAAGAATATTGTGACCTCCTTACCTCTCTGAAAGTGGAGAATGGGATGGCTCTCTATGCGCCGGTTCCTTAACAAACATGAGTCCCATGAACTCAATTCGGGGGAATGTAATAAATTTATTTCAAAGCTGAATAAATATATTCTATCATTCAACCTTTGAATAGGCGATTGGGTGTTGGAGGAGGCTCACAACGAGAAATTCAAATATTTCTTCACCCCTAAGTCAGTAGCGGTAGTCGGTGCTTCTATTAAAAAGGGGAGTGTTGGAAGGGCTATAATGGAGAATCTTGTTGAGAAGTTTAGGGGAGCAATATACCCTGTAAATCCTAAATACGAGGAAGTCTTAGGGGTTAGGTGTTACGGTTCCTGTTTAGATCTCCCTGAACCACCTGAACTAGTAGTCATTGCCGTTCCTGCAAGAAGTGTTCCTCAAGTTATCAAAGATTGTGGAGATAAGGGGTCTAAGGCTGTATTAGTTATTAGTGCCGGCTTTAAAGAGACGGGCTCAGAAGGTGCTGAACTCGAGAAAGCTGTTGTGAAGATAGCTCGAAGTTACGGTATGAGACTCATAGGACCTAATTGTCTAGGTATTTACGATCCTTATAGCGGACTAGATACTATCTTTAACCCCTCTGATAGGCAAATGAAGCCCGTGCCCGGAAGCGTGTCGTTCATATCGCAGTCAGGCGCTTTAGGAGCTGCTGTTCTTGATTGGTTTGCCGAGGCTGGAATTGGGTTAAGCAAATTTGTTAGTTACGGTAATGCAGCCGATGTTAAGGAGTGGGAATTAATCGAATATCTAGCCCATGACCCTAAAACCAAGGTTATCTCAGTGTATGTTGAGGGTGTTGAGGATGGGAAGGCCTTCGTGAACTCCATCCGTGAAGCGGTCCTTAAGGGCAAGCCAGTGGTCGTGTTAAAAGCGGGTAAGTCCTTAAGGGGCATAAAGGCGGTCGCATCACATACAGGTTCTCTAGCAGGTTCCTACCACGTGTATGAATCTGCAATAAAGCAATTTGGTGGATTAATAGTTAATGAGTTGAGTGAACTAGTTACTGCTGTTAAGGCCCTCAGCTGGTTGCCTCCCCCTAAGGGAAGAAAAGTAGGTATAGTAACAAATGGGGGAGGAGCTGGTGTATTAGCAACTGATGCTGCTGAGCTTAACGGCATGGAAATAGCTGATTTAAGTACAGATACAAGGCAGTTTTTACAGGAGAATTTACCGCCTGCCGCCTCTGTTAATAATCCAGTTGACGTTCTTGGTGATGCTCCTCCAGAAAGGTATGAGATCTCGATAAAGGCTTTGTTGAAGGATGAGAAGGTTGATGCCTTGGTTGTGATAGGCATAATGCAGTCGCCTGCATTTGATCCTGTGGGCTTTCTTAATGTCTTAAAGAACTTCAGAGGTGGTTTAGGGAAGCCGATCGTTATAGCTGCACCTGGAGGCGACTACACAGAAAAGAACCTGTTAATGTTTGAGAGAGAAGCCAGGGTCCCATCATTTAAAACACCTGAAGATGCCGTTAAGGCACTTACCTACTTAGTGAAGTGGAGTGAGATTAGGAAGAGGTTTAAAGAAAATGCTCCACGGTGATTTCCATATCCATTCCACTGCAAGCGATGGTGAAGCACATCCTAAAGATATTGTGAAGTACGCTAGAAAGGTCGGACTCTCTGCAATCGCAATAACAGACCATAACACCTTCGTCGGTTCAGTAATAGCTGAGAAGGCAGGTGTTAAGGGTGTAGCAGTAATTTTCGGCGCGGAGGTGAGAAGCATGTGGGGCGATGTCCTTCTCCTATGCCCTCAGCCAACAAAAATTGAGGTAGATCCCTACGCTTTAAGGGAGAGGGCGGACAAGGATAACTGCCTTCTAATCCCCGCGCATCCTTTCGACGTGCTGAGACTGGGTATAGGGAGGAGAGTTTGGCTGCCTCTCTGGGATGGGGTGGAATGCTTTAACGGGAGCAGCGATCCGGTAACCAATGCGCTCACATCTTTCCTCCTCAATAATTGGAGCATACCTAAACTTTCTAACTCTGATGCACACGTGATCAGCATGGTGGGAAGCACACGCAATATCATCTTTACTGAGAACCCGACAAGAGATGAAGTTCTCGAAGCTATAAGGAAGGGGCATCTGAAACCAATACCATCCTATAGTCTCAGGGGTTTGAAGGATAGAATCTCATGGGCGATTAAAAGAAAGACGCATATGAAAAGTCATTGGGTTGGTGGAAGATTAACGAGAAAGCTTAACCTCCCATGGAGCTGAGGAATGTGGTTCATAAGGTTAGACCTAGTGATGTCAGGAAGGTAGGCTACTGCCCAACCATGTACTTCTTCGACCGCTACTTAGCTTTGAAAGCGCCCTTGACCATCAGATTGAAAGCATTGTGGGGAAGATTTCTCCACACAATCCATGCTCTTATAAGGCTTGGCTGGGTTAATGAGAGGCTCATAAAGGTACCTGTAGAGAGGCTTGGGATAACAATCGTCGGTAAACCTGACTCCTTCAGAGTGATTGAGAAAGAGAGGAAGGTGATTATAGAGGAGTTTAAGAGCCATAAAGCCCCTAGAGGAAGCAGTCCATTAGTTTTCCATGGTGCATGGCTAAGCGATGCACTGCAACTGATGACTTACGCACTGATGTTTAAAGCATCAACTAACTACGAACCTGAGTTGATAGTGAGGTATATAGACAAGGCTGTGAAGATTCCCTATGATGAGGTCCTACTGCTAAGGTATATAGAGTTACTGAAGAACATCTCCGAGGGCGTGTTCCCTGAGCCTACCTGGGTAACTCCAAATAAATGTAGAAGATGCCCATATAAAGAGATATGCCCATATTCCCCTTACAGGAAGATTGAACTGAGAGGATTTAACATTGAAAATAGCGAGTAGCTAAGGCTTCAGCGCGTGAGGGGGTTACTATTATAACCCCCTTATCTCTAAGATCGCTGATCTGAAAAGCAATTCTTTCTTGAGCTTTCCAGGTCCCGAAAACCTTACCCCTACCTAACAGGGAATGAATT
The DNA here is from genome assembly GCA_015523295.1 of Desulfurococcales archaeon. GTDB lineage: Archaea > Thermoproteota > Thermoprotei_A > Sulfolobales > NBVN01 > S013-73. Next base: position 44,963 of record WAKQ01000014.1, on the reverse strand, counting down.
GCCTTAAGTGTATGAGCATCTAACCTTCCAGGAGGGGCGAAAGAAAGTGGGGTTCCTGGCAAAGGCATAAACACGTGGGCATGAACTCTTGCACCCATTTCCGCCACTCTAGTCATATGCTTTAATGTCTCATCCCTGTCAACTTCGGTTTCTCCTGGAAGACCGAAAATGTAGTCTACGTCAACATCAAAACCTCCTTTTCGAAGCAGGCGGACAGCTTCGATAACATCATCGGGTTCATGCCCTCTATTCATCACCTTCAGAATTCTTGAAGAGCCTGACTGTGCACCTATAACTACTCTCCTATTATCCACTGCACCCTTCAAAAGCTTCACAATGTCTTCGTCAACTTGCTCAGGTCTTATTTCGGAAGGGAAGCTTCCTAAGTAAACTTTACCTCCGAGACATCTTATCTTCTGAAGTTCTGAGACTAATTCCTCGAGAGCAGTGTAGTTAACCTGTCTGTTCTTCGAGCCGTAACCTAGAGAGTTAGGCGTTATAAACCTAATGTCCTTTATCCCACGGGAAATGAGGAACTTAGCCCATGAGACGATATTGGCAACTGACCTATGTCTAGGGAGTGAACTGAAGACATAACTGACCTGACAGTATTTGCATGCGAAAGGACATCCTCTGCTTATTTCTATCGGGTTAAATAGCCTGTGTTGATGCCCGAATGGCGGATACTCATCCAAGCTCTTAAGGAAACCTCTGCCCGTTACCTTCACCTTACAGCCATCTCTATAGGCTATTCCCTTAATCGACGTTATATTAAGGTCTCCTTCCATAATCCCTGAGACGAACTCTGGGAAGGTCTCTTCAGACTCTCCGACAAAAGCATAGTCATAACCTAAAGCCATTATCGTACCGTAAGGGTCTCCAGAAGGATGAGGTCCACCAGCTATCCTAATAATGCCCAGTTTTCCAGCTACATTATTAGCCCTCCTGATCCATGAGAGAATAGACGGCAATTCTGTCGTGAGAAGGGTTTGGGCGTAAATCACTCTACCCCTACCATATTTCCTAGAAAGACCAACTAGCGTATCTAGTAACTCGTCTTTCCCCGCCATGTAGATGTCTATATCATTCGATAACTGCTTCTCCAGAGCGCCTACCAACACGTTAACGCTATACTTTATTCCTTTCCAATAGGCAAATACTATTGCTGCCTTCACCATCCTCACCGGAGATCGCTAAAGCCCGCCGGCCATCATCGCATCCGCTCAGCATCACTGCCTCGCTCATCCAAGATCCCATCTTAAATCGCCTTTAATGTTTTTACAGCGATTAGGCTGGGGGTTATGAGATGCTAGGGATTTCGAGCTATTAGAAACCCAATACCTGTAACGATGGAGGCGAGGAGGCTTGTGAAGAATGCAGCTAAGTAAAATAAATATATTTCTGAAATAACAGAAGCGTGACTGCTGTGAAGGCCAGGCGTTGCAGCTAGGAGGTAGGCGCTGCCTGAGAGAGCAAAAAGAAAACCTACTATGAAAAGTACCGCTCCAATCTTAACCGTGTTTGTTAGGTAGACATCCCCTGCCTGAAACAGCGACACTATCATCAATATAAAATACGCGATTCCCGTAATTACGGAAGCTCCTAGAACTATGCCTCCTCCAAGCATGTTTGGTGTCATACTGCTAACCAACTTTCTTAGTTCCCCAGCTGTAAAATTTCCAACCCTTACATGTGGGTTAGATGCAAATTTCATAATCTCGGGGTATAGAGCTGTTAACGTCAAAGCGACACCCACTGCGAAAAGCCCTATAGTCAGCAAACCTAAGATCCCCGTGAGAACCCATAGCTTTCTCCTCTTCTCAGCACCTTCAATAATCCACGATATAGGTACTAGAAAAAGCCCTATAATATTGACGTATGGTATTCCTTGCAAGATATATGATATTCCAGTAAAGGTCTTACTCAAAATCCTCACCCACTATAATGTCGGGATAGCAATTTAATTACTCTAAGTAAATTTTGAAGGAGGTGATTTAAACCTTATAATGCCAAGATTAGGTGATGCCTCTGAAAGAGTTCCATCACTCAAGACCCCCTGTGGAACTGATCCCTTTGCCTGAAGCGGTAATTGAGGGCCTGAGGGAGAGGGGGATAACATCCTTAACCCCTCCTCAGGCAGCCGCTTTAGAGAAAGGACTTCTTAAAGGCATTAACATGATAATCATGTCCCCTACTGCTAGCGGCAAGACCTTAATAGCCGAGTTAGCGCTTCTGAATTCCTTCTTCAGAGGATTAAAGGGTGTTTACATAACCCCCCTTAAAACTCTTGCTTCTGAGAAGGCGAACGAGTTCAGCTACTGGTCAAGAATAGGGTTAAGCGTTGGGTTAACTACAGGAGATTATGATGAGCCCGGCGAGTGGCTGAGCGAGTATAACGTGATAGTTGCTACTTACGAAAGGATGGACTCAATCTTCAGGCTTAAGCCTTCATGGCTTAGCGATGTGGGTACGGTTGTGATAGATGAATTTCATATGATAGGAGATGTCGGCCGTGGACCTATAGTGGAGTTGCTGACCGTTAAAGCTTTGAGACTTGGCGCTCAGCTTATAGGCCTCTCAGCCACTATAGGGAATCCAGAGGAACTTGCTGCATGGCTAGGCTCTGAATTGATCATAAGCAACTGGAGGCCTGTAAAACTGGTCGAAGGCTACTACTTCAGGCCAAAGAAGGCGATAGTATTTGAGGATGGTAAGAAGGAAAAAGTAGAAGGAAACCTCCCCAAGCATATCCTAAAGAAAACGCTTGAAGGGAGATATCAATCAATAATATTCGTTCACTCTCGTAGTAGAGCTGAGTCCCTTGCTAAGAAGCTATCTGAAGAAATTAAGGGTGACTCACTTACGAGTTCTGTCCTTATCAATGAACTTAGTAAAAGCAATGTACCCTCAGTAGAGAAAAATGCTCTTAAGCCGCTCCTTAGCAAAGGACTAGCTTATCACCATGCAGGTCTTTCACTGGAGTCTAGAAGCCTCATTGAGAAAAATTTCAGGAATGGAAACATAAAACTCGTTGTTGCCACACCTACTTTAGCAGCTGGTATTAATATGCCCGCTAGACGCGTTCTAATCTACACAAAGAGATATGAAGGCGGATTCATGCGTCCAATATCGGTCTCAGAGTATAAGCAAATGGCGGGCAGGGCTGGAAGACCTCAATATGATCCCTACGGCGAGGCTATAATAGCGGACGCTCCAGACAGGACATACGCGATGAAGTATATCTTGGGTGAGCCTGAGGATGTGAGATCCGCACTTATAGGTGAAAGAGCTTTAAGAATACATATTCTGGCCATGGTTGCTTCTAGAGATACGCGTACATTCAGTGAGCTGTTTAACCTAATGAGTAAGACGCTGGCATTTAAGCAATTGGGTCGGGAGACGGGTGAAAGAGCTGTCGAATATACAATCAATAGGCTCATTGATATGGGCATGGTGAAAGTAGAGGGAACTAAATTGAAACCCACAAAGCTGGGTGTCACTGTTTCAAGGCTTTATATAGATCCTCTCTCAGCAGTAATGATGTTAGAGGCTTTGAGAGACGTTAAGGAAGCCCACCCCCTTTATTATCTAGTAGGAGTGGCAATGACGCCCGACTTCTGCAGGGCTAGGGTAACTAGGTTTAGAGAGTTTGAGGAGGAAGCAAATGCTGCTTTAGAGGACGGTATCATACCGCCCCCTATGGAGGGTGTGGGATACTATGATTGGCTGAGGGCATTCAAACTGGGCAAGATATTAAATGCATGGATAGAGGAGCTACCTGAAGATAAGATACTAGAGACATTTAAGATAGGGGCAGGCGACCTTAGAAACATAGTGGAGACAGCCGAATGGCTACTCTATGCTTATTCAAGGATCTGCGAGGTCAAGCATTTCAAGAAACATAGCATAGAGCTAGCAAAACTAGCAGTAAGGGTAAAGCATGGAGTTAAGGAGGAGCTGATCGATTTAGTCAGGGTTAAGGGTGTTGGAAGGGTGAGAGCAAGATCCCTATTTTCCGCTGGCATAAGAAGCGTTATTGAACTTGCAAAGGCTAACCCAGAGCGTATATCTTCCCTTCCAGGCTTCGGTAAAAGCACAGCAAAAATGGTGGTTGAGGAGGCAAAACGGTTAATTAGCTCAGGGCATTAAGGAGCTTACTAAGATCGATTTCCACAATAATAGAGGGTTTCGGTATACGGACCTCATTGAGGATTTCCGGGTGAACTTCACCAATGACCCCAATGACGTCCTCACCTACTACTATGGATGCTGTTCTTCCCTCAATAAACGCCTTAGCCTCAGTCCTTACAGCCTTAAAGTTCTTACCAAGTGCTTGAAGTAATGTTTTAACAATGACTAATCCGTCAGTCAAGGTATATCTCTCACCAGTAAGGAGTATACCTAATATTTTCCTACTTGAGAACTTATTGTCCGTCCTCTTTACAACATCACCTATTTCAAAGACTTCAAAATCCTCAAACTTCTCTGCATTCACTGAGGCCGTAAGTAAGAGGGAAGGAGTTAATGAATTCCTTAACGCTGAATAAGTCCTCATCTTTGGGTTGGAAACTTTGATATACTCCTCATCAGAGACTTTATCAAGGAGTCCAGAATCAACCATCATAAAGTTCACGACCTCCTGTAGTCCCATACCTAAGAGAATCTTCCTTAAGTGCCTGGCGAACCTCTCAATAAGTAATTCACTCCCAGAATGTGTCGGAGGTAACAATGTAGTTCCTAAAGAATTATATCCGTAACTAATAGCGATGTCCTCAATTATGTCTGCTTCATCAATAACATCAACTCTGTAAGGCGGCACCCACACACTAAGACTTTTTGAACTTATATCCCCTTCCTCAACGATAAAACCCATTCTACCAAGGAGTTCACCTATTTTGCTGGGGCCTATTTTCAGCCCTAGCAGGTTCTCTATTTCACTGATATGAAGTTGAATCTCGCATCCATCCAGTTGAGGGGTCACTGAGGGAAGCTCTTCATTAACACCTAAGATCTTTAAACTCTCTATGAGGGGCTCCTTAGATCTTTCAGCCACTGAAGTAACCAAGACATTAAGCACCTTAAGCATTAGATAGGGCTCTTTCCCAGTGACATCTATTAGGATATTGGTTGTCGCCTCAGTAACCCTACTTTCCTCACCATTAAGTATCGGAGGGAATGAGAATATCCTGCCGTCAGAGTCCATTAGGACTGGATATTCCCCTCTCTTAACAAGATGTGAGAATTCCTTCCCCTTCTCCGTAAGTGTCAGCACATCTGAAAGCTTCATAGTTTCTGAATGATCTAATGGTATGTATTCGGCTTCATTCACCTTTAGATATTTGAAGGGTGGACGAATCTTATCTAAATCATAAAAACCTATGGAGACAAGCTCCCTGTTTCTACCATAGCTAAGGTGTAGCTTCTCCTGTAGCTGGACTAACTGCTTTATGGCTTCCTCATCCAGCTTTACATTCTTTACTATCGCCATGAACGCATAGGGCCTGTAGGAGGGAGAGTTTGATGCATCCAGGTATGTCCCTGAGGGTTTAACTTGATACTTGACGGGCTCTCTCGTACCGGCTAAAAAGGAGAGAGCTCTAGCAAGGCCTTCAGCTGAAAAGAGATCTGGCCTATCATGGCTGGCCTCGTAAATTAGTAGGTCACCTTCTATACTCTCGATCTCGGCTTTCATGAGTTCCATAAAACTCACCACCTTATCGCTGCTTAGTGATATCTTGGAGAGGCGTTCTAAGTCAGAAATAGATACTTCAACCATGGGCATTACTGTATCACCACCTTCCCTAAGTTAGTTAAATTGATGACCTGAAGGTCATTGGTATAAAGATCTCTGATATCATCCTTTCCTAGAACCATCATAGCTATACGATCTATGCCTATACCCCAAGCAGCTACCTTGTATTCATCAGGTAAGCCCAGAGGTTTTAACACCTCTCTTCGAAACATGCCACCTGGGAAAACCTCTATCCATCCAAGACGTGGGTGACGGATATAGCCCTCCACGCTTGGCTCCGTGAAAGGGAAGTAGGCAGGGCGAAATCTAACTTCACCTAAGCCTAAAGCGTTAGCTAACTCCTTAAATATTCCGAGGAGGTCTCTGAATGTCACCCTCTTGCTTACTATAATTCCTTCAAGCTGGTGGAATTCCATAAGATGTGTTGCATCGGGGGTGTCAGGCCTGAAGACTCTGTCGAGAGAGAAAGCTCTATACTCGCCTGCACCCTCCTTCCAAATAGTTTTCACAGACACCGGTGTGGTATGCGTCCTCAGGACCAAGCTTAGGGCTTGTCTGGGATCCCATCTATACTTCAGCCGTTTCTCATGGATTTCCTTCACCTTAGAAATAACTAATGGATCCTCGTCAACATCAACATTGTTTGCAACATAGTAAACATCGCTATCCCTTCTTGAAGGATGGTATTGAGGGACGAATAATACGTCGAAGTTCCAGAGAGCTGTCTCAACATGAGGTCCCTTAACCTCTCTAAAGCCCATCCCGACTATAATCTCCCTTACCCTCTCCAGAAACTCTAGGTAGGGGTGAGGCTTTCTCATTTTTCTAGTAGGAACATCGATATCAAGGTTGAATTCCTTAAGTCTAACCTCTCTCCATTTTCCGCTAGTTATTAGATCTGACGTTAACTTCGTCACAACTATTGCCTTTTTAATCAGGCTTCTACTGCATAGATCGAGAAGGGCCGGAGTAGGTTCTACAAATACTTCCTTAACGGGCGTTATCTCAATAATCCCACGATACTTCAACTCCTTAAGCTCGCCCACACTGTTGGCTTGGAGTGGCTCTTTAAGTTTATTCATAGTTTCCTTAATTCTGCGAATAGACTCCTCAAAAGCAGTTAGTCCACGTTCATTGAGGATAACCTCATGAGATGAGATCATAGCAGCCCCTGCTTTCCGAAGCCTACCGAGGGCAGCCGAAAACTCCTTAGACGTCAACGCTGATTCTTTCATAAGCGTTTGGAGGGAAGCCCTACCCCCATGCGTTCTCAAAATATTGATGATCCGCTCTTCCGGCAATCCGCTCTCCAGGTATTTGATACCCAACTCAGAAAGCCTTAGAAGGTAGGTAGTTTTATAGGATACTCTGATTAAGCCTTTGCTCTCAAGCTCTGCAAGATCCCTCATAATGTCCTCTTGTTTTTTCCCTATGAGGGCAGAAAGTTCTCGGGCATTCAGCTTTCTCTTCTCTCGACATACAGTCTCTGCTATTAGATAGAGCCTTTCCGGCAAGTAGACTTCATTCTCCCCCCTCAAAATCATCAACCACCTATTCCACGATATTAGATATCAGTTAATAACCACATATATTAAATCCCCCCGCAATAGATAATAATCGCCGCAATACAAGAAAATACTTTAACTTTAAGACCTGATCCCTTAAGGGGTTCTCAACGTTTATAGATGCCAAAGTGATGAAAAGTAGTGGATATCTACTATGGTATCCTGTCGCAATTGCTTCATTTGACGAGTGTCCAAAGGCTAAACATAGAAAATATATGATTGACTGTTACTTGCCTTCAGCATTAAATAGTCCTTTACCTCGTTTCTTAACAATTAGAAGGGCAAGAAGGTTCACCCTAACAGCCTCAGCACCTGTCGATGCGCCCATAATCCCACATAATAGGTGTGGGCTGGGAGATTTCGTTCTTGATGCAAGCAAGTTAAAGGAACTGCTAAGCAACAGCAAGGCGTTCTCCATAGAACTAAGAAGAGCAGGTCCTGAGCCTTGCTCCTACGTAAAAAGCTTTGAAGACGCCTGTAAAAGACTACCTAGGCAACCCTTATTAGAAAATGATGAGATCATGACTCTCTTTAAAGAATTTCTCAAGGCTCTCTGCTTAGATTCAGGCATCCCTCCAACCAGCTGGGAACTAACATACACACTTCTTGAGATCCGGGTAAATGAATCGGTGGTAATAGCTCATATCGGGGGGAAGTCGGAAAGAATGAGAATTCTGGAAAGCTACTTTTTCAGAGATAAGGAGAAGATCTTAAAAGATGTTCTACGGCATTACCATATATAATAAACTGATCTTGGCGTAAGGCAGGAACAATTTTTAATCCTTAGTAAGCACACCTATTAGAGGAGGTATGTAAGGAAAGGTGAGTAACTGGCCTGAAAAAAATGAGGAATTACATAGGAAGCTTCACTTCAAACCTGAACCTCTGAAGTACAAGCCTGTTCCAGTAAGTAAGGCGCTTGGGGAGATGAACTCGTATGTTAATGTGGCCGTCGACCTAGGCACGTATTCATTTCTAGCCGGTGAAAGATCAATTGCTAAGCATATAATCGAGCTTGAACACATGTTAGATAGCACAGCATATCAGATTTTAGTACATGTAGCGCTGACAGTAGGTCATGATGTAGATAATGCTTTAGGATCTATCCCACTCTACGTTTATGTGGCAGGCATCGATAAGATTACCGACTCGCTCAAAGATCTCGCTTACCTTTCACTGATGGGTTACAGCCCCAAAAAAGAGATTTATAACTACTTTATTTACTTGAGTGATGTAGTGACCTCCAAGATTAATGGGAAAGATCTGGAAGGGAAAACAGTGGGATGGATAAATGAGGAATATGCTGTTGAAAGTATTGCAGTTCTTCGGGGAGGGAAGTGGATTCTTATGCCCAATGAGAAACTTAAGATAACCTCCTCAGATAAGATATACGTTACAGGAGTTAAGGAAAATATCAATGAGTTACTCCATGATCTTAGACTACCAGAGCTAGTTGGTGAAAAACCACCCGCAGATATCATGCCAATACTCTCAGATATTGACTCCATGATAGATATTGTGAAGCTACTTAACGATTTAGTGCACTATCAACTAAAGGCTCAAGACCCAAGCATGGTTGAGGAGGTTATGGAAATAGAGATGTTTGTTGACACTCTCAGGCTACGGGTCTCCGAACGAATTGTTGACACACCCAAATTCGATAATAAGGATAGATATAGTCTATTAATGCTAGTTACGAGGTTGGAGGATATAACAGATGCTATGACCTATTCCCTCACATTGCCAGCAAAAGACATCTACAGGGATGTACTATCACGGATAGTGGAATCAAGCATGGAAAAAGTTAGGTCATATAAACTCGCTACAACTATTAGAGTCAAGGATCTCCAAGAACAGCTAGAAGATCTTGGAGCTTCAATACTAGCGATAAAGAAATCCGGTGAGTGGGTGGCTGTAACTCCTTATAATCTATCCCGTCTCATCGCTGATAAAGATGATTCAGTTCTCTTGATGTATCCAAGGATCTTGGAGGATGACATAATGGAGTTTATGAAGAAGTATGCAATAGTTCCTCAACAAGTTGAGGAATCAGCGGAATAATCTACCTCCTTAACTCAAAAACCATATGCTTGCATTCAGGTAGTATGAGATCCCTTAAAGCCATATTAACAGCATCTGGGGATCCAGGTGTTACGAATACTAGCGAGTAATTAATTCTGCAGGCCATTGCCCTACTCATTAATGCTGCTGTACCATGTTTCTTGAATGTCAAGTACCGGAAAAGCTCTCCAAAACCTGGCATCTCCTTCATGCATTCACTTGACACAGCTTCCACGGAAATATCCCTATCACTTAGACCAGTACCTCCGGTAACGAGAACTATGTCACATTTCCTTGAGAACTCCTTAACCTTGTCCTTGATCTCCTTTAAGTCATTAGGGACGACGACTGCACCAATTAATTTATTTCCTGATTCCTTAACTAAGGCATCAACTAAGGGGGTTATTTTATCCTGTCTTTCACCTCTAATCACTGCATCGCTCGTGACGACTAAACAAAAATTCACTCTATAATCTGCACTTATTTTTCTGTGCTCGTCAACCGGCATTCCCAACACCTCTAACATAATGCTAAGCACATAGATAAACTCAAATTATCCCTGTAAACAAAAGGTTGGTGAGTCTCAAATGGAGATGCATGTTCGACTACTGCCCTAGAAGCTTTTTATTCTCCTCACCTTGTCTGGCATTACCCCTATATCTTGTTAATTGTTTTAAGAGATCCTTTGACTTAAATCCAAGCCCTACTGCAGAAATGACGAATAACGGATATTCCCCTATAACGTAGTAGAGTCTTGATATAATGCTTATTGTTGCTGCTGCATCCACGCTAATTCCAAGATATGAGAGGAGGCCTGTCTGGATAAACTCGAAAATACCTATCCCTCCGGGAGTAATTGCTGGGAAGAGCCACATGATAGTGTATAGCGAATCGAAGGAGAGTAGGGAGCTAGGGAAAGGCAAGTTTATCCCAGCTATTGAGGCTATTTCAACACCGTACAATCCATTAGCCATTCTTTCTAAAAAGGCGAAGGCAAACGCTAAAGCTAGGAGAGGGTATGCTTTTTTCACTTGACTGACCCTGAACTTGTAGTTCTCGGACATACCTTCAATACTCATACCAACCCGATTTAGGAATTTATCAGCATATCTTTCAACCCACTTATATTTAGGTAAGATGTAGAGGGCTACATTACCTGTAACCAATATCAAGGCAGGTATGAATAAGCTTAGGAAAAGAGGATAAGGAGCGCTCACTAAGATAAGGGAAACTAAGGTGGTTAGCAGAATAGTTATTGAGTTTATTAGCCTGTGAACGAAGATCGATGCTACAGCACCTTCACGATCTGTAAGCTTGAGCTTCACAGCAAGAAGGTACCTTGCGACTTCCGTTGCCCCTCCCACCGGCAAGATAAACTCCACGAATATTGCTGCAAACATTACTTCGCAGGTCTTAAGGATGCTCACCTTACCGAATATCCTTAGTATCGACCACCAAATCATTGCCTCGAAGAACAGGTAGGCAACTCTAGCCAGATATGCGAAAAGAACGCTTTCGGGATTCCCCCTCGAGATTATAGTTAAGAAAGTTCTAAGGTCACCCTTATACACAAATATAAATATCACTAGATATAATAGCATCCCTATCGCTATGCCTGCAGCATATGTCGCTTTACTTTTTGCACTCAATCAAGACCCTCTAATCAATTAGTTTCTACCCGTTTCCCATATAAGGCATCACTCAGCTTAGATTAACTCAAACAATAAAAGGAGAGCAAAATCTTGGTTTATAGGTGTGCTGATCTTATGGTATTCATTCGGGAGTGGACTGCTTACCTACCCGCAAGCAAGAAGGTGGTAGATGGAAAGGAATTACCAGCACCATCCAAGGATGAGGATAAAATCTCTATGGCTTACGAAGTCCTCAGCGGGATGGAACTCCCCAACGGAGTTCGGATGGTTTTTGTGGATGACAATGGGGAGAAAGACGTGGATTTCCATATAGTAGCTGACTTGATAGAAGCCCCCACATCTACTGTTTCAGTATTCTCTTCCCTAGATGATGCGCTGGAATACTCTCTGAGCTCTGTCCCCTCCGTCATGACTGTTGTGAGGTCTGAACCCCCTGCAGGTGCAGCAGCCATTCAGTTTAGAAAAAGAGGCCCAATCAAGATAGTGGCACACGAGATCAGGAAAGAGGCGATGGGATTCCTGCGTACCTCTCTCACTGATGAAAGAGCTTTATCCGATCTCCTCTCGGAAGTAACGCTTAGCAAAATGCCCGGTATTCTCAAGAAATTTATTCATCGCAGGAAATCCCGTAAACATAATGTAAAGATCATAAGCGGCTATATGAGGAAACCTAAAATATTGCTTAAAGCTATATCATCACTAAAGCTGAAAGACATTGATATTAGCCCCGCATTAGAAGTGATTAATGCCGGTTATAAGGGGAATCTGGCCGCTGCCTTTTCAATTATTAAAGCCCTCGAAAAATGTAACGACTCTGAAGAAGTTCTATTTATAGGTGAGGCGAGTTCAGGAGGCGTTTACGTAATGATAATGCAATGTACTACGGGGTGGTTGTTGTGAGAGACGTTTACATAGTAGGTGTAGGTATGACAAAGGTAGGTAGGCATATGAGCCTCTCATTAAGAGACCTGGCATCAGAGGCTGCATTAAAGGCCATAGAGGATGCAGGAGGTGAAAGACCTGAGGCTATCGTTGTAGGCAACATGCTAAGCAGTCTTGTCGAGCAGGAGAACCTGGCCGCCCTAATAGCCGACCATTCAGGTCTACGTGGAATAAGCGGTTTTAAAGTTGAGGGTGCATGCGGTTCTGGTGGGGCCGCAATAGTGGCTGGCTACTCATTAATTGCTTCAGGTCTTTTTAATAAGGTGCTAGTGGTAGGGGTTGAGAAACTTCTTGAAAGGCCCACTCCTGATACGACCAGAGGTTTAGCTTATGCTGCAGACGCAGACTACGAATTAATTTACGGGATAAGCTTTGCAGGTCTTAACGCGTTAATTATGAGATACTACATGGATAAGTACGGGATAAGCAGAGAGGAAATGTCATGGTGGGCAGTAATGATGCATGAAAATGGTTATCAGAATCCCTTTGCCCAACTCCGTAAAAAGGTTACATTAGAGGAAGCTATGAACTCACCTGTAATAGCTGATCCTATAAGGCTCTACGACTCATGCCCCCTAAGTGATGGGGCCGCGGCATTAATGCTGGCATCAAAAGACTACAAATCCTTAAATGATACACCAGTTAAAATCAGCGGAGTAGGTAATGCCCTAGATAGCCCGGACCTTTCATCCAGATTTGAACTTGACAGTCTTTATGCCTCTAGACTATCTGCCCTCCGGGCATTCAAGATGGCTAAGAAAGATGTCAAGGATGTAGATGTGGCTGAGATACATGATGCCTACAGCATTATAGCAGCCCTTTCAATAGAAGAAATAGGGTTTGCGGAAAAAGGGAAAGCACCTAAAATGTGGGCAGAAGGGAGGTTTAGACCGGGAGATAAGCCTGTTCTCAACCCTTCAGGAGGTCTTAAATCAAGAGGTCACCCAGTAGGTGCTACTGGAGTCTATCAAGCGAGTGAGATAACTATGCAATTAAGAGGGGATTTCCCCGGTCTTCAGGTTGGAGGAGAGGTTGGATTGACCCAGAACGTAGGAGGAGTAGGATCTAATATAACCACACTCATCCTTACGAGGTGATGAAAATGACGACCATCCAAAGGATTTGGAGATTAAGAACAACGTTACTGAAATTAACTGCTACAAGATGCTTAGATTGCGGGTATGTTTCCTTCCCGCCGAAAGCTGCTTGTCCTAGATGTGGATCGAAAAATATAGTAAGGGAGGAGCTTCCTAAAACGGGTGAACTACTGACATATACAGTGCTAAATATACCAATAAAAGGTTTTGAAGACCAGGCCCCACTCGCAGTTGGTATAATAAAATTAGGTGACGCTAGGATGCTCGCACAACTCACAGATGTAACCCCGGAAAGTATTAAGACCGGCATGAAGGTCGTGGCAACCGTAAGAAGAACAGCCCCTACATTAGATGGCGTTGTTCCCTATGTAGTTAAGTTCAGACCGATGATAAACTCCAGGACCTCCTCACAAAAAGATGAAGCGACTGAAACTGAGGAAGACAACGCACAGTGAGTAACAAAGCTTTAATTTCTTCATTAAACCTATCATCGGTGTTTCACCTTGAGTGATAAGGTGAGTTATTCTGAGTTCTCTAAGATTGATTTGAGAGTGGGTTATGTCGAAAGCGCTGAAAGGATTCCAGGAGCTAAGAAGCTCATAAAGCTAACTGTCGATTTAGGAAGAGAAAAGAGACAGATAATTGCAGGTTTGGCTAAATGGTATGAACCAGAAGATCTGAAGGGAAAATATGTGGTGGTTGTTGCTAACCTAGAGCCTAAGGTTATGATGGGTTATGAGTCAAATGGTATGTTACTTGCTGCTGGATGTGAAAAAGGGGAGACACCTGTGCTTTTAACCGTTGAAAAGCCTGTGAGGCCAGGAACAAAGATATGCTAGGTCGCCTCCTCAGAGTTCTAAGCGATTCCTACCATGAGAGATAGGCTGAAAATTCTGCCGGGGAAGGGATCGACATAACTTTGACGGCCTCTTCTCTTTTCACCTCTAAATATCTGCTGATGAGTTCTCTCGGGAATGCTGGAAGCAAGTACTCATGGTCACTCTCAAGTTCCTCTATAGCCTCCAGCAGGTTCCTAGGTAATACTTTCCTCTTGAGTTCTGCTGAGTTGATCTCCAGTTTGTATGCATTATAGGAAACTGGGTCGCCTGGATCTATCTTCTTTCGCATGCCGTCGAGCCCAGCCAAAGCTATAGCCGAAAGGGCTAGATATGGGTTAGCCAGAGGGTCAGGTACTCTGAACTCAATCCTTATACTGCCTGGCTTGCTAGTTTTGGGCACTCTAATAGCCACCGATCTGTTTGCTACGCCCCACGCTAGGTAGATAGGAGCTTCATAACCTGCTACTAACCTCTTATAGGAATTAACTGTAGGAGCCACTAGCGCTGCTAACGATCTCCCGTGCTCTAGAACACCACCTATAAAGTATCTACCGATCTGGCTGAGACGTCCATCATCCCAGAAAGCATTTGAACCTTGTTTCCACAAGCTAAGATGCACATGCATCCCTGACCCGTTTTCCTCTGGTATAGGTTTTGGCATGAAGTTAGCGACGTATCCACTATCAGAAGCGACCTTCTTGACCACATATTTGACTGTGATTATGTAGTCTCCTACCTTCTTAACGGTTCCTGATGGAGTAACTATTTCTGCTTGGTTAGGTGCTACCTCATGATGCTGTTTCCTGACAATTATACCCATATTCCTTAGATATTCCGAAGCTTTCCTGCGAACCATATATGCAGGGCCACCAATGTCTGGTACTTGATATGCCTCTTTCCTACTATAGCTGCCATAGGGTGCCTGTTCGTCATTATAGATGCGAACATATTGTCTGAGGCTATCGGATACATACCTAACCTTATGCACAAAGAACTCAATCTCAGACCCCATAAGAACTTCATAACCTAAATCCTTAGCAAATTTCTCCGTTCTCTCTGCAACCCACCTACTATCACCCCAGAACCTACTGCCATCTAAAACCATATTAGTCATGACTCTGTATACGTTATAGTCCCATGGCAATTTCGCCAATGTTTTACTATCTGGAAGAAGCTGAAGGTCGCTTTTATAGATCTCAAGCATATTAACAGAAGATGCATCTATCAACACCTCACCTTCGAAAGCCACGTTATATGGCACGGTGACTGACCTTAACCGCCCTACAATATCTATATAGTGCATCTCAACCTCTGCTTCTTTATTCATGTCCTTATCATCCATTGCCAAGACACCGTTTATTTGACCACTAATGTGATTAGACATTGAACATATTATAAAACATTTCATGTTGTAAGCTGGACATGTTTATATAGTTTAAGGCATTATGAAGACATAGGTGAAAAAGTGCCCTCCTCTAAAGGCCTTAAATTGGACGATCTTGATAGAAAGATACTTAAACATCTCGCTACGCACGGTAAAGAAGGCGTTCGCTATCTTGCTAGGGAGCTTAACAGATCACCTTCAACGGTTTCGGAAAGAATAAGAAGACTTGAAAAGGAGGGAATAGTGAAAGGCTATACGGCGTTGTTTAACTATTCACTTTTAGGCTATGAAATTAATGCAATAACACTTCTTCAAGTGGATGGACAGTATATTGAAGAGCTTGAGAAAGAGCTTGCCAGCGAAGATAATGTAAGGGGGGTATATGATATTACGGGTGAGTATGATGTTGCCTTAATCACAAGCTTTAGAAGCGTTGATGAATTAGACTCCTTCATAAAGAGGCTGATAAAGGATCCGAGAATAAAGAGAAGTATGACAAGTTTGATTTTTCGGGTAGTTAAAGAAAAGCCACATGTGGATGAGTTCCTCAAAAATTCGTAGGTTAGTTTCAAGCGATCATTTGCCATACTTTATAGCTGCATGTGCAGCCGCTAACCTAGCAACTACTATCCTGAATGGAGACGCACTAACGTAGTCTAACCCTGCTTTATGTAGGAACTCTATGGATGCAGGGTCACCTCCATGCTCGCCACATATCCCTACCTCAAGCTCTGGGTTTGCCTCCTTACCTGCTTTCGTAGCCATCTCGACTAATTTCCCTACACCTTCAGTGTCAAGTGTCTGGAACGGATTCGCTTTCAAAATACCTAGCTCAAGGTATTGAGGCATAAACTTGTTCTCAACATCATCTCTACTGAAGCTAAAGGTTGCTTGCGTCAAGTCGTTAGTGCCGAAGCTGAAGAAGTCTACTTCCTTAGCTATTTCTGATGCTGTAAGAGTAGCCCTTACAGTCTCAATCATGGTTCCTACCTTAACTGGGAGTTTAATGCCGTAGTCTTTCTCAACATCCTCTATCGCGGGTAGAATAGCATTCTGCTTGACGTATCTGATCTCATTAATGTGGCTTACCTGAGGAATCATTATCTCGAGTTTAGGATTGTAACCTTCCTTGATAAGTTCTGCTGTAGCTTCCAGCATTGCCCTGCTTAAATAGTAGTAGATCTCTGGATAGGTGACTCCAACTCTTACACCTCTATGTCCCATCATCGGGTTATGCTCTTTCAGAGCCATGACACGCTTGTATAACTTCTCAAGCCTGTTTATTCTGTCTTCGTATTCCTCTAGGATGTCTGGAGCTATCTCCTTAACCGCCTCTGAACTCTTTAGTTGGTAATACGCGACTCTAGTTTCATATAATTCCTTTAGAAGTTCTTCAGGAGCAGGTAAGAACTCATGAAGAGGCGGATCTATTAACCTTATCACTACAGGCAAGCCGTCCATAATCTTCAGCATTTCCTTAAAGTCAGGCTTTATGAGTGCTGCAAGTTTCTTTAAATGCTCTACTCTTTCTTCCTTGTTCTCTGAAAGTATGACATTCCTTAACGCTTCAAGCCTTTCAGGCTTTCTGAACATCCTTTCAATACGTAGTAGACCTATGCCCTCAGCACCGAACTTCTTTGCTATGCTTGCGTCTTCAGGTACGTCTGCATTAGCTCTAACACCCAGTTTTCTGATGTCATCTGCCCATGAGAGAAGAGTCTGAAGCTCCGGTATCAGCTCAGGCTCCACAGTAGGCACTTTACCGAGATATACATTTCCTGTATTCCCATCAATTGTGATCCAGTCACCCTCCTTGACAACGATATCGCCTACCCTGAATGTCTTCGTATCGTAGTCTACTTTAATGGCCTCAGCACCTACGACCGCAGGCTTACCGATTCCTCTGGCAACTACTGCTGCGTGGGATGTCATTCCTCCTCTTGAGGTGAGGATACCCACTGATGCATAGAAGCCATGAACATCATCTGGCTTCGTCTCCACCCTCACTAATATTACCTTCTTTCCTCTCTTGGCCCACTCAACTGCATCATCTGGGTGGAAAACCACCTGACCGCTTACCGCGCCAGGCGATGCAGCTAGCCCTTTAGCTATCGGCTCTGCCTTCGCCTTTGGATCTATCCTGGGATAAAGGAGCCTTAGAACTACTTCAGGGGACACTTTAAGGATGGCCTCTTCCTTCGTTATCAGCCCTTCATCAGCCATCTCAACGGCTGTCTTAACTCTCGCAACTGGCGTCATCTTCGCTCTTCTGTTCTGTAGGAAGTAGAGCTTGCCTCTCTCAATGGTAAATTCTATGTCCATGACATCCTTGTTAAGTTTTTCAAGCTTTTTACCAGCAGTTATCAGCTCATCGTAGACTTGAGGCATCCTAGCTTTCAATTCATCAAGGCTTAAAGGCGTCCTTATACCTGCCACAACATCCTCTCCCTGTGCATTCGGAAGGAACTCTCCATAGGGTTTGTTTTCGCCTGTTGCGGGATCCCTCGTGAAGTAAACGCCAGTACCTGAATCCCATCCCATGTTACCGAATACCATCATAACTACGTTTACAGCTGTGCAGTCAGCTACTTCCGGCGTGATCTTGTTAGCAATCCTATAATATATAGCCCTAGGATTCATCCAAGATCTGAAGACCGCTTTTACAGCCAGCCTTAATTGCTCCCACGGGTCTTGCGGGAATTCTCCCCAGTTCTCCTTTATTATTTTCTTAAAGGAATCAACAAGCTCCTTCAGGTACTTAATGGACAGAGACCATGTATTGGGAGCTACTTCTCTAGGTGGCTGCGCATCTAACCTCAATGAGTACTTCGGATATCTTTTCTTGACTTCCTCAATTTCGTCTTGGAACCTAGCCTCGGCCTCTTTTCTAAACTCTTCATCGAGTTTATCAAACTCCTTATCGAAGAGCTCCTCTTCTATTTCTAGCACTATTCTGCCGAACATCTGCAGGAATCTTCTGTAGGCATCATACGCAAACCATTCATTATTAGCGAGCCTGGCTAACCCCGGAGTTACATCATCGTTTAGACCGAGATTAAGCACGGTATCCATCATTCCTGGCATTGAAACTGCGGCGCCCGACCTTACAGACACCAGTAAAGGATTTTCAGGCGAACCAAATTTCTTACCCGTCTTCTCCTCGAGCTTCCTCATGTTCTCTTTAACTTCATCCATAAGCCCGGAAGGCAGGTCTAAGGAGTTAATAATGTCCCAGATTTTCCTAATCAATTCATCTCTTTTCTGAGGTGGTGGATTCCGCTCTAATTCCTTAACAATCTCCTCAATTTCTGCCCTTCTAGGTGCATAGAAATCTCTACAGGCTTCTGTCGTTATGGTAAACCCAGGAGGTACCGGGAGCCCTAACTGCGTCATCTGTGCTAATGAGGCACCTTTACCTCCTAACAACTTCTTATTTTTCCAATCACCTTCCTCGAAGGGATAGATGTATCTCTTTCCTGTCAAAATGAACTTCACCAATGGTGTTTCATGGATGAATTAATAAGTGTGACTTTCCCGTAAAGCCTATTCCCTGTATATTACTTCGACATGCACGTTAATTGATGCTCTACCCCCCAGCCAGTCAACGAAAGCTTTAAACCACTCCATCCATTTTGCTGCGATCTCCTTGATGCGCTTAACGTCTCGCAAGAGATAGTAAAGTTCCATAATTAGGAGGGTGTATAACAGAGGGACTATCTGTACAAAGTAGAAACTGTATTGTGTCTTAGTCCCCAAGAAATATATTAAATAATACATCAGGTAAGTCAACCACGTGAAGCTATAGGCAGACCCTTTATCGGGCAATCTCAGTACATGTGGAAGCATAAAGACTGAGAGAGCTAATGTTAATAAATAAAGTATGGGGTTTCCTGAGGCAACTATATCAGGTACCCATTTACCCTGTGATGCATCATAGGCATAATGAAGAACGAATGAATTCCTTCCTATTAACCAATCCCAGGGCATCGCCTGAGGCGGGCCTGCTGTAGTCTTCTGGCTTAAGTGCCACTTAAGCGCACCTGCCACTGATGCATCCCACCATCCCCACCATCCATTCTTAAGTATTTCAGGTAGAGAAAGGATCAAGAAGATTGCTAAAGGAACGTAAAACAAGTAGAGGATCACCTTTGCAGGAACTTCCTTTCTCTTTATGAGCTCAATTAATGCAGGGATGCCTGGAAAACCCCCACTGAACTTGCTTGAGAAACCGAATCCTAAAGCCAGTGAAGAGAGAAGCGCAGAGCGTTTAATGGTAGCGTAGTACGTCAAGTAAGTGAAAAAAGCAACGAAGATATCCAGCATTGCCACCATAGAGAGTGCTCGAAACGTATGATCAAGCGCAGTTAACAATGCTGCAACAACTCCTAATGCGCTACCAATCTCTTTACCAAGGACCTCTCTGAACACCATAAATATTAGTACAAGAATTAAAGAACCTGCAATCATAGGAGGCAATCGCCACATAATGGGGCAATCTCTCACCTCCATCATAAGACCTATAAGGTATTTAACAAGGGGAGGGTGCTCATAATTCATGTAGTCCAAGATATCTCTAGCATTTGGATAGCAGTAACCAGTAGCGTATTTCACCATATGCGGGATTCTATTTAGATAATCGAGCTTCGATTCCGGAACATCAACACATACTGCAGGTAAGAAGTTCCCCCCTTCCTTATATGTGTAATAGCTATTATCTCTGATCACCCGCCCGCCAAGCCCCAAGACATAGTCTTTAACTTCTGCAACCCACTCGCTATATTGCATGCTCGTTGCTGGATAATCTAACTGAACTGTAACTTCAACATAGCCATCATGACTTGCTTGAGGAGATACACCAAAGATCACCCTCAGAATATTCCTGGCAGCGCTCACATACCAACATTCATCCGATATATAATCATTGATTCTAGATGCTTGTACATATTCAAAATATATGAATGAGGCTACTAAAAATAATAGGAGAATTGCTGAAGCCTTAACTACTATCCAGTTACTCCTTACTTCACTCTTCCTAGTCGCTGAGTCCCCAATCGGAACGGATCCCATACTTATCCAGCCTCCTATCCCTCCATAACGGGAGTTGCTGTCTGACAATGTCTACATTCCTTAGATCTATCTCAGCCGTCAGTACTTGTTCATTACCCTCCGAATGAACTATCTCATATCCGAAAGGATCATATACACTTGAGTCACCGTTATATCCCTCATGAGTTACCCTGCTTTTACCAACCCTATTTACCCCAGCAATGAAAACCTCATTCTCAGCTGCCCTAGCCCTTAATAAGGCCCTCCATTGAATTGCCCTAGGGGCACCCCAAGATGCTGGGACAAAAATCATACGTGCACCCCCCTTAGCCAGGATCCTGAACAACTCAGGGAACCTCAAATCATAACATATAGCGACCCCTATTTTGCCGTAATGAGTGTCAAATAAGCCCAGCCTATCACCGTACTTGAATATCTTATCCTCATGATAAGGTCTGAATAAATGTAGCTTTTTGTAAATTCCGATAACCCCTGAAGGACCAAGCAGAACCGATGCATCATATAATCCGTCCTCTTCCTTGAGGGGTATCGTGGATATTATGAATACACCATACTCCGCGGCAATACTTGTAAGAAGGTTTATGGACCACCCCTCTTCAACGCTCTCGGCATATCTTTGAATTGCTTCCCTATCATATCCTGTTGTCCATAGTTCTGGGAAGACGATGATATCCGCGTCTTTCACCGCCCTTAACAGCATTTTCAGGCCTTTTCCGATATTCCTTCTGACATCACCATCAATAACGTTCAACTGGATTAGAGATATGCGCATAAACATCCCTAATTTCTAGGGAGGAGTTTTTAAATAAATATATCTGAGAAGAGGTTAGTGTTAACCCTTTTTGAGGATACTAGAGATTATATATTAATTATTTAAGCGTGAGTTTAGAGACAGAGGTGCTAAATAGATGCCTTTCAGAGTTGCAGACGAGAGTCTTGCACCGGAAGGGGAGAAGCAGATTGAATGGGCTCAGCAACATATGCCCGTATTGATGGGGCTTTATAAAGCATTTGAGAAGGAGAAGCCTTTCAAAGGCATTAGAATTTCGGCGGTGCTTCACGTTACCAAGGAAACCGGGGTACTTGCACTGACATTAAAGGCTGGCGGTGCTGAAGTGTGGCTGGCGGGAAGCAATCCGCTATCCACGCAAGATGATATTGCTGCCTACCTAGCTAAAGAAGGGATTAACGTATTCGCATGGAGAGGGGAGTCTGGCGAAGAATATTATGAATGCATTAAGGAGGTTGCTTCAGTAGGGCCCGACATTATTTTAGATGATGGCGCTGACCTTCATGCATTTTTACACAGCAAAAGACCTGATATTGCTGAAAGGTTGTGGGGAGGCACTGAAGAAACCACAACAGGCGTCATCAGGCTTAAAGCCTTAGATAGAGAAGGTAGACTTAAGTACCCAGTCATAGCAGTTAACGATTCACTGACAAAATACTTGTTCGACAACAGATACGGTACTGGGCAATCAACTATTGATGGAATCCTCCGAGCCACTAATATCCTCCTTGCAGGAAAGCAGTTCGTCGTTGCTGGCTATGGATGGGTAGGTAGAGGGATAGCCCTTAGGGCTAGAGGTATGGGAGCTCATGTAATAGTTACTGAGGTCAACCCCATAAGGGCGTTAGAGGCCGTAATGGATGGCTTTAGGGTTATGAAGATGGAGGAAGCGGCGGAAGTTGGGGATGTATTCGTCACAGCCACAGGCGATATAAACGTTATAGGCGAAGAACACTTGAAGAGAATGAAGGATGGAGCCATTCTGGCTAATGCCGGTCATTTTAATGTTGAGGTGAATGTGAAGGCCTTGGAGAGAATATCAACCTATAAGAGGGAGATCAGGAGAAACGTCATGGAGTACAGGTTAAGCGATGGGAGAAGGCTCTATTTAATTGGTGAAGGGAGATTAGTTAATCTTGTTGCTGCTGAGGGTCATCCAAGTGAGGTTATGGATATGAGCTTTTCTAATCAAGCGCTTGCTGTGAAGTATATCAAGGAAAATCGAGGGAAGCTAGAGCATCACGTTTACACACTTCCTAGGGAGATTGATGAAGAAATAGCCTTACGCAAATTAGAATCAATGAATATAAAGATAGACAAGCTCACTGAGGAACAGAGTAAATACCTAAGGTCATGGGAACTAGGCACGTGAACTCTGCTATTCTTGTTGACTAGCCTGACACTGCTTGAAACATTCCGTGAAGCAGAGGGTGTATTTATCACCTTTTTTATTCATGCATTCCTCTGAACACCTCTCCTCACACTTTAGTAATACAGACTTAGCTATTCTCAACCTATGCACCTGCGTCAAGGTTTTTGAGACACGAATATAAACTTTAGTACCTTATGTGGATGAGGGTTCAGTCGTGAGTGAAGAGAGTCCTAAGGAGCTACGGATCGGGGACCTTAACCACATATGGTTGGAGTATGATCAGCAAAACGATATCCTATATATCAATTTTGGCTATGATGTAGAGGATGCGGATGAATCATTCCTTACGGAAAACGATATAGTGGTAAGGATTAAAGAGGGGAAGGTTGTTTCGTTAACCATCTTTGATTTCAGCAAAAAAGCAGGCCTGGAAGGATGAGGTCCCATCGACCAGCTAATTTCCTTATAAATTTGTTTCTAAAATGCGGGAACAGTAAATTATGAAGGGATGCCTATGCTGTTAGTGTTTTACGGTAAAGGTAAAGGCAAGACAAGCGCAGCTGTTGGCACAGCATTAAGAGCTCTTGGACGTGGATGGAGGGTAGCCATAGTGCAGTTCATGAAATCATGGGATTCTGGGGAAAGAACATTGATGAGGAGGCTTTCCAGTAGAGGGATGCCCTTGGAGGGAAAGCTAATCTGGATGAATTTCGGGACTAAAGAATTTGTGAATCCCAACGATTTAGGCAATTATGCGGCATCAGTCAATATGGCTTTCTCTTACGGCTTCATCCTTTTTGAACTGCCTAAAATCCTCTCTACCTTTAAACCTAAGCTCCTAGTGCTTGACGAGCTTGGAGTGGCGGTACACTTAGGCATCCTAGATGAATACACCGCAGTTAACTTCCTACAGCTGTTTAAAGGTTCTATGGAGAGACATGCGATCGTTACAGGTAGGTATGTTCCATCAACCATCAAGTCAGAAGCAGATCTCTTAACTCGGCTAGATGAAATAAAACATTACTTCAAGAATGTGAAACAGGCTATTGAAGGTTTAGATCTTTAACTTTCCTTTCAGGGAACAGGATGTTCCATTTTAAAGGGTATTTTTCATTAAAATTACACATTAAAAATAATTTAACTTTATACTAAAAAATTAATGAATTGAAAGCAAGGTAAGCAGATTATAATGCACCAGTATTTGCACAAATATCACTGAGACCACGCTCATGAGCTTAATGAGTATATTGATTGAAGGACCTGACGCATCTTTCAAGGGGTCTCCTACAGTGTCCCCTATAACGGCTGCCTTATGCGTCTCACTGCCCTTTCCTCCGTAATGGCCTTCTTCAACATATTTCTTGGCGTTATCCCAAGTATTACCTACGTTGCCTTGGAAGAGGCCTAGCATTAGGCCTGTGATTGTAGCGGCTACCAAGGCACCAGCTAACCCATAAGGACCTAGAAAGAATCCAATTAGCAATGGTGAAATTATGGCCAGAAGGCCTGGAGTTATCAACCTCTTTATAGCGTATGAAGTGACTATGGCGACAGCTCTCCCATAATCTGGCTTTTCCTTAAATTCAAGGATGCCTGGCTTCTCCTTGAACTGCCTCCTGATCTCCTCGATTAGTACAAATGCAGCATCGCTTACAGCTAATATAACGACAGTGGTGAAGATAGCTGGAAGTGCCATGCCAATTAGAGAACCGCTTATTACTGTCGCGTTAAGGAAGCTCATTAGTTCCTTAACTTTCTCAAGGCTTAGGCCTGTAACGTCTAGGATTGTGCTGGAGTAGGCGGCGATATAGGCTAGAGCAGTTAGAGCTGCGGAACCTATGGCAAATCCCTTCGATACAGATTTCATGGTATTACCAGCTGCATCTAGCTTATCGGTTATGGCTCTTACGTCTTCGCCAAGGCCTGCCTGTTCAGCTATACCTGCAGCATTATCGGTTATGGGTCCGTAGGCATCAGCGCTTACGACTATACCCGCAAGTGAAAGCATGCCCACTGCAGCTAGCGCGACACCATAGATCCCGAACCAAAAACCATAGGGTGCTAGCATTAGATACGCTACAAGCTCGGCAATGGCGATACCTATAGCAGGTATTAGAACGCTGGCAAAGCCATAGGCTAAGCCGGTGAGGATAGTTAAGGCAGCACCGGACTGAGACATAAATGCGACCTTCCTAACCGGCCTTTTCGATGGATTAGTGAAGTAATCACTTGTTAAACCAACTATTATGCCTGCTATTAATCCAAGCACTACCACTATAAAGGCGCGAAGTCCTGCATCTGCCCCTAGAAGTGAAGTGGCTAGAGGATATGTGAATATCGCTATAAGAGTTCCTGATATTATCGTCGACAATGTTAGAGGTTTTGACGGATCGCCTCCCTCTTTAACCCTTATGAAGAATGAAGTAATTATAGATGAAAATATACCTGCAGCAGCTACGGTTAAAGGTAATATTGCCCAGTTAATCCATCCGCTCTTCACATAGACGTAAATCGCAGTTGCTGCTATGACCATAGTAGATATTATTGAACCCACGAATGATTCAAATAGATCTGCGCCCATTCCAGCTACATCACCTACATTGTCTCCTACGTTGTCTGCGATTACGCCGGGGTTTCGCGGATCGTCTTCAGGGATCCCCTCCTCCACCTTCCCTACAAGATCTGCACCGACGTCTGCTGCTTTGGTGTAAATACCGCCCCCTACTCTTGCGAACAGAGCTACTGTTGACGCTCCAAAGCTATAGCCAATTATTGATTTTACAGCCTCGGTAGTCGCCCCATAGAGAATTAACTGGACAGCGATGAGCAGTGTACCGACCCCGACAACCATGAGGCCTAGAACCATCCCTCCATTAACGGCTATTCTCAGAGCTTTACCGACCCCCTTCTCTTTAGCCGCGTATGTTGTCCTCACGTTGGCATTAACAGCTATCCACATGCCCACATAGCCAGCTATAACCGATGAGAGGGCACCAATAATGTAGCTTATGCCCATCAAAACGTTGATGGGAAGCAATATGATCATTATAAGTGTAGCTATGGTGAGTATCACAGCATATTGGTGTTTGAGATAGGCCTTTGCTCCCTCCTTGATATACTGATGTATTTCCACGATTTTTCCACTTCCTTTAGGCTGTCGCAACACATACCAAGCAAGGAACAATGCATATAGTATCCCTAAAGCTCCTGCCCCCAGTATTAGCGGCATCGCATCCATTTCATCAAACCCTTAAGATAAAGCTAAGTGTATAAAAAAGATTTAGCTTAACTCAACTCTAAGGATTGCATGGGAAAAGATTTTAATGCGTATTCATTGCTTAAAGAGTTGAGCGATGTGAAGCTCGTCAATATCCGGTGGAATCGATGAATAATATTGCCGGTTAAGGTGGGTATCGTATGACTTTAGGGAACAATACTACAATATATTCAGGTTGGGGCTGGGATGAGGCTGTAGCTACAGCAGCACTTGCTATCGCCCTCCTCAGAAAGGGGTTCAAGGTATATATTGAGTTTCCCTCCCCCTCAGAGAGGAAAAAATTACTCATAAGTCGGTCTTATGCCGTTGGAATATCTCATAAGGACGGCGCCATTATAACAGACTCTATAGCACTTACGTATGTTCCAGAGCGAAGACTGGGAGTGGTGATGAAATATGATGGTAACGGTAACGGCGACGTCATGATGAGGTTCTCCAATGTGAATTCCCTAACCGAAAGCGTGCTGGAGTACATTCAAACGCTTAACGAAGATGTAGAGATTCCAGAGCAGCTTCTTAAGGATATAACATTGATTAACAGCGGCAATTTCGAGAAACTGTCGAAGACAGGAAAGGCAATGATGAAGGCATTGAAAATGAATTACATGTCTAAAGACTTCAGGAAAGTGATGTACTTATTTGCCTTAGACAGTATAAAATCAAAAAGCGTAAAGCTTACCGAAGACCTGGTAAGAGAGGCAGAGAAATATGATAAAGCAATGGAGCTTGCTCAGCAAGTCATTGAAAGAAGGGAGTACATACCTTACGGCAAGCTTAAAGTGCTAGTAATTTCAAGTAAAATATCACGAGATTTTATTAAACAAAATTATGCCTTACTAAGGCCTATTGCCTATGACTTGCTTGTTAAAGTCTGCAGGAATGACGGTGTGGCCATACTTGTTCAAGAGACAGATCTAGGTCACGTTATCAGGGTATGCTTGAGAAGCGTTGACGTCAGCTTTGTAAAGGTAATCGCTGCAATACCTAAGGACTTAAGTGAGAAGCTTATTATAGATTTAAGAGGTAACCATCTAGTCATTAAGTTTAAGAAACCAGAAGAAAGCACACTGGATAAAGCCCTTGAGCTCACGGATATAATAGCAACAGCCATCACCTCCTCGTTAGAGGGGAAGAAGAGTGAGAGAAGGTCATAGGGCAGTAGTGACTGGTGGAGCCGGCTTTATAGGATCTAATCTTGTGGATCGCTTGATTGGAAAAGGCTTAAAGGTTAAAGTGCTTGACAACCTATCCACTGGCAAGATTGAATACCTAGAAAAGGCTTTAGACAGCGGAAGAGCTACCCTTGTAAAAGCCGATCTTAAGAAATCCAGTGAAGAGTGGGTTAAAGAATTCAAAGGCGCTGATGTAGTGTATCACCTAGCAGCCAACCCCGAGGTCAGGACATCGATATCCAACCCTCGTATTCACTTCGAAGAAAATATAGTTTCAACGTTTAATGTCTTGGAGGCATGCCGCATTAATGACGTTCCACTACTTATTTTCGCCAGCTCATCAACAGTTTATGGCGATGCCAAGATATTTCCAACTCCAGAAGACTACCATCCATTAGAACCTATCTCAGTCTACGGCGCCGCGAAACTCGCATCTGAAAACCTTATAACGACCTACAGCAGGCTCTATGGGATTAAGGCTGCAATATTCAGGTTCGCTAACATAGTAGGTCCCAGACAAAGCCATGGGGTCATTGTAGACTTTATCAAAAAACTGAAGAAAAATAGTAAAACGCTCGAGATTTTAGGCGATGGTACACAGAAGAAATCATATTTACATGTGGACGACCTCCTACACGGAATGGATTTAGGGGCTAACTATGTAGCCAGTAGTAAGCTTCATGACGTGTTCAATCTTGGGAATAAAGACTGGATAACCGTTACTGAGATAGCTAATATTGTAGTTGAAGAGCTGGGCTTGAAGGACGTTAAGTATGTTTATAAACCCGCTACTCCTGACGGTAGGGGATGGGTTGGGGACGTTAAGTTCATGCTTCTTGATATTAGCAAAATTACATCCCTTGGTTGGTCTCCGAAAATGAGTTCCGAGGAAGCTCTCAGGAAAACTGTAAAGTGGCTGCTTATCAACAAAATCGTTTAACATTGATTGTAATCAAGCCGGCTGAGCTCTTAATTTAGGTTTAAAAACTTGCTGAATTTGCCACCTTTAGAAAGGTGAGATAAAGTCCTGGGCTCTGGGAGGCTCAGGCTTCAGTCCTTTTCTCTGCCTTATCTTCTTGACTAAGTCCATGAGCATAGAGTCTGGTACTGGAGCCCATCTACTGAATTCTGTGCCCCAGAAAGCCCTTCCTGCCGTTGCTGATCTTAACTCGTTTGCCAGGTTCATCGACTCTGCTACCGGTATCTCTGCAGTTATCCTGACCTGACTAGCACCATGTTGAACCACGTCAAGAACCTTACCCCTCTTCCTCGTTATGACTGAAATGACTGCACTCATAAATTCATTAGGGCATCTTATATCGAGCTTCTGTATTGGCTCCAGCAGCGTCGGTTTAGATAATAACATGCCTGCGTAGATGGGGTTCCTAACGGCTGGATATATTTGAGCCGGTCCCCTATGTGCAGGATCCTCATGTACTATAGCATCATGGAGCACCACCTTAACCCCTCTCACAGGCTCCATGGCTAAAGGACCTTCAGCCATCGCAAGTCTGAAACCTTGTATAACGGTATCCTTGATTTCTCTTAGATGCTGAACTCCGACTGTCTTATCCACCAATATATTGAAGTTCTCATCTATAGCCCATATTTTCCTCGCCTCATCATAGGCCCATCCAGCTTCATCTCTTAAGATCTTAGCTCTTTCCCTTGAGTCCATGTCTTCAGTGACTATGCCATCATGTATCAACTTAATTGTTTCTTCATTCAGAGGCTCAACACTAATGTAGAGCTTATTATGCTTATTTGGTGATTTGCCCTCCAAGACCTCTGACTTTGCCCTGATCGTTTCCCTATATACCACAATAGGTGGCGATGTCTCAACTTCTAAACCGTAATTCTCTTTTAACAGAGTTAAGACTATTTCTAGGTGCAGGGGACCCATACCTGATATTAGATATTCACCTGTTTCCTCGTTTATTTTCACAACTAGGTTAGGATCCTCAATAGACATCTTTCTTAATGCGTCTATCAACTTCGTTAAGTCCTGCATCCGCTTAGGTTCTACGGCCATTGTTACCACGGGTTCTGAGACATAGTGCAGCCTCTCGAAGGGAGCAGCCTTATCCTTATAAGCTATTGAAACAGCAGTATCACCTGCCCTGGCCTTATCCAGGCCTAAAGCCGCCCCAATATTCCCTGCGAGTATCTCATCGACTTGTTCTCTGTAAGGCCCCATGTATAGGCCTACCTGCAAAGCTTTTTGAGAGGTTCTTGCCATCAGAAGCCATAGCTCCTCACCAGTCCTTAGCCGACCGGAGAAGATTCTACCCGTTGCTACCATGCCTGCATGAGGGTCGACACGCATATCATTTATGAAGAACACAGTAGGGCCGTTAGGGTCGGCCTTCAGCATTGCTTGACCAATTTCTGAGTCAAGATCGCCTCTCCATATTTTAGGAATCCTGTATTTCTGAGCGACAGCAGGATTCGGAACATGTTTAATGACCATCTCTAGCAATGGTTCATGAAGTGGTATAACCTTCTGAAGTTCCTGAACTGCCTCTTTACCCTTCGTGTAAGCATTCATCATATCCATGATTTTAACTCCTTTTCTCGCAGCATAAGGCACGGTTAACCCTATCTTATCTCTTGCTGATCCGAAGGCAACCTGTCCTTTAGCTGCGTCTAGAACCCACTTATCCTTGAATTCGGGATCCGCATATTCCCTGATGAGGGTGTTTACTTCTTTTATTATCTCAACGAATCTCTTTTGGATTTCTTCGGGGCTTAACTTAAGCTCTTTAATGAGCCGGTCGACCTTGTTGATATAGAGGAGAGGCCTTACCCTTTCTTCAAGTGCTTGTCTGAGAACTGTTTCAGTCTGAGTCATTACTCCCTCCACAGCATCTACTACTACGATGGCCCCATCAAGAACCCTTAGAGATCGAGTTACTTTTCCAGAGAAATCCACATGTCCAGGGGTGTCGATGAGGTTTATCACGTAGCCAGTGCCACCAAGCTCATGGTAGAGGCTTATATTAGCTGATTTAACGGTAACTCCTCTTTTCTGCTCTACGTCAAGGTAATCTAAAGCTAGAGCTTCACCAGCTACCTTTTGAGAGATTATTCCTGCAGCCGCCAGAAGGGTATCTGAGGTTGTGGTCTTCCCATGGTCGACATGCGCTATAATACCTATGTTCCTAACCTGGTCTAAGTTGGACATTATTCTCCTGATCTGTTCTACTGTCTTAAACCTCGGCATCTCACTTAACCCAGTTGGATGGGTTATTAAGGATTAAAAGTTTACGCCTGTCTGATACAAATTCATGAAGGTAAATTAGCCTTTCCCATCAATATAATATTTATGAAGAGATTCATTCGTCTCTTCTTTTGATCCATAGTCAAGTATTAGACGAATAATGTTGGCCTTATCTTCTGTAATGCCTTCAACCCTAGTCAACTGGTATGGCGACGCATTGAGGACTTCTCTTAGACTGCCGAATTTATCAAGCAACTTCTCCGCAAGTTTCGGTCCTATGCCAGGGAATGAAGCAAGTATGTATATCTGCCATTCCCTTGGGCTGATGTCCTTAGGTTTCCTTAATTTATGGTAAGTCGGGAGTGCCACCTTATGATGTTCTCTCGCTGACTGAAGCTTCTTTGCAATGTAATAGATTACTTCTGCGGTGTGCTCTGAATTTCGTGTGTAGATAAGTTTGATGTTATCGTTATATATTATAGCGGTTAGGACTGCAGCCTCTACCGCTTTCGCATTCTTAGTAAGTCTAGGGAGGATATTGCCGTCTCCTTCAACTACTAGAAACACCTTCCCATGCACTGATGAGAGCTTCTTAATTTGGTCAAAGAACCTGCCTTGAAAAACAGACCTTATTAGGTCATCAATCCTTTTCCTTTCGACAATGAAGCCCTCTGCAGGAATGTAGTCCCCTATCTCAAGTTGCTTGAAAATCACTGTAGCACCGTATTCAATTAGATGTTTGGGTACCTGGGATGGCTTCTCACGCTCATCCACGTAGATCTTAACCACCCTTACTCACACTCCTCCATCCACCTGCCGATTTCTAGGGGAGATACCTTAAGCCCTAAGAACCTTTGAAAATACGTTTTTATGGTCTTAAGGAGTTCTTCGGCTCTATAGTTGGCTGGTATCGTTACACCAGCAGCACCGCTATGACCTCCTCCTGCCCCTCCTAGGGTCTTCCCTAGATATGAACATAGCTCTGCCGCAACGGGCTTCCGGGCTGCAGAGATAAAACTTCTTGATGCTCTGGCAGTTACCCTTATCTTGTCTTTCCTATGCGCTATTGCTAGAGCGACATCAGCCCCGGAATCAATGAGCTCCTTAAGAACGGAGGATTCATGTGCGCCTACACAGGTAATGGCAAGTATCCACTCTTTGTTAAGCTTATAAAGGCCTGTGCGGGATAGGCCTTTAAGAACTGCAATTTTTTCTGACCTTGTCACTTCACGGCCTGAAAGCAGTTTCTGTGCAAACAAGTAGTCGCCTCCCATTCTCATCAACCATGAGACTTTATCGAAGGTTTCGTAGGTAGCTAAACGGAAAAACTTAGTGTCGTATAATATGCCTGTAATTAAGGCTGTAAGAACGTTTCTTGGAGGTCTAAAACCTGAATACATGAGAAGCTCAACAACTAACTCGCTAGCAGAAGGGCAGGAGGGGTCGTAAAGCGATAAATCCGCCTTCTTTAAAAGCTCGTTTAACTCATGATGATCTATGACCGCATATGGAATTTTCTCCACCTCTCGAGCAATATCAGCAAGCTGAGTTGGGGTTGAAGTATCTACGATGAAATAATAAGTGCATTCTCTTGTTCTATCATCGGTGCTTATTTCTAAATTCAAAGCTTGAATGACCTTTTTGCTTGCAACGTCAAAACCTTCTGAGGGCTTAAATACGACCGTGACGTTTGTCCTTAAACCTTTAATTAGTGCGCTCAAACCGACCGCGGATGCTAAGGCGTCTGGATCTGCGTTCTGATGAAAAGTTATACATGCTTTGCCTTTAAGGCCTCTGATCTTATCGAGGATCGCCTTACAGCCCTTTAATCTTGCTTGGACTGAACTTCCTAAGCTCATCACGCACCACCTTGAAGGCTTGGTCTATGGCTTCCTCCAACATTGCTTCAACTTCTACAGGTATCTCTACAGGTGATTCTACATAGAGGTCTATAGCGATGGTGACCTCCTTATCTATTCGTGCATCTACAACGATGGAATATTCGTCGCTTCTACCCAGTCTCTTGCTTAAGGAGCTCCTTACTGCCTCTTCTACTTTGAGCAGAATTCCCTCTAATGCCTGAGGCTTCAGCTCATGTACATCGATCCCTATATTTTCTACGGGTGATCTCCTAACTACCCTTTGGTAAGGCTCCCGAGACACCTGCTCTGAACCTCTCGATCTCCTTTTTCAGTTCCTCAAACTGCTTCCTTAGGCTTTCCTCCATCTTCTCAACGCTTTTCAGCCTTATCTCCAGCTCCTCCTTCCTGTCCTGAAGTTCTTTCTGAGCAGTTTCCTTAGAGATCTTGACCATAACAAACCCGGTGTTTTTATATACAGGCGAGTCCTGACTGATCGAATTGAGCGTGTTTAGCGCTCTGTCGATATCCTTTAGTTCACTCATTATCGTGGATTTTTCAGCTAATACTGCGGTGAGCTGCGACTCTATTTGTTGATATTTTATTATTTTCTGCTCTAGCTCAGGAGGGATTTTCTGCGCCAATTTCAAGCACCTCATCTCTTAAGTGACTGAAGTTTTAAAGGTTCTTCGCATCGTATAACTTTAGAGCCTTAAGTAGTTCTACAAGTGATGAGGCAAGTCTAAGCAAACCATTTAACGTTGCGAGGGCTGATGAAATGTCAGGGGCGTTAACATTTAAGATAAGCTCAGAATCTGTTCTCTTAATATCACTTATGACGCCCTTCAATTCTACTTCCGCTTCAGGTTTCAGAGCCCTTGCTAAGGCATCAGCAACCCTGTAAGGCAAACCTATCCTTACCACGGCATTAACCTTCACTTCCTTCACCATACTGCACTACCTTGAAGGCCTTAAATTGAGGGCCGCATATCCTACCAGTTGATGAACATATGAACATCACGTGAGCCTCATTATCATCTCCACCTATTACCAGCTCAATTGCATTATTCTGACCCTTGCCCCCGGGTAAATCGATGATTTCAGGTTTCAGAGCCCTTGCTAAGGCATCAGCAACCCTGTAAGGCAGACCAGGCCTAATGCTTCTGAGATTGAGAAATAGCCTAGTCACCTCTAACGGCTTCTGAGAGGTTGGGGTTTCCCTTCTAAGCTTAACAGATCTAATGCGGATTAGGGCTTCCCGAGTAAGCCCTTCCCTGCCTCTAGTATAGTAGACAAGCGCAGATGGATTCGCTTTTTTCTCATAGACCAATAATATTCCGTAAGCCCCATGCCTCTCAGAATATGATTCAAGGTCTTGAAGAGTTGCCTTACCTCTTACAAACCTTATGGCGTGAGGGATTGCATCAACTAACTCATTAATAAAGCTTCGAGTCCTTCTTGAAGGTTCCCTCGAAGAAGTAATTATGAGCTTCATTCCCGCCTTCGGCGCCTCACTTACCTAGGGCAGTTACAGGCTGGTAGGCTCCTCCAGCGAATACCGTACCACATTTAGGACATTGCCATATACCAATGGCTATCCTCTTCATCACTACCCTGGATCCGCAATATGGACATTCAACCACCTCATATCTACGCTCCATGACCTTCTTCCATTTCTTCCTCAAAGAAGAGCCATATCTCGGACCGAATCTTCCCGCGATGCCCACAAGCTTTGTTCTCCTTGCCAACCACTCTCACCTTAAAGGTGTTATATTCCCCCGATTTTAAGCTTACTCCTTCGACTCAGATTTTAAACTAACCTCTGAGCCGCCTAACCCCCCATCCTTTTCAAGACCCGAGTCCTCTTCAGGATTCTTCCCGCTACCCTCCTCAACTCCTTCGCCTTCACTAGCTTCATTAGAGGCGCTATCCGCGGCCGAATTATTATTCTCCTGCTTTACCGTCTCAGCCGAAGATTCAACCAGTTGAGTAACTTTATCTATCAGTTCTCTTCCTTTCTGAAGAGCTATTTCAGCGGCCTTTATTGCTTCCTCTTCAGTAATTGAGGACTGCCCTGACTTCTGAATACCTGCTATTAAACCATCTTCGGTTACAGCGATTGTGAGCTTTGTTTCTAGTACGCTCTCCTCCTCGTTATCGGGGTCTACTATAAGCACGTCCGATATTTTCCCTAATGTTACGGTAGCTACTTTCCTATTAAGCGGGAGAGGCCCTATCGATGTCGCCTTGTCTACGATGACCTCCTCGTTTTCATTAATCTCTGCCTTAGGTACCTTTGTAGTCATTAAGGCTGCGAGGGTTCCTATAGACGAGGCATCCATTAGGTTGCCTCCATGATCCAGCACATAGATGTCTATCCAGACTGTCCAAACTTTCTTACCGGGTATGATTGCTAGTTTTTTGAGATCTATAGCATGTGTTTCCCTTATAGAACGGTCGATAACTCTAGCAAGCTCTATGGAGTTCTCGTCCGGCGGCCCGGGCTCAAATACCGGTGATGCCATAGGCACGAACTCAGATGACACTATGATGACGCCCTCGTCAGGGGCGTCCTGATAAGGAGTGCCAACTTCTAGTTTAACACCCACTAAAACCTGCGTGCTTCCAAGCTTTACGAGTGCCGAGCCTTGAGCCTTAGGTAAGTAATTCGGTATTATGGTTAACTCTCTGAACTCATCGAGCTTCCTACCATCCAGGCGAACCCCTTTCTTGACAATCGATGCTATGGTCTCCGCCTTCAGCCTAGGTATTATGTTAATGGGCTCTGTCGGTGTTAAGGACATATCATTCACCCTCTACTTGCAGGTACTTATTTTTAAGGGTTTCTTTCTGTATTTTGTAGATTTCCCCAATTCCTTTGAGGGCTAGGGATAAACCTTCTTTAAATTCATTCATGCTTAACACACCATTTAACTGTAGGAGGGTTATCTCGTTTAATGAGGGTGCTGCAGCCACAGGCATGTCAGCTTCACCGTAGTTATCTTCGACTTGGTCAATATCTAAGACGAGGACACCGTCAGCTTTTCCAACAGCCACCGCAGCAACTAAGTCCTTCATGGGTATTCCAGCATCCGCCAGGGCTAGAGATGCTGCTGTGACTGACGTAGTTCTGGTCCCTCCATCAGCGCTGATTACCTCGATGAAAATGTCTATGGAAGTTCTTGGAAACATCTCCGTCATGACGACAGGCTCTAAAGCCTCCCTTATAACCTTAGAGAGCTCTATCTCCCTTCTCGAAGGGGCCGGCGACTTCCTCTCATCTGTCGAGAAGGGGGCCATGTGATACCTGCATCTGAGAACTGCCCTATATGGCGATGCGATATGCTTTGGCTGAGCTTCTCTAGGGCCATAAACCGCAGCAACCACTCTCGTCTTTCCGAACTCAACATACGCAGAACCATCCGCATTTTTAAGTACCCCTATTTCCATCTTAATAGGTCTTAGCTCGTCTGGAAGCCTTCCATCATGCCTTTTCCCATCCTCCATTATGAGCTTAGGCTTCTCTCCTTTACCTCCCACCTATTAATCCCCTCCGAACCTTCTCAGTTAGAATAAATTCCTTTATACGATCGGTTAGCCCCGTAGTGTGAGCTTCAGCCTCTATTTTCCTAATCGCTAACACAACTATCTCCTCTAAATCTTTGTTAGGGCAGTTAACGACTATTCTGCCGTTCCTTCCTACGACCAGCCTACATCCTGTCTCGCCTTCGAGAACTGACTGCATAGAGCCTTTCTTTCCTATTACCCTAGGGACTTTAACGGGGCTTATCTCTACTACTGCTCCAGTGGTAACCTTCCCCAGCCCCTTTCCCCTAGTTGTGATGAGGGGATCCCTTGTTCTGTCGAAGACCTGTATCTTCGCTATTATCACGTCGCCAACATCTAGGTAGTCACTGAGGCTCTCCCTAGCAGGGTTCACTGGCCTTCCTAAGTAATCAGAGGCATAAAGTATTGCCGGGGAGGGAGCCCTGATGTCCACCTCCCAGCTTGTGAGACCTATCGACCTAACTATCCCTATGACCAAGTCATCCACACTGGGATAGTAGGGACCCTGTAGGGGTATCAGTTTGATGGTTTTCGCTTCATCGTCTACTGTTGCAAGACCTACTACAAGCGCATAGTAGCTATCCCCCCTGCGCTGCACTGTGGTAGGTGTAAGGATCTTATACTCCCCCCTAGCCAGCAGGTCTCCAGGAGCAACTAGAGTTCTGGGTTTCTCCTCTCTCTTCTTACTTCCTTCTTCACTCAATTTCACACCACCCTCACATTTACCTCAGCCGTACCTTTTGAAGCCCGGTTTATTGAATCTATGACCTCGGCCTGCATGCCTGCTGGCACCTCCAACTCTATTTGGAGGGTCCCGTCGTTTAGCCACCTCTCATTCTTTACCTCTCCGAGCTTCCTAAGCTCGGAATAGGCTCTTCCTGCGTATTGTGGGGGGACCTTAACCGTTATGTAGGCTTTAGCAATTTTGATAGGGAGGATATGTGCTATTGCTCTAACTGCTTTAGCGGCCTGCTCTTCTACCGGCTTGTAGAGGTCGATGCTAAATCTCGCTTCTTCTAAGGCCTTCTCAATCCTTTGCGGAGGAATTGGGGTCTTGGTTTTAGGGTCTACAGCTGATCTGGCTATATAGTTAATTACCAGCCTCCTCTTAGCTTCTAGGAGTTTCCTCCTCTGCTCTGTGGTTAGATGAAGTTCTCCGAATTTGATGATTATCTCGGCAACTTTCTTCACGTCCGTGGTTCCGAATACCTTCTTAACTTCCTCTGGTGAGGCCCTATCACCCTTTCTGGCATCCTTATAGATATAATCACCTACGAGTACGTCATCTATAGCTACTCTACCTCCTTCTCTTAGCTTGAAGGCATTGTCGGGGTTCACAAGTATTTCAAACTTGTGGCCTCCTTTCTCGTACCTGGCTATTACGTATTCTTTGCTCATTTATCTGCCCCTGCCGCTTGAATGTACTTTAAGGCCTCATCCGGAGCGAGCTTTCTGAAGGTTTTATCCTCGGCGGAAACTACACCTATCTCGACGAGGTCGGCCTGCAGGGGGGACTCTGTTGAGGCACGTAGAGCTTTAAGAGCCAGCTGAAGTGCCTCATCCCTACTCATTCCCTCCTTATAATTCTTTTCAAGGTAGTCAGTTGCCGCTTGCTCCCCTGAACCCATAGCCAGGCCTTTATAGGAGAAGTAGTAACCGTTTATCTCAGTTTTGAATAGGTGAACCCCCTTCCTATCAGCCCCTAAGAAAACTAGGGACACACCGAAAGGCCTTACCCCCGCATGCTGTGTGTACAGCTGTTTAATATCGCATACAGCCCTCACTATATATTCAACGTCCGCAGGCTCATCGTATATGAACCTGTACTGCATTGCATTGCTCCTTGCATAGTCAACGAGGACACGACCGTCCGCTGCTAGGCCTGCGAATGAAGCCCCCACATGTGTATCTATGAGATATATCTTCACTATTGAATCAAGATCTATCAGCGGAGATATACGTCGCTTCTCAGCCACCATAACGCCAAAATCATCCGTCCTTAACGCTATGGTAGTCCACCCTTTCTTAACGTTCTCCGCAGCATACTCAACCTGGTAAAGTTTACCGTCAGGCGAGAAGACCGTAATGGCCCTGTCATAACCCATTGCTGGTGGTCCGAAAGCCATCCTTTTATACCCTCTACCTCTTTAGCTTGCCAAGTAATATAAATTTGAACCGTAATATCTTATAGGGATAAAAATAGCTAGACACATAATGCAAGGACCAGCCCACACCAAGAGTGGAGCTACATAAAACAACAAAACAACAGCAACTCTAAAACACTTAAAAACCAGTCAAAAACAATTAGAAACGGGGGGCCAAAGCAGCGGGGTGGGGTAGCCAGGAAGCCCGCGGGAGGGTTAGCCCGCCGTCCCACCCTTGATAATTTCTTCCCTCCTCTTCTTTAGGATCCACACAACTTTTTGATTATAGATAATTAGTTCTCTTTTGCCTTCTTTTAAAGAAGGAGTAAGAGGCGCCCCAAGTTCTTTCTTTACTCGTTGTAGCAAGGTATGCATTTTCCACCTCACCATTTCTTCATTCACATTAGGCACCGAGATTATAGTGTATAGATATTTTCGATGCTCTCTAAAATGAAGTCACGTAAGCAATTGTACCCATTTCCTGTAATTCTTAATGTGGTAAGCTAGTCTAACGAGTACTTGGGTACTTATAACCCTATTCTTGGATGTTTCGGTATCAAAGGAAGCACTATATCATTATGACCCAACGAAATTCGTATATCATAATTTTGTTATTGATCCGTCCACAACCATTAATCCAGCTATAAAATAAGCTAGCCTGCTGGAATCTGTTTCAAGAGCCCGAACAACTTCATTGAAATATTGAGGATCCTTCCTTTTCTTTAGTTCAATTACAGAAGAGGCTACTTCCTTATCAATGACATAAAGATTGACGGCAGGAATCACCTTTATCGTTGTTTTCGACAGCATGAGTTTCCCTAAGTATATATGCAATGTATTGAATGCCGACACTACAGCATCCATAGCGCATGGTGTCGAGACCGATTATTGAATGCGTACCAAGCGGTGATCCATCACTTAATGAAAGCCCTAGCCTATACCAGAAATTTTTAGACTTAACTTTCTTTATCTCTATGCTTCTCCTAAACATCCTCAGGTTAAATTGTAAGCCTGATTCACTAGATAATCTCCGATAGAGTTCAGTTAGGAATATTGATTTCACCCTTGATAAAGGGGAGCAGACTGTGAAAGCCCTTGATTCTACACTATGCTTCCTTATATTACTACAATTTACTCCACTCAACGAAATTTATGTAGCTACACTATAAAATTAATATCCCCAACTCCCGACATAACTCCCTCAATTAAGGAATAATAATTTAAAGGGTGGTGGGGGGCATACTCGTTCTGGTAGCGGGGGGTGGATTTGAACCACCGACCTCGGGGTTATGAGCTTCGCGGAGTTACCCGCCGTCCCAAGTAGTATAAACTTCGGTCTTTAATATGTTTTATTGTTTTTGGTTTTGTTTTGTGTGTTTTGTTGGTGTTGGTATTGGTCCAGGTATGTATTCTACTGAAGGCCTTGTGGGTGTTTCTTGCGGGTAGAGGTCCATGAGTTGGTATATTTCAGGTGGTAGCTGTGTTTTTACTTTGAGGCCTATTTCTTGTAAGTCTTCGGGGGTTATGGGCCAGTCGTGTGTGTAGGTTCCCATGACAAGCTTCTGGATTGCCTTGTTTATCTGTTCTTCTGTAAGCTTGTCTTGAAGTAGTTTAGTGACTAGGTTCTTTGTCTGCTGTAGGGCTTTCTCGGCTATGTCTGCCATTATGAGTGTTTGGTCGTTGACTTTGTCGACGCCTTTTTCTTTCACGGCTTTTACAATGGATGGCGCTGGATATTGGCCGCCCTGCCAAGTGAGTTGAGGGTCTACCGGACCGAGAACTGCGTCAGGGTCCATCCATATCTCATCAGCCGCTAGGGATATGAGTGTACCACCGCTCATCGCATAATGAGGAACTATCACAATTTTCTTGGCAGGGTGTCTCTTGAGAGCGAGAGCTATCTGGGAGGCCGCCAGGAGGAGGCCGCCAGGAGTGTGGAGGATCATCGCTATAGGCTGGTCTGGAGGTGTCATCCTGATGGCTCTTAGGACCTCCTCCGAGTCCTCAATATCTATGAACTTGTAGATGGGGATGCCAAAGAGGCTGATCCTCTCCTGCCTGTGTATCATCGTGATGACTCTCGCGCCGAGCTTCATCTCCAACTTTTTAATGAGTGAAGCCCGTGCGTTCCTTAACGCCTGATGCTTGAGCTGAGGAGTTAGGAATGTTAGGAATATCCATAGCAGGAAGAAGAACCAGAGCCAATCGCTGAAGGAAGGGTAATATCCATCCACTAACACCACCTTACTTATTAAGTTAAGTACCGCCCATTAAAAACATAAGCCTCGCCTAAACACCCCTGAACCACCTGTCCAGCCCCGTAGAACGCCTAACAACAGCCTTTTCGGAAAGCCCTTTTACTAAGGCATCAACAAGAGAACCCCAATCAACCCTACCCTCGACCCAGGAAATAACAACCTCCTCGTAATCGGATAAGAAACGCAGGAAATCCTGCCACCTAATACCTGATGCCCTTAGCTCATCACCCCATATATCCCACAAATACTTAGCGAGCCTGTTACCTAACCACACTGCATATTTGGGAGAGACACCGCTGGATATGAGGTGATTAACGAACTCCTTAACGCTCTTAGGCTCGTCAACTTTAGTATTCACTACACTACCCCATATTATAACACTACATCAGCACTATTATAATAATCCTATAAAACAGCCCTGGATCCATTATCAGCGACATATTTATCAAAAATAGAATTACATAGTGTGTTTCAGCTAAAACAAGAGTTAATACTGGAAGCATCGATCAGGTAGATTAGGGCTAGAAATGCCAGGAGGTCTTGAAAAGCTATACATAGGTCCTGCAGGCATTCCTCTAACTGCTAAGAAAAGGTCGACCCCTGAAGGGGTGAGAACTGTGGCCGAACTGGGCTTAGACGCCATGGAAATAGAGTTCGTGAGGGGAGTTAAGATGAGCAAGGAACTAGCCGCTAAGACCAGGGAAGCCGCTATAGAGGAGGGGGTGAAGCTCACCGTCCATGCCCCCTACTACATAAACCTCCTATCACCCGATGAAAGCAAGGTAAAGGCATCTATAGAGAGAATTCTCTCATCCGCCAGGGTCGGTTACATGGCTGGAGCTTGGTCAGTCGTTTTCCACCCAGGTTATTACGGCAAGCTGAGCTCTCGGGAGGGGGTGGCAAGAGTTCGCGATGCACTGAAGGTAATCCTAAAGACGCTGCAGAATGAGGGAGTGGATATATGGGTAAGGCCTGAAACTATGGGAGGCCTTGCAGAGTTTGGCTCCCTTGAAGAACTTCTTGAAGTGGTCGACGGGCTTGAGGGTGCATCCATAACCGTTGACTTCGCACACCTATATGCGAGGTCTCTGGGCAAGTTCAACTCATATGACGAATTCGCTGCAGCCCTTGAAGCTATAGAAGATAAGCTGGGTACTGAAGCCTTAAAGGCAATGCACATTCACATCTCAGGGATGGAGTATGGTCCAAAAGGGGAGAGGAGGCATTTACCTCTTGAAGAATCCGACTTCAGGTGGAGGGAGGTACTGAAAGCCCTAAAAGACTACAATGTCTCGGGAGTCATGATCTGTGAGTCCCCAATACTTGAGAAAGACGCTCTACTCCTTAAGGATGAGATGCAAAAGCTCACGGAGAGCGAAGCTAAAAAGAATTAACTATTAACACTTGACCCCTTTCAAGCCATCAGCGCATATGTTAAACCTCTTAGCAGCCTCACAAAATCTTTCCTTGGGTATGAAGGCGGTAGCGCCAGAGGCTAATCTCACAAAAACGGACTTCCCAACCAGCTTGATCTCAGCTGCTTCACAGGCCAAAAAACCACCTCAATAATTCCGATCTTAGTTAATCCTCTTCTTCCTTTCCCTAAGCTTGGAGTCCCTCAAATACTGTATTGCTGCGGATATACTGCCCACAGATTCCACTAGATGCCCCCACCTAATTCTGAACTTCCTGGGAACGAGGGGCCTGACCCTTTTCTTAATCCTTCTAGGCACATAGCTCTGATCCATGCCCTTCAGCCCGAACGTGCCATCTATCATCTCCACAATCTCATCTCTCTCAATAAGCTTAACCAACACCTTCCTAAGCCTGTCCTCACCAGCTAAACCGCTCAACTCCTTCCTAAGCTCAGCCCATGTTACTGGTCTTCCCTTCCGTCTTATTATCGAGACTACCAATCTCTCCAGCTCGGCATCGTCTGGAGCTCTAAGCACTACCACATCTTCATCCTCATAAACAACTTTAAGATCTTCCTCCCTTGACTTATTTACTTTTGAGACCATCCCTCATTCACCCCGTTAATATATATGTCACAGACTTACTTAAACCTATTATTCACTCTAAAACCGGGTAGACGCTCAGCCGACACATTGAACCCTAAGTAGTTTCCACCTTTTAAAGAGTGTATGATGCAAGGATATCAGCAGGGTGAAAACCGTGAAGCAGCTAACGATAGTGGCGTCAATACCGCCCAACACGAAACCCGAAACACTTAGAAAGGTGTGGATGATCAGATCCTTCCTTAAAGAGGAAGCAGGCGTTAAAGCCGACATAGTGGTCATGACTGGAAGTGAGGGAAGACCCAAGATAATAGCATTGGGTGAGATAATAGACTTAGATGAAGACTTGACTACAATAATCCAGAAGATTACAAGTTCAATGGCTTACGACGTAAGCGATCCGGATTTCCTAGATAAAGTAGCAATTGGTAGTAAGACATCTGAATAGTTCATAGCATTTTTAATTTGAATGTTATAAATTTATAAAGGACATTTTAACATGAACATTGAAAGGTGTTAGACGTGTTAAAGGATGTGAGAATTTTCGCCATCGAGCTCCTGAGGGCCTTCAAGAAGGTATTCAAGTACAGAGAGCTAGAGGAGATCACGGGACTTCCGGCACCGGCTTTATGGAGATACATAAACATGAAGATAATGCCCACAGCTGAAAGGGCCCAAGAACTAGTAGACAAGCTGACAGTTCCTGCCGTCATCGACAAGCTCTTCGAGAATAACATCATAGAGGTCGGTGAAGGAATCTATAACGTTTCAAGAATCAGCTATAACTTACCCCTTCTAAAAATATTTGCTTATATCGCCTACAGAGAATTCCACCACTACGACATTACGGCTGTAGCTACTGTTGAAGTTGACGGCATACCAATAGCAGTGAGTGTTGGAGACATCCTCGACAGCAAGCTAGCCATAGCTAAAAGAAGGCCTGAATTCGGGATAAAGAACTACTTCCAGACAAGCTATTTAGCGAGAGACCCGCCTGCAATGGTCAACCTCTATATGCCTGCATCATCTCTGAACATCAACGATAGAGTTTTACTCGTTGATGACCTGCTGCATACGGGGAGAACCTCAATAGCACTGCTAAAACTAGTGAGGATGTCGGGTGCTACACCTATAGGCCTCTTTTCCTTAATCGCTGTAGGAGATAGATGGAGGGACCCATTGAAGAACGAAG
This sequence comes from Desulfurococcales archaeon, assembly GCA_015523295.1. Lineage (GTDB taxonomy): Archaea > Thermoproteota > Thermoprotei_A > Sulfolobales > NBVN01 > S013-73. Next base: position 1,735 of record WAKQ01000014.1, on the reverse strand, counting down.
TAGATAAGATATACGTGATTAAACATCTACCAGGGGGGTAATATTGGAATCCCCTCAAGATATAGGAATATTTTTTCGGTATATCCCTCCTGATTGAAGCTCTTGTACCAGGTAAGCTAAGTTCAGTGAGTAATCTAAAGAGCATAAAGGACCTTAACCTCAGTAAATTTATTGAGGTTACGCCTATACTTATAAAGGAATTGGCAGCCGCTGCAACGAGGGGGTTTAACCAGGAACGAATACATTTAGGAAGTACAGTATATAAAATCACGGAATATTCAATCAAGAATGAGTTTATAGGTACAAACGTGGCTTTAGGCTATGCTATTCTTTCAACCGCCATCACGTATTCTCTCGGGAACGCACTTAATATGAAACTCAATTTAACAAAAGTTGATGAAGCACTTCTCTTAACTCATGGCAAGCTCATTAAAGAGCTGGAAAACGAAAAAGCCTGCAATCTTTACAAAGCGATAAACGCTTCAGAAACCCATTTAGGGACCTACAAAGGTCGTATCCCGGACGTGAAAGATCTGAGTAGATGTGCTGATTTCTCCCTATACGAAATCCTGAAAATCTCAGCCTATGACGATGAGATCGCCGACGAGGTAGTAGGAGGCTTTAAAAGAACTATAGAAGCCTATAAAGTTTTAACTAAGCTGTACCTTGGATCGAGGACCAGCGTTTTAGCCGTAATACCAGAAGTGCAGAAGATGCTGTTGAGCAAATACACCGACACCCTAGTTCTAAAGACATGGGGATACCCAACAGCTGAAGCATTGAAAGTCATAGCACATCACCTGAGTGAGCTAAGAACAGATACAGATATTGAAGGAATTGACACCTATCTTAGGTTTAAAGGTGTGAACCCTGGGACTACATCGGACATAATCTCATGTGCAATTGGCCTCCTAGAGGTTTCATCACATGCAGGTACTCATTATTAGCCACATAAGGTTTACAAGGAAAAGCGATGCAAGGATAATGAAGAGAGTTGCTGAGAACATGCAAGCAGACTCAATATACTTCTTAGGATGGCCGGGCCTACACCCGCAGACATTAGTTGACGAGTTAGGGAACTTCCTTTTCATTACCAGCTATAAAGATGATATTGCAATTACTAAAGAAGGCCGTAAAAGGGGATTGCTTCTCGACGGGAAGATGATTAAGCAAGATGGGCTAGTTATTTCAGGAATCGGTGGGATAAACCCTCATCACGACATGGAACGACTGAGAAAGCAGATCTACGATCGTGAGGGCAATATCAGGAACTTGATACTCAGCTACTTCCCCCCGTATGGTTGCGGAGATCATGTTGCCCTTCTGGGGAAAAAGAGGGGGTTGGTAGAACTCCTTCACTTCCTAGCTGAAGTTAGACCCGACTATCTAATATCTGCAGGTGAGAAAAAACAGTTTTGCAGAATGTATAGAGTGAACGTCTTGACATTAGATGATTCAACTAATGCCGCATTAGTAGATCTTCACGAGCATTTTCAGGTTAAGGATCTTCTTAAACTTCCTTAGCCATAAGCCATGCATCCTCGCCATCAAGGTAATAATATTTAATCCTCCTTACTTTGACGAAACCCAGCTTTTCATATAATTTGATGGCTGGAAGGTTGCTCACCCGAACCTCTAAGTAAACCTCCTTAACCCCGTAGATCTCTTTCAACCTCTTTAATGCTTCCTCCATTAACTTAGTTGCAATCCCCCTCCTCCTGAATTGAGGAAGTAC
>WAKQ01000013.1 GCA_015523295.1 Desulfurococcales archaeon | reverse complement strand
TGGAGAAGAGGAAAGATGAAGTCCACGTCTTGGTGGAGCCGGGAATAAGCCTAGATTCCCTAATTAATCAGTGGAGGGTTTTAGGTACCTCAATAGAGGTGAGGGAAGATACCGTCAACATACGTAAGGGATCATCCGACCTCCATGTCAAGGGAAACACATTAAGAGGAGTGGGACCTAACTCCTTAGAGCTGGTTATAGACGCTATTAAGGTAGCTGTGAGATGGGAGAAATGCGTAGGATGCCAAAACTGCGTGAATTGGTGTCCTAATCAAGCAATAAACGTATTGAAAGGAAAACCTTACGTAATGGCTGAAAGATGTGATGGCTGTGGGATATGCCTTGAGGTGTGCCCGGTTTCCGAAGTGTTTGTCGAGAGACTTATCGTCAGCCAACTCATTGGCGACCCTAAAGGGAGACCTCGTAAAAAGATCGCAGTGTCCGTAGCAAGGGAGAAAGTTAGAAGAGCCCGCAAAAATGTCAGAGAAGTTAAGCCCGCTTACTCAGGTATAGCAACGTTTCTCAGTGAGGAACACTATAACTAAAGCTACCTTACAAAGAGAACGACTCTCAGATAGTGGTCCTTTCATCATCCATCATCCAACTTCCGTCACGATAGGACGCCACACATCATCAGATAAGTAACTTCTTTAACCGGTTTTAGTATATTCCCTCAATGAATCTATGACTTCCGCAACATAGGCGTCATCGCCTGTATAAGGCATTACAGCAAGGACTTCGCTCTCAATATAATTATTGCCCCTCCACTCGCCCTTAAAGCTAATAACATAAACCCTAACCCCGTTTTCACTGCCGAGATCATATTTACTGACTAGGAGATCTGATTTTCTCGGATCCCATTTAGGCAATGATGACGTGATCACCTCCTTAACTATGAGCTCAGGGGATCCTTCCATGACCACCTTCTCTAAAACCTCACCCTTACTTACCCTTATCACCAGTGAGTTTAACCTATCCATTGGCATACTCCCCTATTCTATCAAGGGCTTCTTTAATCCCCCCATCCAGGTCTAATTGTCCTTGAGGAGTCAGCTTCGGCTCTGTAAGAACTTTAATCACATCACCGTTATCTAGTTCTGCTAAGAGCTGGGGCAGCCATGTCAGTCCGAGCTCATCGGTTGCCCCATAATTAGTCAGATAAACGTAATCGTCCTTCCTTATCTCAAGTTCGACACCGAGCTTATCTCTTACGACATTTGCAACACTCACAAAGTATTTATGTTGTGGATGACCCTCGGAGGTCACTAGCACGAGTTTTTTAATCATAGTCATTTCCTATAACCTCTACATCATCTAGGGGAGGAGTTAATAAAATAGTGGTTCAGCGAGCCAAACACATCATTCTGGAGGTCAGTTCCCGGATTCCTCAACATCCTCGTGAAGGATTGCTTGGAAGTTATTTAAGGTGATGGTAGAAATAAGGCCGGGTTAGTTGCCCGATGCTAACCAACTTACGGGAGCGGATCAAGCCACTCACAGAGAGAGTGGGTAAGGCATTAGGCGATATAGGGATCACGCCCAACTCTCTAACACTTACCGGACTAACATTCTCAATTCTAACCCCCTTAATGATCTATGTAGGTTACTTCTGGCTTGGATTTTCCTTATTTGTGTTTTCTTCCGTGTTTGACGTTCTTGACGGGGCTGTGGCTAAGGCTACTGGCAGAACCAGCTTAAAAGGTTCCTTCTTAGACTCCTTCAGTGACAGAATAGCGGATGCATCCTTCACTGCTTCACTGTTGTTTATTGATGTAGGGCCTGAGCTCGTTATATACATTCTAGCCTCATCTTACCTCATAAGCTACTCCAGGGCTAAAGGTGAATCCTTGGGCCTGAAGGTTGAAGGAGTGGGAATAATGGAGAGAGGGGAAAGGATCATTCTACTTGGAATTACACTTGTTATAGGAGGCTTAGGCTACACATACTTAGCTAATCTAATGGGTTGGATCATAGCTGCACTGAATACAGTAACCGTTATACACAGAGCATTATATATATTAAGCAGGGGTTCGAAATGAGCGAATATGAGGCTTGGATCCTTACCTTAGGCAATGAAGTTGTACAGGGAAGAGTAATCAACACAAACGCGGCCTATTTAGGTAGGAGGCTGTTCATCTTAGGCTTTAACGTTCTAGGTAATATTTCCCTGATAGATGATGTAGGGCTAGTGGCTGAGTTTCTCAAGCTTCTCCTTAGCCGGTCTCCAACCCTTATAATCACTACTGGCGGCCTAGGTCCCACATACGATGATAGAACTTTAGAGGCCGTGTCAATGGCGGTAGGGAAGCCTCTTAAACTCAATGAGGAGGCCTTAGAGCTTATCAGATCTAAATATGAGGAGGGTGGTTTCAAACTGACCGAGGAGAGAGTTAAAATGGCGTATCTTCCTGAAGGTGCTGAACCTATACCCAACCCTGTAGGGAGTGCGCCAGGTTCTTGGCTGACAATAGGTGAGACCGTTATCGTGTCCCTTCCAGGGGTTCCTAAAGAGCTGGAGGCTATGTGGGAAGGATGGGTTGAGGTGAGGTTAAAGGAGATCGCTCCTCCACGCCACCTAGTGGAGAAAACCTTTAGAGTTAAGGGTGTCCCAGAATCATCGGCAGCTAAGGTGGTTAAGGAGGTGCTAAGGAAGTACTGGCCTGTCTACATTAAGACTCATCCTAAAGGTAACGAGATACGGGAGCCCGTGCTCGATGTTTACGTAATGGTCTCCGGAAATAGCCTTCCCGAGGCTGAGGAAATAGCAGATAACGTTATTGAAGAATTAATGAAGAGACTCAAGAGCTTAGGAGGGATTATTGAGGAAACTAAATAGACCTACTCCGCCAGCGACCTCTTCCCATGATATATTGAAAGGCGTCAGCAATTGCTGTAGTACTGACTTTGCGGCTTCCATATATTCATTAACGTCAATATCGCTAAGCTTAGCTAATTGGATGGCCTTTACCTTATCCTTAGTTCTGGTCTTCACATATAGTATAATGTCTCCACGAGCAATATGTAGTCCATACCTCCTTAGCTGAAGAGCGGCTTTTACGTGAATAGGCGTTGTCTTGACATAGCTATCCACATCCTTATTGAGAGTGGTCTTAAACGCCACCTCATCAAGGGTGAAGTCCCTGTCCCTCAATCTTCTATAGAGCTCCTTAACCTCCTTTTTCAGGTCTTCCTTAACCATTTCAAGAGAGACTGGGTTATCCTCTATCTTTATCATTAGCTCAACAACCCTCGTAAAAACATCTTGAAGGAATCTTGGCACATTCTTCTTTTTACCTACTAATCCCTTCACATCTATCTTACCGTTCTCTAGAACCCCCAGATAGTTCTTTTTTAGAGCGAAGGCAACAAACCTGTACCTCTTATCTAGCTCCAAATCCAAGTTGAAGTTCCTGTCAACCCAATCGACAAGCTCATTGAGGGCATCTTCAGAAGGATCCCATAAAAACAGGGAGTCCGTATCTCCATAGAGTACCCTTAGCCCTAGCTCACCTGCTTTTTTAAGGGTTGAGGAGATCACGTATCTCCCTAACGCGGTTACTGATTCGGCAAGCGAAGGGGTGTAGAAGGGGAACTTTTCATGGCCGAAGACGCCGTAGGATGCATTGATATACACCTTCATAGCTCTCTGCACTACATCGTACCAGTTCCTAAGGTCTTCAGGTGTTGAAGGGCTCTTAGCCAGCTTTTTATATACTCTAACCCTGAAGTCCCTGAGCATGCCCACTATTTCAGTAGTTATTCCCTTTCTTGCTGTGCATACCCTGTGAAGGACGTTGCCTTGCTCATCCCTTATTTCCCTCAAACTGTTCCCAGGACACCAGCCCGCTGGAGGGTCGATAGTCTCATAACTTAGGTTCCACACTTTAATTATGCTTGGATATAGAGAGGCAAAATCAAGAACCGTTACCCTGAAGTAGACCCCCGGTATGGGGTCAATTACTATAGCTCCCGCATACCTCTTCCCCCCAATCCTCGCTGCTGTCTTTACTTCACCCTTCAGGCTCAGGAGTTCTTCAGGGTTTGGAATTAGGTAGCCTCTCCTCCTGTGCTCCCAGAACATGAGGCTCTTGACCCATGCAGAAACTTTCCTCCGGGTAACGTCCTCTAAACTCATTTTAGCTAAACGCATAATCAATATCATCAGCTTCCATACTAACTCATTATCAAACGTTGTTAGTTTAAGAGTGAGTTCCGCGT
>WAKQ01000012.1 GCA_015523295.1 Desulfurococcales archaeon | reverse complement strand
AGGCATTTGCACCATACATTGATAAGAGGAAGATTGCAAGGATCGAGCTCGTTAACGAGCCTATAACCCTGGCCAGAAAGGTCGCTGAGGCATTAGGGTTAAGATCTAGGTGAGTGCACGGGTGTATTATATATCCGTTGATGTAGGAGCCACTAACTTGAGGGTTGCTGTAGTTTCTGAGGGGGGAGAGGTTGTTGAACGTTCCTCATGTCCTACCCCGAGGTCGGGGAATTCGTATGCGGTGGCTGATAAGGTGATTGAATGCATAAACGTGATTAACTCCAACTTCAAAAATGAAGTTAAGGGCTTGGGTGTGGGGACTATCGGCCCCCTTGACATTAAGAGGGGGAGGGTCATCAACACTCCGAATAACCCTATAAGAAATTTTGAGTTGCTGGAACCGCTGAGGAAGACCTTCAACCTCCCCATCTACGTAGTCAATGATTGCTCAGCAGCCGTGTGGGGAGAATATGTATGGGGGGCTGGTGTAGGTCACCTTAACGTGCTCTACATTACGTTAAGTACCGGTGTGGGCGGCGGTGCCGTAGTTGATGGGCACTTACTTCTAGGTAAGGATGGGAATGCTCACGAAGTAGGCCATGTGGTCCTCAATTATAGGTCGCCTATAAGGTGTGGATGCGGTGGTAGAGGGCACTGGGAGGGTATGGCTTCAGGTGCTAATCTCTGGAAACTCGTTAGGCAGGTATCACGGGCTACGGGCTTCAACATAAGTGATAGAGAATTAGCTGCCCTTAAGCCAGAGGACGTTTTCAACGGGTGGAGAGAGGGAAGATCCCCATATTCAGAGGTCGTTAACGAGTTAGCTATGATAAATGCCGCCGGCCTTGCTTCAGCCATAAACGTCTATGACCCCGAGGTAGTCACCGTGGGTGGCTCCATCGCCCTCAACAACCCTGACTTCATCAAGTTAATGATAGGTAATTTAGACGAGTTCCTCACTAATAGAATGCCCTACATCTCACTGGCCACATTTAGAGATGATGCAGTTCTTGTTGGGGCAGCAGCAATAGTACATAGACCGCCTAAACATCTGTTAAGGATTCAGAAAACAGCATCTAATATTAGTAGTTTTAGTAGTTAAGTAAAGTTCATAAAGTTAATCTTTAAGAAAACGAGAGGTGTTTGTTTGAGTAACGTAATGAAGCCCAAGATAGGGATAAAGCGTTGGGGGCCGAAACCTGAGGAAGAGCTGCTGAGGGTTTGGGAGAAGGAAGGCATTAGGAAAGATAAGATCGAGCCCCTAGAGGATGAAAAGTACGTGATAATAGACACACCGCCTCCATACCCTTCAGGTAGATGGGGTGTTGCCCAGGCCGCTCACTATACACAGATAGACATGGTTGCTAGGGCATTAAGGTTACTCGGCTATAAGGTATATGTTCCCTTCTACGCTGACAGGAACGGCCTTCCGGCAGAGGTTACAGTGGAGAAGAAATACGGTATCTCAGCACACGAGATCGCTAAAACACCTGAAGGAAGGGAGAAGTTCCTGAAGATGGTTAAGGAAGTTCTAGATGAGTATGAGGCAGATATGGTTAAGATATGGAAAAGACTTGGATGCTGGTTCGAATACCTAAGAGATGGCACGGACTCCCCCGAATATCGTAAGGTGACCCAAGCCACCTTTAATGAAATGTGGAGAAAGGGCCTCATCTACGAGTCTGATAAGCCTGTAGCGTGGTGCCCTAGATGCGGCACTTCCTTGTCTGAGGCCGAGATAGAGTTCAAGAAGGTTAAAGGGAAGCTTTATTATATAAAGTTTAAGGTCAAGGAGCTCAACGATTACGTCATCATAGCTACTACCAGGCCCGAGCTACTAAACGGGTGTGCCGCCCTCATCTACAACCCGAGCGATAAAAGGTACAAGCATCTTAAAGGACTCACAGCTGTGGTCCCCATCTACGGCAGGGAGATACCGATAATGGAGAGCGAGTACGCAAACCCTGACTTCGGAACTGGAATTGCTATGATGTGCTCCTATGGAGACACTAGGGACATATGGTTCTTTAGGGAGAATAAGCTGAAGCCCAACATCCTTATTGATCCTGATGGGAGGATGAATGCTAATGCAGGCTTCCTTCAAGGATTAAAGGTCGCCGAGGCTAGAGAGGCGATAGCTAAGAGGCTGGCTGAAGAGGGGATGTTGGTGAAGACTGAGGAGATAGAACATGAAGTCCCTGTCTGCTGGAGATGTAAGACGCCTATCGAATTCATTCATGTCAAGGAGTATTTTCTGAAGCAGCTGAAGTTCAGAGACGACATACTTAAGGTAGCTGAGAAAATGAAGTTTGTCCCAAAGGAGCACAAAATAAAGTTTGACACATGGGTTAAGTCACTCTCAATGGACTGGCCCATATCAAGGACTAGATACTACGGCACTGAAATACCGGTATGGAAGTGTAGAAGGTGCGGTAACATAATATTAGGCAAACCAGGAGAGTACGTAAGGCCATGGCGTGATGAGCCTCCCGTGGATAGATGCCCTAAGTGTGGTGCACCTAAGACGGAAATAGTAGGTGAAACTAGGACCTTCGATACTTGGTTCGACTCCTCAATAAGTGTATTATATGTGACTGGATGGCTTAAGAATAGGGAGGAAGCACTTAAGGCACTCGAACATACTCTCAGACCTCAGGGCTATGAGATTGTGAGGACCTGGCTTTACTTCACAGTTCTTAGGGTCTGGCTACTCACAGGCAAACCGCCGTTTAAGTGGGTGCGTATAACCGGTATGGGGCTAGACCCTAAGGGCAGGGCGATGCATAAGTCCTTAGGCAATATAATCTACCCCATGCCATATATTGAGAAATATGGTGCCGATGCCTTCAGGTACTGGGCTGCTGTCGCAGCTAAGCTAGGCAGTGACTATAGATGGTCTGAAAATCTTGTCAGGACTGGACTATCGTTCGCTACTAAGTTAGTGAATATGGGGAGATTCATATCCTTCTTCGAGGAGCCGGTTGATGGCTATAGGCTAAGGCCTGTGGATAAGGCCATGTTGAAATACGCATCGTTGAAGGCTAAAGAGATAGCTAGGGATTACGAGGAACTAGATGTATACGAACCTACTAATGAAGTATATGAGCTGGCGTGGGACGTGTTCGCCAGTAATTACTTAGAAACTGTTAAGCAGAGGGCCTACGGAGGTGAAGAATACGACAATGCTGAGACCTTAGGGGCAAGGTATACCTTACATAGAGTGTATAGGCTGGTACTCAAGCTGATTTCACCTGTTATGCCTTACGTGACAGATTATATTTGGAGACAGATGTATTCTCCGAAGGGGGTACACTATGAGACGTTGACTGACGAGGACCTAGGTTATGAGGATGGTGATGAATCCCTAATTGATTATTTAGTGAGAATTAATTCGGCAATATGGAAGTATAAGAAGGAACATGGGATGAAGTTTAAAGACCCTCTAAAGGGGACTCTATTCATACCCTCTAAAGCAAGTGAGATTTCTCTTGACCTCAAAGAACTTCATAAGGTCAGCGAGGTTGTAGCTGGAGAGCCCGAACATGATGAATCACTTATAGAGCTAGGTGAGGGCATATACTACAGGCCGGGAAACAGTTGACTAACCTCTTAATGCATTTCGAAGGCAGACGACTATATAGGTAGTGGAGGTCACATGGCTTTCAAGGGATCATGTGATGATCTAGGTTGTTGGGTAGGTGAACTACTGAGAGGTTGTGAGCTCTGTATGAAGGGAGCGAAGTCAGTGGTTTTTGTTACAGGCGTCTGCCCAGAGAAATGCTTTTACTGTCCTCTCTCACCAAGTAGGAAGAATAGAGACTTGATGTACGTTAATGAGGTTAGAGCGACCTCCTTAACTGATATAGTGCTCGAGTCAATAGCCTCTGGTTCTGAAGGAGCTGGAATAACGGGAGGCGATCCTCTGGCAAGGATAGATCGGACATTATCAATAATTAAGGGACTTAAGGAATTCTTCGGTAGCCACTATCATATACATCTCTACACTACGGGTATTCTATTGAATGATGCTAAGTTACGAAGGTTGGTTGATGCAGGGCTTGACGAGCTTAGGATACATGTGGTTGGAGATCATTCGTGGAAGGCCTTAGAAAAAGCGTTGGAGTTTCCGCTTGATGTAGCTATCGAGAACCCTGTCCTACCTGGATCTGAGAACCTGTTGAGACATATGATTGCCAAGGCTGTTGATATGGGGGTGAAATACGTTAACCTTAACGAACTGGAGTTCAGTGAAGGCAATTACGAATCGATGTTAATGAGGGGGTACTCGGTCAGGGATGATGGTGTCGCTGCGGAAGGTTCTAAGGAGACCGCCCTAGAGATTATGCGTTGGGTGATTGACGAAGGCCTTCCAATCTCAGTGCATTTCTGCCCAGCCAGATATAAGGACAAGTATCAATTTAGAAGGAGAATGGCTAGGAGAGCTGTGAGAACTAGGATGGTCTACGAGGATGTCGATGATGGTTTAGTTAGGTGGCTTAAGATAGATTTCTGTGACCCAGATAAGTTAAAGGAGCTCATCGCTATGGGGTTAGCTTTCAAGGTCAGGGACGGGGTTGTCACCTCTACGAGGGTTACTCTTCCTTTTGGTTGTAAGTGGAGAGTTGTCGAGGCGTATCCAACGACGCCTAGACGTGTTTTAAATGAGTCCTCAGCTGAGTTTACGTGATATTTCATATACTCTCCTTGCCTTAGTAGCTATTTTTTCTGTGGCGTCATCTTTGGAGATAAGGGCGTAGAGGCCGTAAGGTGTGTATTTAACCCCTTCACAGCCGTAGAGGAGCTCAACACACTTCGATGCAGGAACTATCTTAACTAGATATTTATCAGCTCGTGAAGTAGGGAACAGCACCGCGATGATTACCTCATCACCGAAGTCCGATTCTAGAACCTTGCATAGGTGCTCCCTCCTTAGGGATATTCTCCGGGCCCCCGCAGCCTTCAAGCCATTCCTTATTTTCTCAACTACTCTCTCCAGCTCCGACACTCATCTCCCACGAATTCTATTTGACTGCAGAAACAAATATATTACCGTCTTCACCCATTGAGTCGACGTAGGTTATGGGAATGGATCTGAGGGATGAGAGGGAAGTATTGGGCGTCCTTGGTGAACTGATCTCCCATGTTACACAGGTTATGGAGCTAAAGGACTGCAGGTTGGCTACTTCGCTAGCTATGAGGTACCTAGTAATAATGGTTGGGAATATCGTAGAGGAGTTATGTAGACTTAGGTATGGGGAAGTAGGGAGGTGTGTTAAGAAAGCATCGAAGGATTTTGGAAGTGATGTAGGTAGCCAGATCGACGAACTATTAAGGATTAGAGAGGCGCTTCTTCGCGGAGGTGATGAAGTCAGTGACGCAGGTATTCAAAGACTGTTAATGGGTATAGCTAACTTCTATGTCTCTCTTCAACGTGCATTAATTAATCCTTGACTGCATTTATAGCTCTCGGGTGTGTGACCTTGACTGAAGATGTGAAGGTTTTAGCTATTAATGCCTCGCCTAGGAAATACGGGAACACTTACAAACTTCTTAAGGTGGCGGTTAGGGCAGCGGAAGAGAGCGGTGGGAAGGTGGACGTGATTCACCTCTATGACTACGATCTTAAGCCGTGTAAGGGATGTATAAGTGATGATGAGGAGGCATGCAGGCCTCCTTGCCTCATGGAAGATGACGCTTGGGAGGTTCTTAAGAAGGTGAGAGACTCAGACGCTATGATAGTTGCTACCCCAATCTATTGGTATGGCCCTCCTGGGCATCTCAAGACATTAATAGATAAGATGACGGTCTTTGAGAACATGGCGGTCGTTGAGGGGAGATCTTGGGTTGAGGGGAAGGTAGCTGGCTTCATTGCTGCAGGAGGTGACTCGGGCGAAATATTAACTATAGCTTACCTCATGGTAGTCTTTAATTCAATGGGATTTTTGATCCCTCCATGGGCTCTCGCATACTACACAGGACTTGGAGATGCTCTTGAGAGACAAGATCGAGTACTTGATGCTGCAAACGTAGGTCTCGCAGTTGTTAGAGCAGTTAAGGAGGTGAGGGTGAAGGAGTGGTACGAACCCCACCTTCTCGAAAAGCTGGGCGGTGGTGAATTGATCAACTCAGTCAGGAATGAAGCTGATGAGTTACGTGAGAAGACTTGGGAGGAGCGTGAGCATCTTCTAAGGAAGATGAGGAGTACTGACTTCAGAAAATTCAGGCAATGATTCACTGCTTCATGAGTTATTAGAAGAAGTTATTAAACGCCTTTAAATCTATATGAGTGAGGTGTTAAAATAGTGAATGTAAAAAAAGCTATTTCTACAGGTGCAGCAATAACCATAACTATTGTAATAATTTTGGCTGTTGCTGCTGGCGCATGGTGGTGGTACACCATGTCAACACCATCACAGCCCAAGCCCGCAGCAACCACTACGTCATCATCTACGACGACAACCTCTGTGACTACGGCCACGTCATCGAGCACGACAACCTCAACAACCACACAGACAGCCACGACTACCTCACCTGCTAAAAAGAAGGTTAGAGTAGCTGTCCTCTTCGATGTTGGTGGAAGAGGTGACTTGAGCTTCAACGATATGGCTTACTTAGGGGCTGAGAGAGCTCAGAAAGAACTGGGAGTTGAGGTGAACTTCCTTACACCTAAGTCGCTTAACGATATGGTGCCGCTCCTAGAGCAGCTTGCCAGCAGCAACAAATACGATCTTCTAGTCCTTATAGGCTTCTTGTGGACGGGTCCCCTAAATAAGACGGCGGATAAGTTCCCGAACCAGAAGTTCGCCCTCATCGACTCTACAACAGGTGTCGTTAGACCTAATGAAATGGATCTCCTGTTCAGAGAACAGGAGAGCTCTGCCTTAATAGGCATTTTAGCGGCTGCGATGGCTTATCAGTTGGGAGGCAATACAGTCGGTGCAGTTGCGGGTATGGATATACCGCCCCTCTGGAAGTTCCATATAGGCTATCTCTTCGGTGTGAAGTACTTCGAAATGAAAACAGGTAAGAAAGTCAACTTCCTATGGCAGTATACGGGTACCTTCGGCGATCCTCAAGTGGGTTACACAACAGCTATGCAGATGCTTCAGCAAGGCGCGAAAGTGCTTTACGGTTTAGCCGGCCTTACGCATATAGGGATGTTTAACGCAGTGATTGACTGGAACAATGAAGGTAAGGGGAAGGCCTTCGCTATAGGTGAGGATGCCAGTCAAGAATGGTACGCACCTCAGTATATTCCTCTCAGTGGCGCTAAGAGAGTGGACGTAGCCGTATATACAGCGATCAAGGATGTAGTTGATAATCAGTGGAAGGGAGGCATTGTCACCCTAGGTCTTAAAGAGGGAGGAGTCGGCATATGGGATCTTGACGGTGTTAAGACTTTTGCAGAGCTTGCATACCAGACGCATCAGTTAAAGAACATGACACCTGATGAGGTTGTGCAAATCGTTAAGAATTTGAGGGAGAAGTATATTCCGCAGTCAGCTTGGCAACTAGTTAACGAGTTAAAGCAGAAGATTGAGAGTGGTGAAATAACCTTCAAGACACCAACGACGCATGACGAGTACACACATATAATACAGGAGTTAATGAAGGGTAACCTTAACGCTGCACTAGCAAAAGGCTCAATTAGCTAAAGACTCAGCCACCTGCCTGCACTTTCAATTCTTTTTTATTTAGATATATTTACATCTTAAAATGTTGTTTTTATTAATGCCTCCTTAGATAATCTCTAAGAGTTGAATGGCCTAGAAGAGGTGCGAAGGTCTTTGAGCAAATCCATGCAGCCTGCAATAATGATGAAGAACATTAAGAAAGTTTACCCTGATGGTGTAATAGCCCTTCGTGGCGTCAGCCTCGAGGTAATGCCTGGTGAGATACATGGGCTGCTGGGTGAGAATGGGGCAGGTAAGACAACACTGATGAGGATTCTCTATGGTGAGATAAAGCCCTCCTCAGGTGAGATATGGGTTTTCGGCAGGAAGGTGTCTTTCCGAGGGCCGTGGGACGCGATAAAAGCGGGAATAGGTATGGTGTATCAAAAGTTCGCTCTGGTACAATCCTTTACAGTGATGGATAATATAATGCTCTCAGTTTCCTCAATAAATAGAAAAGCAACCTATTCCGATGTTGCGAATTCTGCAAAGAGGTTAATGAAGAAGACGGGCTTAGAAGTGCCTCTCGATGCTGTTGTCGAGGATCTTCCAGTAGGAATTCAGCAGAGGGTCGAGATCCTTAAAACACTGCTTAGGAATGCAAAGGTTTTAATATTAGATGAGCCTACCTCAGTCCTAACTCCAGTAGAGGCAGAGGAGCTCTTCAAGACCTTGAAGAGCTTGCGCGAGATGGGTATTGTCGTGATTTTCATTACACATAAGTTGAAGGAAGTTATGGAGGTAACGGATCGAATAACGGTCTTAAGAAAGGGTAGAGTTGTGGGCACTGTGAAGACCTCTGAAACAACGCCTGCCGAACTGGCAAAGATGATGGTGGGTAGAGAAGTTTTCCTCAAGATTGAGAGGCCTCCAGCTATAGCTGGAAACACGGTTCTGAAGGTGAAGGATGTTTGGGTTAAAGATGACAGAGGCCTAGATGCCGTTAGGGGTGTGACGCTTGAGGTTAGGGAAGGGGAAATTCTCGGAATAGCCGGTGTTCAAGGTAACGGTCAGACGGAATTAGCTGAAGCTGTCGCAGGTCTACGTCCAGTGGCTAAAGGCAAGATATACGTTGGTGATATTGACGTCACGGATAAGCCCACTTCATTCAGGTATAGGATTGGACTAGCTTATGTTCCTGATTCTAGGTCAGTTGGTCTTGTTATGGATATGAACATAACGGAGAATGTCATCCTGACTAACCTCCTGTCCGTGTTAAGTAGGTATAGGAAGATAAGGTGGGGGTACGCGAGAGAGGTAGCTCACAGAGTGGTGAAGGGCTTCGACGTTATAACCCCCTCCTTATCAGCGCCGATTAAATACCTCAGTGGTGGGAATCAGCAGAAAGTCATGGTAGGTAGGGAGATTGTCAGAGAGCCTAAGGCATTTGTAGTTGCAGAACCAACACACGGACTAGATGTGGGTGCTACAGAATTCATTAGGAAGACATTGGCGTCCCTTAAAACTAAGGGGAAGGCTATAATGCTTATTTCCACGGATCTTGATGAAATCCTCCAGTTAAGTGATCGAATAGCCGTGATGTATGAAGGTAAAGTCATGGCTGTAGGTCCAGCATCGGAGTTTACGTTAGAGCGGTTGGGTCTCTTGATGGGGGGTGTGTCAGGTGAGTAAAGAGGTAAGGATCAGGTATGCTCATTACTTAACAATAGTCCTTGAATTAGCAATTTCAGCGGTCACGGGGTTTATGGCTGGTGCCATAATTCTTTGGAGCTTGGGCTATAACCCCTGGTATATTTATGGAATTATGATTAGTATGGGAATTAGCAATCCCGACTACCTCCTAAGTAAGGCTACCCCTCTACTTCTTACAGGTTTGGCCTTTTCAGTACCTATGTTAGCAGGGGTTTTCAACATAGGGGGTGAGGGCCAGTTATATATCGGGGCAATAACCTCACTGGTTATAGCATATTATACTGGTAATGCTGTCTTGGCTCTTCTCGGCGGTTTTCTAGCAGGTGCAGCCTTAGGGGGTGCTATAGGGGCGTTAAAGGCATTTAGAGACGTCAACGAGGTCGTCTCAGCTATAATGCTTAACTGGATCTTATACTTCTCAATCCTCTACCTTATAGTTGATAAGCTCTATAATCCGTTGATGCCACAGCAATCAGTGCCTGTTCCGCCGTCAGCACAGATAGGGATCATTCCTTTCCCAGGTGGTGGAATTCACGGGATATTCTTCATAGCTGTTGTTGCAGCATTGGTTACTCACTATCTCATATATTACACGGATTTAGGCTACGTCCTTAGGGTTTCAGGTCTTTCACCTAAGTCTGCAAGCTATGCTGGGTTTAACCCTAAGAAATCAATCGTTTATTCCATGATAATAGGGGGAGGGCTTGCCGGTCTAGGAGGTGCGCTACTTATTCAGGGGTATGTGCACTCCATAGATACTACTATGTCAACCCTTTACGGTCTTGGTTTTCTAGGTATAGGGGTAGGGCTCCTGGGATGGAATAATCCTCTCGGGATAATCCTGTCCTCTGTATTCTTTGCTATGCTTATAATAGGTGGGGAGATGGTTGAGCTAACTGCGGGTGCTCCTCCTGAGCTGGCAGATACTATAATAGGGATCATAGTGATAGCCCTTGCACTACCCTACGCCTATAAGATACTCATAAATTACGTCAGGAGATGGAGGGAGAGGATCTAATGCTGGCAGATATACTTAGCTTAATCTCCAGCACTTTAATGTCTATGACCCCTCTAATACTCGCTGGGGTTGGAGAGATAATTACAGAGCGTTCGGGCGTCGTCAACATAGGGCTTGAGGGAATACTGCTAGCGTCAGCATTCTCCTCCACGATAGTTACCTTCCAGTCGGGAGACCCATACTTAGGGCTTCTTGTGGGCACGGTCGTCGGCTTTGCTGCAGGTATGCTCCACGGGATGCTTAGCGTATATCTTAAAGGAGACCAGATAATAGCTGGAGTAGGTTTTAACTCATTTGCTTATGGAATAGGTGTGATGGGATTAATAGCTTACTGGAAAACCTTTGGCGCTTCACCTAAGGTAAATAAAATACCATACATAAATATCCCTATCTATGGCTCAGCTACGCTATGGTTCTCTCCAGTAGCCCTACTCGCTGTGATAATAGCGATCATAGCCTGGTGGTGGCTTTTCAAGACAAACAGCGGCTTGAAGCTTAGGGCATGCGGTGAAGACCCTAGGGCAGCAGAGGGGATGGGAGTGAATGTGTCGAGAACTAGATTCTATGCTACAATTATAGGTGGGACCCTAGCAGGCCTAGGAGGCGCTTTCTTAGTTGTTGGATGGATAGGGCAGTTCACCAGGGACATATCAGCTGGTAGGGGCTTTATAGCTCTAGCTAATGTTGCTTTCAGCAACTGGAATCCCTTGATGGCGATAGCCGGTGGAATACTTTTTGGGTTCTTTGATGTTCTCGCTCTATACTTACCGGTTAAGATACAGGTGCTCTACCCAGGAGTAAACTTGACGGCGATGTCCTACCTCTTTAGAACAATACCCTATCTAGGAACTCTTGCTGTAGTCTCCATAGTCATAAAGAGGGTAAGGATGCCGAGAGCCTTAGGTAAACCCTACATCAAGGAATAGGTTACTTTGAAACTCAAAGGATTGATGCAATAATGAAGCGAATTAGTGAGGTTCTATAATTGAAGAAGGCCCAGATAACGATATTCATCCTAAGCTTCCTAACGGTTTACTTAACGTCAATAAAGCATGTGTGGACGGTCTTCATCCCTTACGTTGAGAGAGAGTTTATGGTACCAAGATCGATTAGCGTTCTTCCCTTCAGTCTTTTGAATATTGCTAATGTTTTAGGCTTCATATCCTTTGACTTTATTAATAGAGTACTAGGTAGAAGGTTATTGGTAACTCTTTCAGGAGTGACTATGTCTCTAGGGCTCCTATTAGCCAGCCTATCTAGGTCAATGCTTACACTTGTGATTTCCTTTGCATTCATATATGGTGTGGGCAATTCCTTCGGGTATGTTTTGGCAGTATCTATAGGCATAAACCAGGTAAAAAGCGACAAAAGCAGAACAGCCACGGGTGTCCTCGTCAGCGCTTATACTTTAGGGATAATGACTCTTTCCCCCCTGACGACCTTCCTTATAGCCTCTTTTGGGGGCTGGAGGCCTCCGCTATTAATTTATGGAGTGTTATCTTTGCTAGTAACTTTTCCTCTCGCAGTGGTTGTTGAGGGTAAGAACTCGGTTGAGGAAGCTGAGTCCTCGGGAGGTGTGCTTAGCCTAAATATTTTGAGGTCACGTAATTTCCTCCTTTTGGCATCAATAATGTTCCTAACTACGTTGCTTGATGGGCTAATCGCTTGTAATCTAGTTCCTTTAGCTGAGGAAGTGGGGTCTGTTGGATCTGTAATTGCTTCTCTGGTAGTGAGCATCTATTCCGCATTCGGCCTTCTCAGCAGGATATTAATAGGTAAAATGAGCGAGCGTGTAAGCCCTCTTAAAATAATGATCTCCATATACGTTATTGCAGCCATTGACGCTTTCCTTTTCCCACTATATAGGGGACTTATGGGCGTGTTGGCTGTCGCATCTATGTCAGCTATTCTGTTTAGTGCAAATGTTACTTTATCCCCTATTTTGGCTAGGCATTTGTGGGGCGTCAGGAACTTTGAAGCTGGTTACAGCTATTTGCTCTCCGCCATCGTTATGGGGGTCCTTGTAGGCCCTCTCATAGGAGGTTTTTCCCATGATTTAACAGGGCACTATTATATTGGGATAGTATTAACAGCATTGACCACGTTGTTGGGTTCAATACTTACTCTGATTTTTATGAGGTATTCAAGAGTGCAGTAAAATGGGGGAATTGTTTAAGAGGGAAGTAAGTGTACTTTAACAGACTCTCTGCTGAATGCCTTCTTGAACGCATTAACACCGTCGGTAAGGGGGTATTTATCAGTGATAAGCTCGTCAACCTTAACAAGTCCTTCACGAATAAGCCTTATTGCTGGAGGGAAGGGCCCGCAGCGTGACCCCACTAACTGCACTTCCTTCACTATAAGGGATGTATAATCTAATGAAACCATCTTTCCATGAGTTGATTTTGCTATTATCACACCTCTAGGCCTGACCATGTTTAAAGCCATCCCCACGCCTTCAGGTGAGCCCGTAGCCTCCACCACATAATCAAAGCCTTGGCCTTCAGGCGTCTTACGCTTTACTAGATGCAGTGCCTCATCATACGTGAGTACCTCATCCACTCCTAGCTTTTCAGCTATTTTCGCCTTTGGAGATCCTGGCCTAGAGACACCTACTAAGATGTTAGGACCGAGGAGCCTTAACACCTGTATGGAGAGAAGTCCTATTGTGCCAATGCCTAGCACCGCGATATTAGCTCCTGGAGGGGGTGGTGCCTGCTGAATACCTTCTAACACAGCAGCAAGGGGCTCCACCATGGCTCCCTTAGCAGGGGTTAGATCATCGATAAAGTGTAGCACGTCTGCTGAAGTTATCATATATTCCGCCATCCCACCATCTATTGATATGCCTATGGTCTTCCTGTAAGGGCATTGCGTGGGCATCCCATGCTTGCAGAACCAGCACTTCCCGCAGGAGATATTTATTTCCGTCGTAACTCTTCGTCCAATTAAGTCCTTATCAACGCCTTTACCAACATCGACGACAACCCCGCCTATCTCATGACCTGGTATAATCGGCAGCTTCAACGGCCTGTACGTGCCTTTGTAGAAAGCCTTATCAGTTCCGCATATCCCTACTTCCTCAACCTTCAGCTTCACCCAACCTCCAGGAGGGACAGGCTCTTCAACTTCTTCAACCCTTAAATCCTCCTTCCCGTGGAGGATAAGTGCCTTCAATTCTAACTACCAAAATAACGTTAACTGGGGAAGCCAATATAAGCTAATCATGTTATTTAATAATGGGTGCAGGCAAAATGATCATAGTTCCTGAGATGATAGATTCGCTGAAATCCAAGCTTCTGGAATCTATGCTAGGATCCTTGGTCAAGCCAAAGGAGTCCCTGAAATATGATATCATTATACTGTCCCTGCTACCTAACTTGGAAGTATCTGATAAATTCGGGACTGAGGTATATGAGGTGAAGGGCGCTTTAGTAGGTGCTGAGGAGGGTGAGCTCCTTGATTATGACTCGCTCGCATATGTTCGCAAGACTCGGATTGACGAGGTTCTTGAATTCAGAGCCTTAGTGAACAAGGAATTGGATATTGTAGGT
>WAKQ01000011.1 GCA_015523295.1 Desulfurococcales archaeon | reverse complement strand
CAGATCTACGATCGTGAGGGCAATATCAGGAACTTGATACTCAGCTACTTCCCCCCGTATGGTTGCGGAGATCATGTTGCCCTTCTGGGGAAAAAGAGAGGGTTGGTAGAACTCCTTCACTTCCTAGCTGAAGTTAGACCCGACTATCTAATATCGGCAGGTGAGAAAAAACAGTTTTGCAGAATGTATAGAGTGAACGTCTTGACATTAGATGATTCAACTAATGCCGCATTAGTAGATCTCCACGAGCATTTTCAGGTTAAGGATCTCCTTAAACTTCCTTAGCCATAAGCCACGCATCCTCGCCATCAAGGTAATAATATTTAATCCTCCTTACTTTGACGAAACCCAGCTTTTCATATAACTTGATGGCTGGAAGGTTGCTCACCCGAACCTCTAAGTAAACCTCCTTAACCCCGTAGATCTCTTTCAACCTCTTTAATGCTTCCTCCATTAACTTAGTTGCAATCCCCCTCCTCCTGAATTGAGGAAGTACCGCTATACTGACTATATGTCCTAACTTTCTAGGGATCAGACTACCAAAATGCCCTATAGACCTCTCAACCCTGGTCATGATGTACCCGACAATGCGACCGCCTAATTCAGCTACAAGGAAAGCTTTACCCCATAATCGTAAATGATCCCTCCAGAAGTATTCAGGGTAGTGCTCCCGCAGCGATATCATATTAATACCTATAATCTCAGCCAAGTCTTCAGGCCTAGCTTCCCTGATCACGGGCTCGCCAATCATGCACCTCATCCCTTATGAATCCTCTTTTTATTACCGGAATAAAATAAAATCCTAGGTCAGCAGGATGACGTCAGATTCAGGATTATCCTGGCCGAAGACTGAAATACGTGGTATTAAAGCCAAACACTTAGAAGGCGTCTCTATTATCTTCGGAGTTACAGGGTCGGTAGCTGCCTATAAAGCCGTCGACATAATCAGAGAACTGATAAAGCGAGGTGCATACGTCTTCCCAGTAATGACTGAAGACGCAAGACGTTTCATAACTGTCGAACTCCTTCAATGGGCCTCAGGGGCTGAGGTTTTCTATAAATTCGACGGCAAATCAACACACACAGTCCTAGGCTATGAAGGAGATTTAATGGTGATCGCGCCAGCCACTGCCAATACCTTAACCAAGCTTGCCTACGGCATCACAGATAATCCAGTCACCCTGACAGCTGTAAATATGCTAGGACTGAAAAAATCAATAATAGTAGTTCCCGCTATGCATGAAGGACTATGGAGATCTCCGCAGGTCGTTAAAGCCCTAAATATATTGGAAGAGATGGACGTTACAATCCTGCAACCCACGCTCGCTGAAAATAAAGCCAAATTCCCTGAAACAAGCGATATTGTCGATGCGATTGAAGCTCTTTCCCTCCGAGGGAAAGACCTTAAAGGGATCAACCTCCTTATCACTGCAGGGCCGACCCGGGAGTGGCTGGATCCAGTGCGTTTCATTAGTAATCCAAGCTCTGGCCTGATGGGCTTAGAGCTTGCTAAGATAGCCTACTTCCGTGGTGCTAAGGTCAGCTTAGTGCACGGGCCAATGCATTTTAACATACCCTCATACCTTAACTCCATTAGGGTGGAAACAGCAAAGGAGATGCTAGAAGCATGTGTAAGTGAATTGAGGACCAAGAGATTTGATGCAGTAATTCTGGCAGCTGCCCCCTCAGACTTCAGGTTTGAGGCAACAGCGCCTGAGAAAATAAAATCAGACAACGCAAAGCTTCCCAGAGTCGTCGAGACTGTAAAGATCTCCCAGGCAATAAGAAAATTTTATGAGGGTCTGCTCGTGGGATTTGCTGCTGAGACAGCCGGAGGGGATTACAAGAGACTAATTGAAAATGCTTTGAAGAAGTTAAGGCTTAGAGGCTTCGATATGATAATAGCCAATGACGTATCAAGAAATGATACCGGCTTTAGTTCCGAATATAATGAGGCCATCATCATTAAGAGGAACGGCGAGAAAAAATTCCTCAGGAAATCACTTAAATCCTACATTGCCCTACAAATACTAGATTCAGTTCTAGAGGAACTCAAGAAATGAAGGTTGCCATACCCCCTCACATCACTGGTTTCTGGATCCCCTATTTATCCCTAGATCCACTCTTGTCAGGATCGGTAGGTGCTGGGCTCACCCTGCATCCTCCTATCGAGATTGAAGAGAGTGAGAGGAGTGAAATCCGAGTTAATGGACGCAAGTTATCTTTTTTCCCTCCAGAAAGAACGATAGAACAAGTGACAGGCTTAGGCCCAATCGGTGTAGAGGTCAATGGAAGTGTGGACCTAGGTGAAGGATATGGGATGAGCTCAGCTATCTCACTGGGTCTTTCCATTTACTCGTTAAATAGAAGAAGACGCCCCTCCCTTGAAGAGGCAGCAAGAATTGCCCACTTAGCGGAAGTCTTGAATAGGACGGGCTTAGGTGACGTCATAGCGGAAATTACTGGAGGAGGGTTAGTCCAAAGGGTTAGGCCAGGTCCTCCTGGCATAGGTGATGCCGTTAGAATTCAAGTTAACTCCAAGAGAATTAAGGTTGTGACTGCTCATTCGGGAAGATTAACTACCCCTGAAATGCTTAGGACCTACTGGGCCTCAACCACCTACTGCGGTTTCCGAGCCTTAAACAAGTTTATGGAGTCTCCTTCATTAGAGTCCTTTTTAAGTGCATCACATGAATTCAGTTTATGCACTGGAATGCTTGATAAATCTTTAGAAAAGAAATTAGATACCTTACTGGCCAAGCCTCTTAAGAAAGGGGGCCTGCTCGGCTACTACAGGAAGAAAAATCTCTTAACTGTTCTCGTCCATGACTCCTACCTAGATGATGTACTCAGCATATTAGCCGCGAAAGGCTTCTACAGGCTGAGAGTTTTTAGCTTAAGTTATAAGGGCCTGGAGGTGAAGTGAGTGGTTAACATTCCCCGTTCTCACCCAAGGTATGAATCACTTCTACAACGTGAGAAGGTCATCGAGGGGTTCAAGAAAGGGTATGTTGCCCTTGCCGGTCTTATAGCTCATGGACGTGGAGAGTGCTTCGATTATCTTATCGGCGAGAAAACAATTGAACCTGCAATGAAAGCGGCAGAGGCCGCAGCAGCTGCCCTACTCTTAAGTGAAAATCCGGTAATATCCGTCAATGGAAATACTGCCGCATTAGCGGCTGAGAAAGTAGTAGAGCTTGCTGAAGAAGCCAGGGCAAAAATTGAGGTAAACCTCTTCTACCGGACTGAAGAGAGGGCTAAGAAGATCGCTGACGTGCTCAAGAGAGCAGGTGCGAAAGAAGTGCTGGGCGTTAATGATGCAGTCGCTATGATTCCTGAGCTAGAGAGTGAAAGGAGAAGAGTTAGCCCTTCAGGCATCTTGAAAGCTGATGCAGTAGTGGTACCCCTAGAGGATGGAGACAGGACGGAAGCCCTACGGAAATTAGGTAAGGTAGTTATAGCAATAGACTTAAATCCTCTATCCAGGACCTCAAGAGCTGCAAACATCACTGTCGTAGATAATGTGACTAGGGCGTTGCCTAACATAACTAATTTTGTCAGAAGATATAAGACCAAGAATAAATCAGAACTGCGTAGAATACTTACAAGCTACGACAACGATATGATTCTCAGGGATACGATTGCTGTGATCAAGCGGAGGTTAGATCAACTGATTAAGGAAGGGATCACGCTAGACCTCTTCTCCTAAGCATCTCATAGAACTTCCTTTCCTCTTCATCACTCATCATCTTAAACTCCATACTTCCGGGAAACCTACCCTCCTTAACATCCTTTAGGTAATTTGCTAACGCATTCTTAAAGAGTCCGTAAGCGTCAGCATATTGTCTTGCAAAGTATGGAGGGCTAGGATTAAGCCCAACCACATCATGGAAAACCAGGATCTGGCCATCGCATGAAGGGCCTGCACCTATACATATAGTGGGAACTTTTAGCTGCTTGGTAACCTCCTCAGCCACCTGGGCAGCGGTGTTTTCAATAACAATTGAAAACACTCCAGCTTCTTGTAAAGCTCTAGCAGATTCAACTATTTGGAGTGCATCCTCTGCCTTCTTTCCTCTGAGTTTGTACCCTCCAGTGACTAGGTAGCGTTGTGGGTTGAGACCTATATGACCCATAACTGGGATCCCGGCCTTAACCAATGCTTCAACTTTATTAGTGATCTCTGAACCACCTTCTAACTTTACAGCGTCAGCTCCAGCCTTCAAGAACATGCCAGCATTCCGAACTGCATCTGAAGTGCTTACCTCATAGCTCAGGAAAGGCATATCAGCTACGATTAATGCCTTGGGTTTAGCATTCACAACAGCCCTTACATGATGGAGAACTTCTTCAAAGGTAACAGGTAAAGTTGAGGTGTAACCCATTATCACCATACCAAGGGAGTCTCCCACTAGGATGCCGTCAATCCCTACCTCATCAGCTACCTTAGCCTGGTAGTAGGTGTATGCCGTCACCATTATGATCTTCTTTCCTGCCTTCTTCATCTTAATGAAGTCATGAGGAAGTATTTTCTGGATCATCTTCAGTCACCTATCACATACTACTAAAAGATTAGAGCAATTAAGCATATCTTAGAACAGATTGGTCAAGGTGTTTAACCATAAGCCATAAAGCCTTATTGACGGATACATCGACACCCTTAAGCAACCCCCTAGCCACTATAACACCATTAATAAAATCAATCTCCGTCCTTCTACCGTTAAGAAGATCTTGTAGCATAGAGGAAATATTTTTCCCAGTAGATTTAGCAACTCTAACCATTTCCTCAACAGGATTAATAGGAAGTCTAATGCCATAGGCTTCAGCCACTTTCTCTACCTCCTTTACGGCATCAAAGGCCAATATCCTCAGGTAAGGATCTTCTACAACCTCTGAATTACTTATCATATTTATAGCTGTTATCGGATTTATGGCTGCATTAACGGCCAACTTCAGCCATCGATAGGGTTCAACCTCGTCTTCCCTGATCTTCACCGGAGAGAGAATGTTAAGACCCCTTAACAAATCATCATAATAAGACATTTGCACATAAGGAATGAAGGATCTGCTACAGCCCACTAGCCTATAAGTTCTTTCACCCTCTGCTCGAACTCCGCAATTCACTATTAAGGGGATTGCCTTTGAGCGAAGTAAGATTCTTTTAGCAGCTTCTAAAGAGCCCAAACCATTCTGACACATAATCGCCAAGGATCCTTCCTTCATTTTCCGTCTTATTTTATAGAGGGCTGCTGGTGCATCGTAAGCTTTAGTGCAAACAATGGCGATATCCAGGGATGAATCCCTTAGATCTTCATAAGTTGATATAATTCCTTTAACAGGGTGAGGTGAATCTTTTACGTATATGTTGATACCCACATTCTTAACTTCCACAACATCTTCAGGTCTTTTAAAGACGAGATAAGGAACTATTGACGCTTCATTAAGTGAGGCTGCTATTAAAGACCCTACAGCCCCCACACCGACTACTGCTATCACAGGTTTCTCCTTCATACCGCTCTTCCAGCTTTAGCTTCCTTGCTAAGATATAATTCCTTAACTGTCGTCTTAGAAGATTTTGTAGTGAGTTCATCCATCAACCTCATTACAGTAATAGCTTTAGAAATAAAGTCTTGAAAGAGCTCCTCATACTTCAGAACGGATTTAAGCACCCTAGCAACCAAAGGCAGATCGTTAAATACTATGTCTCTAATCATCTCCTCATCTATAACAGTTAAGAAGCCTTTACTTGCTAGCCTTTTTACCTTAGCGTAAAGAGCGTCTATGTTGATTGCCTTTATTTGGAGCTTCAACACTTCCAGCTCGGGATCTTTCAGCAACCCCATCTTTCCAGGAAAGTCAACATACTTCTCCAAAACCCTGCCTACAGCGTCCGGGTCTGTAAAGACGTACCACCTTTTAGCAGTTGTTCTATAGGAGGTCTCTATTATTCCATAATCTCTTTCCATAATCCTTAGAAGTTGGCTCGGGTTATACCTTAGCCCTACTTCCTCCAGCTTTCCTATAAGGCCCCGAAAATCAAAATGCCCTGCAAGCTCCTTTCCAGATACCCGATATTCGTTCATAAGTTCATAAGCTGATTTCAGCACTACCTTAGCCTTCTCACCGTACTTCATCAAGAATTCGGCAATTATCGATTCAGTCACTGAAACCAAAGCAGCTAACCCAGTAGTCATTCGGAATGCCAAGCTAATAAAAACGGAGTTCATAAGCAAAAATCCGGGGCTTTAAAAACCATACGAGATGGAGGTAATACCCAAGTATTAAAATAGCCCATAAAAACAAACCACAGATACTTATATTGAGGAGTGACAGGTCTTTAAAAACTCTTTTCACTTTTAGTGCTTAGAGATTCTGAGGTTAAGGAGAGTCATGGATACAGATATTGCCACACTCATCAATGTGACGAAAAAATTTGGAAAAGTTACGGCCTTAAGAGGTCTATCACTCAGGGTTCCTAAGGGAGTGATATATGGTCTTATAGGGCCCAACGGCGCTGGAAAAACCACAACCCTCAGGATCATTTCAACTTTAGTGACTCCAGATTCAGGCATCGTTAAGGTTTTAGGACATGAACTCCCGCATGAAAAAAACGTTATTCGAGGTAGAATAGCTTACCTCCCAGAGGAGGCTGGTCTATACGAAAGGCTTACAGGATGGGAAAACTTACTCTATTTTGCAATGATTTACTTCGGGAGAGGGAGGGCTGAAGAGGTCGCTAAGAAAGGAGCATACATATCTGGTTTAAAAAGCGAGGATCTTCACCGGAGGGCTGGCGAGTATAGCAAGGGAATGGCTAGAAGATTAGCTATAGCCCGAGCCTTAATGCTAGATGCAGATCTAATAATACTTGATGAACCAACATCAGGTCTTGACGTGTTCTCATCATATCGTATTAGAAAAATGCTTAGGGAATATGTGAAGAATTCAGGTAAGACAATTATTCTATCTTCCCACAATATGCTTGAAGTTGAAGAAATATGTGACTATGTAGGCCTTATAAATAAAGGGATATTAATTACGTCTGGCCCTCCATCGATGCTGAAAGCTAAGTACCATGGGAGAACACTTGAAGAAGTCTTCATATCCATTGTTGGTCTAGGAGAGTGATACCGATGTTATATCCTATTATATGGAAGGAGCTTAGGGACATGCTTAGAGACATACGTACTCTTGCAGCTATAGCGTTAATGCCCCTAATAATGATGCCTTTAATGGGAATGTCCTCCATATATGTGCAGAACCTTCAACCTGGTACGGTGATTATCAATGACAATGATCAATCCTCATGTGTTATAGGTGGAGTAAAGATTTCCTCTGAAGAGCTTGTGAATTCGCTAACAATAGCCTTCCTCAATTCCGGTTTTAAAGTACTCCATAACCTTTCATCGGATAATATCTCAAACATTTCCCCGGACTTGATAGTCACCATACCCCATGGATTTATTAAAAATGCAACATCCCTTAATGCGACGGCATACTTGGAAGTGTCTGAGAATGTAGCATCCTCTAAGTCTCAGGAAGCGATAGGAATACTAAACTCTGTTGTAAGCGAGTTCTCTCACAAGCTTTCAGCAAGCAAAGTATTATATCTAAGCGAACTTGCCTCAGTGAAGATCGAAGTTGACGCTATCCTGTCACCCGTTAAAACAGCGGTAACGCTCGTTGGGCCTTCAGGACGCAGAGCATCTTATGAGGAGACGTTAAGAATAGCTATGGCGAAAATCCTGGCTTTCAGTTTAATCTTTGTCACCACACCCTCCATCGCATATATAACAGACTCGATAGTAGGTGAGAAAGAGAGGAAAACCTTTGAAGCTCTATTAGCCACACCGCTCCCCAGGTGGTCTATCATCATAGGTAAGACACTTTCAACCTCTGTAATTGGATTAATAACTGGCATGACTGATGCTGCTGGCTTACTTCTCTTTTTCACACTGCCCTCCTTAACTTATGGAGTCAATATGATTCAGTATTTAACCCCACAACTGATTTTTATACATTCCCTAGCTGTTTATCTTTCTGTGCTTGCCTCATTAGCAATTATTCTCCCTATTGTAATTAGGTCAGGTAGTTATAGAGTTGCCCAAGCTTTCTCCTTAATCGTCATAAGCCTAGCCTCTATTATTTTCTTCCTTGCATTATATATCGACATCGATAAAGTAGAGCCTTTACCAAGGTACTTACTATATTTTATACCGTTTACTCACGCTGTCGGCATGATTGAGGCTACAGTCGTTAGTAATGCAACCTTGGCAATAATCCATACCTCTGTGATCATCCTTACAATAATCGCTTTATTATATCTGTCTCTGAAACTCTTCAGTGAGGAGAGGATAATTTACTCTAAAACTTAAAATAACGCCATGTATAATCGAATGGGTTCCAGTTTATGAGCGACGTGCGATGGAAGGGGGCTATTAGAAGAAGATGGGCACTCATTCTCTCATTGTCTGTGCTAATTATTTCACTCATTGCTGGCTCATACCTTAGGTTATTTGCTGTATTTAATGCCGAATCGTGGGGGTATGGACCTACCTTAAACGAGCTTGACCCTTATTCAGAATACTGGATATCCAGCAACCTGCTACATCATGGGCTTGGTTATTTCTGGCAGTTAACTCGAGATAACCCAGCAACCCATCTCTTCTGGTATCCCTGGGGGAGAGACTTCACTAGAAGCGAGCCTCCTATGCTCTCTTTCTTCTCTGTATTGACCTATTATGTCGCACATGTGTTTAATCCCTCCCTAACCCTCTATGACTGGATGGTATACCTACCCATTATTTTTTACATTTTCACTGCCTTAGGTATCTATTTCTCAGCCAAGGAATTATGGGGCGATATACCCGCTGCAGTTAGCGTGACGACAGCATCTCTCATATTTGTGAGCAGACATGTGGCAGGCTTTACTGTAAAGTATAGTATAGGCCTCGCCTTCCTCTTCCCTGCAATATACTTTCATGTCAGGGCGTGGAGGAGAAAAGATTATACAAGTGGATTAATCAGTGGTGTCTTCTTAGCTTTGACAGCTATGTCATGGGCTGGTTTCAACATTTTACTAGGTGTAATAGCCCTTCAAGTTATTCTAACACCTTTCTTCAAAAAGGTCGATAAAGACGACTTTATGCTCTGGACCCTTGAGGCCCTGCCCGTAGCCATAGCTGTTGCAGCCACACCCTTCTATGGGCCTTTATACCTTGTTAGAAGTGTTGGCGCTATAATCCCAGCAACCTACTTACTTGCAGGGATCGGATATTACCTTCAGAGAATCTCAACTAAAAGAGAGATAGTAATCTCAATGCCCCTGTTAAGGAGGTCCTCTATAATTTATAGTCTAATACTCGTTTTGATAGGCATCGGAGGTATAGCTGCACTGGCATCAGGTTATATTTCCTTAACTGGTAAAGGTCTAGCTGCTATGGGACTAACTGGACTCGTTAGACATGTAATTGTTCACACAGTACAGGAATACGCACCTGGATCTCCTCAAGCTTTCATGAGTTCTGAAGGGGCGGCGCTTGTGGCATCTCTCATCATGCTTGTCTACTTCATTTACAGGGCTATTTCCAAGAGGGAGTCCCTTTACGCGTTTGTGGCGTTACTTCTTGCTCTCTCCCTTTACGCGACAGCTAATCTCTCCTACTTCTTCCCCTACATGAACTACCTAGTGGCTTTAACATCTGGAAGCTTTATCTATGTTCTCCTTCAACCCTCCCTTACCGGTAACTTCAGGAAGAACTGGTTCATAAATGCGCTTGCGATAATCATAGTGGTCGGGTATGTGGGTGCTATAGTTTTCCAAGGATCTACGGCATGGGCGAGAACCTATGAGGCCCAGACACCCATGATCCTTAATGCTGGCCTCGGCATCTCTGTTGAAGCTCCCGCATGGCTAGATACACTTGAATGGCTCAATACCTCGACGCCAAAGGACGCAGTAGCGGTGGCTTGGTGGGACTACGGTTACTGGATCTCTGTTGTGGGTAATAGATCGTCCGTTGCTGATGGGGCTACTATTAACTCTACTCAAATAGACCTCCTTGCACGTGCCCTCACAGGAACTGAGGATGAGGCATTTCAAATATTCACTAAGGACTTTCACATAAAGCCAGATAAGCTGTACCTGATCGCTTATGAGGTATATGTGGTGGATCCAAGGAACGGTCTAGTATATGTGGGACCGATAGTTATAAGAACAAGTCCTTATGATAGAGGCTTCTACCTAGGTGCCGATGCCGCGAAAGGGATAGCCGCAATATACAGAATAGCCGGAAGAACCCCGCCCGTATACCAGATGAGACTTCCGTATGTATATGCAGCGTATAGCTTACCTGACTGGACTAACTCGTCCCTGAGAAATGCAACTCTATTCAAGATCCTGCTCTACACGGCTTATCAGATATGGGGGAGACAGGGCTTCTATGCTGCATTCCCTTACGATCCCTTCAGCCAACAACGCCCTACGATCATTCCATGGCCGAATATGACCATATTCGAACCTGCACATCTAGCTGCAAGCAGGATCTTAGTAAGTCCTGAAACATATGTGGTAGTCTCCGTTTATAAGGTCAAGGGGACCTCCTAACAATGACTGAAATATGCGCTGATTTCATCGTAATTTCCCCCTATATATGGGTTAAGAACGCCTGCATAGACTTCAATACAGAGATCAAGAGAATAGAAATTGTTAGAGATGGCTTAGACAAGAGTAAAGATGCATCAACCAAAATAGTAACTCATGGGTTGGCTTCAACTCATACTCACCTAGGTCTCTACCCCATACGCTCTACTACGGTTCTAGGCCTAAATCTCGACGATTGGGTCTCAATGTATGCGTGGCCCTGGGAGAAATTTCTTAGAGAGCACCCGGAGGCATCTTTTCTTACCTCTATTAAGGCTATGAAGGAGTTAGTTTCAGGAGGTGTAACGGCCTTTGCCGATATGCATATTAATGAGACATTAGTCGCTGAGGCCGTGAAGCTGGTTGGACTTAGGGCCGACTTAAGCGTTGCGATAATGGATAAGGGCCTCTATACTGACTACGAAGAAGCCTTAGATGAAAATTTAGAGCTAATACGTATCTCTAGTAGCAATCCTTTAATCAGAGCAAGACTAGGTCCATGCACACCAAGACTTCTCAAACCCAAAGACTTCAAAAACATAGTCGACATCGCAAGAGTAAAAGGAATAGGCATTCACACACACTTAGCAGAGGTTGAAGAAGACCTCTTATGGCTTAGGAAAGAATGGGGCATGGGTCTTAGGGAGTTTATAAATTATACAGGGCTGGCAAGTGTTGATGCACTTATAGCTCATTCAATATGGATATCGCAGGCTATCGACCTAATAAGGCATGCTCAATCCATATGGGTTGCCCACACCCCAAGATCTAACATAGGTTTAGGCGACGGCATCACTCCAATCACCCCATTATTGAGGGGTGGAGGGAGAGTTTCATTAGGCATTGACGTTGCACCTACATACAACCTTCAACATGATATGATAGCTCTACAATCCCTACATTACGGAGGTGGTAGACCCTTACAACCTGAGCTCATATTCTCACTGGCAACAGAAGGTGGATATCGCGCCTTAAAAATAGGTAATGGTGACTTAGTTCCCGGCGAGCCTGCTGATATAGTTGTTTGGGAATCAAATGACGTTGTCGCCGAGTCCCCTGTCCCTGAAATTACATGGGGTAATGCTAGAGTGAGTGAGGCATACGTCGGCGGGACTAAGGTTTACAGCGAAGGAAAACTCATCAAAGTTAAAAATCTAGACGAGATAAACGGAAAATATAAGGAATTCCTTAATTTATTTCTTACCAGAACCTGATCTATGCAGGATACTTTTCAATATATCGCTGACGTATCTGCATATGCCTTTATCTGAAACTTCTTCAACGACACTATACCAGTCGATCTTCATCACGACATATATGAGGGCTACTGTCACTCCTACCCATAAAGGAATTGTATACAGATCATTGATAGCGAAGGTAGTAATCCATGACGCATAGACTACCACAACCGAAGTTATAATTACCTTACCTATCAAGATTGCGGTGAAGTAAGGCAGAATCGGGTATTTCATTAAACCTAAGGGGATATAGAGTATATCATCTGGCAGGGGGGTGGCAGCCAAAAATAATATCGCTAGAAAAAGGGATCTTCTAGCAAGTTTCTTAAATAGCTCCACATTTCTCTTAGAGTTCTCGCTTAAGCCCCTTCTCGCTGCCGATCCCAGAAAATAAACAACGATCTTACCGGTCGCTGCCCCAAGCGATGAAGATGTTATGAGTAATATCTGACTCCATAAATCTCTGTAGAAAACTGTGTATCCAGCTATAATCCCTAAATAGGGTATGGTGAC
Organism: Desulfurococcales archaeon; assembly: GCA_015523295.1. Lineage (GTDB taxonomy): Archaea > Thermoproteota > Thermoprotei_A > Sulfolobales > NBVN01 > S013-73. Next base: position 61,802 of record WAKQ01000011.1, on the reverse strand, counting down.
AAATGGAATTGAATTGGAAAGCAAGCTCACTAAGAAGATCCCGATAGGCCCTCCTACTAGCTTCAGCACCATATTAGTTATCTCTGCAAATCCCAAGTGTCTCTTACCAAAGTTTATTTGGGCAAACATATTAAACCGATATGTGTGACCCTCATTGCTAAGTAATGCTGCTCCAAAGAAAATTGGCGAATATAAAGTAAAATGTCCAGTATGTGGAGAAAAAGCGTTAACTATTGCCTACTATACTTATGAAGCCCCTCTAGTAGGAGAAGTGATCATCGAAACTGGAAAATGCGCTTACTGCGGCTTCAGATGGTCAGATGCTAGCATAGCTGAGTCTCAAGGTCCGAGGACAATTACATTCGAGGTTAATGGAAGAAAGGAGCTTAATGCCCTAGTTGTTAAAGCATCCTCAGCGACAATCAGAATACCTGAACTAGGGGTGGAGATCACACCTGGACCAGCTGCCCATGGCTACATAACTACAGTTGAGGGAATAATTCAACGTATTTTAGATCACGTTCCCTCCGAATGTTTCTCAAGTTCTTCTAAATGTTATAAGAAAGTAAAAGCCTTGGAAAAAGCCATGGAAGGTGATATTAAGTTCACATTAATTATTGAGGATCCGCTAGGGAAAAGCGCCATCATTTATTGAGGGAATGACTACATACTGAAAAGTCTCTAATCAACTTTGATTTCAAACTCTTCTCCTTTGCTCGTTTTACTAGCTTCTATTTCGAGAACGCCATTTCTATATCTTGCCTTAGCATTTTTAAGGTCGACTTCATAGGGTAGGTCAATTTCCTTATGATACTTCTTGCCGTTAGATGCATCAATCACTAACTTCCTCCCTGAAACCTTAAGTTTAATCTTATCTTTCTCAACACCTGGTACTTCCGCCACAATTCTCACTTTATTACCTTCATCAATAATATCAACAAGAGGTTCCATCTCTTCGCTTATTCTCGGCATACGCCCGGTTTTCTTAACGTTGCCGAACTCCTCTATTTTAGGCTTACCATCTGGACCTATAGTTATTCGGAATCCGTATACGAAAGGCCTTAAAGATCCTGCTCTAAACTCCTGAGGTTCGAATTCACCCATTCTCTCGAACTCCTCTAAAAACTCTCTAAACTCCTCATCGACCTCACGCAACAAATCGTTGAATATATCAAATAATGATCTCCTTTTTCTCGCCAAAGATCCCACCTCCAGTGAATATACCTTTACAGGAATTTTAATTCATCGCTTCAGAAAGCTAACATATATGGTAAATCTCGACCACTCCTCCTGATGCAACATCCGTGAGGTCTGGATCCAGCTTTGCCACTTCATACCTGCCTGCCAAATCCTCTAAATCAACCTCCTGGACTTGGAAAGAGTTACACAGCTTTTTCCTCAACTCAACATTATCTTCATCCTGTAAACCCATGTGAAACGCCTTTTTAAGCCGAACACTAGGTCCCAGAGGAGATACCATATAAGCGAACCATACAACCATATCACGTCTCCACGCTATGTGGTTGCTGTCTTAAAAATAAGGTTATCTGAGTTTATCTTACGGGAGTCATATGAGCATAGAAGTAACGGTGATAACAAATGGAAGCAGTTTAGGAGAGGATCTTTTAAGAATAGCTTGGAACACTGCGCAGCGCTTATTCCGAGAATATGGAGTGGAAGTCTATGTAGTTCCTTTTCAGGTGAGGAAGGGCAGAGTAGCGATAATTATTAATGGGCTTGAATTCCCAGTCACTAGGCCTTTATCGGTTGAGGAGCTATCTAACCTTATCCTGACAGCAGCATCGAGCGAAGGCAAGTGGGAGAACGATGTTGTTTTAGGTGCCTCATTAACTGATGACGGCCCCCTAGGCAATGGCGTAGCTATAACCATATGATTATCTCTTCATAAGGTATTCATTAATAACATCGCATATACCCTTTTCTGACCAGCTTCCTAATCTACCCTCTAGTCTAATATTATAATCTTTAAATTCCTCCTTATCCACATCTCCTACTATTAATCCATACTTTTCATAATACCCTCTCTCAACAAGAATGTCGCTTTTTCGAATACCCAGTCTCTTAAGGTCCGAAATTGCTTTCTCTCTAAACGCTCCCAGTCTCTTAAAGGTCTCATAAGGTATGAACAAGTAAGCAATGAATACATTATCTAACCCGTATACTTTCCCAGGGACCTCAATCATTGCTATGGAGGCATATTTCTTTTTCCCTAGAAAGATAATCCTAACATCATCGCGTGTTCCACTAAGGACAAACGATGCTATATAGAAAGGCACATTATACAGTGTATATTTTAAAGAACCTGGCCTATCATTAAGCTTAGTCAAAAAATAATCTAAAGGCAATGTATTGATGAGTTCATCATATTGAATACTGTTCCACCAGCCAACTCTTATTTCGCGTTTCACTAGATCGATCTCCTTAAGCTCCCCGAGCAGGATTTTACTCTTTAAAGACATTAGCATCTTTCTAAATTCCTTACACCAACCGCCTAAAGGCATATAACAGATGTCCTTTACTCTGGCAGGCCAGAAGAGGTCAAATGTACTTGTATCCTTAAGTTTTAGTTTCCTATAAATATCATGCTTGTCTCCTATTACATCCTTACTTACAGTAAATTTAGCGAGCTTACCTCCAACCACCTTTATACAATCAGGATCGCTTACTATTAGCGGAACTCGATCTATACATATATCACGCACATCCCATCCATATAAGGTGCTACCGCCTTCCCAAACATCAATAACTAAGTCACTCGACGAGGGGCTCATCATGAGCGTCGTCAGTGATAGGCCTAAGTATATCTTCATATCAGGAACCCTCCGGCCTTTCAAACCCTTTAACAGGCTTAATTTTCTTGGAATATCTATGGCTTCCATGAGTTTTCATATGATTGATGAGATCCTCAACAGTGAAAAATGTTGGAACGTCCTCAACCGATATATTAGTTTCCTTACCTTCAGGACAGACTTTATTAATATCTACACATAAAGGACAAAGAAGTAAGTTAGTGCTCAAGTCCTTGCATGTAGTGACTTCTATCCCTCCACATTTCACTTTCACCCTTACCCACCTAGGTTCCCAAGAAAGAGCCATAAACCCTACCTCTAAACAGAGTTAATGTTCTTAGATTTTATATTAAGCCACTCATTTAATAAAGTCTGCAGTATCTGAAACTATTGTCCTAGTTTTACTTAATTTACGCTCTTTTTCAAGTTTCGCCTTTATTGCAGTCCTTATTACATCGCTTTTACTCTTGAAGTAACCTTGATGAACTAAATGCTCAATTCTCTTAATAGTCCTTACATCAAGCTTCAGCGATATTATTGCTGATGCAGCATCTCTCTCCACTTCAATCCGGCCCCCCATTATTATTAGGTAGCAAGCTGAGGGTAATAAAGAGTGCCGTCAATAATTTCGCAGACAACGCTTATAAATATGGAAAGTAAGTGGTTGTTCCAAGCCTATTGTCTCTTCCTCCTTAAAAACATTCCACCAGACAATGTATATAATGGTGTGATGAGGTGGATGACCCTCTTGTTGCCATCACAAGGTACTTGGTTATTAAGAAGCTTGCGGGAGATGTAATAGCTATCATGGCTGTTAAGGAATACTTAGTTGATGGCCTATCCCCCAGCACCATTGGACATAAGTATAACATTTCTAAATTTAGGGTTAGAGGATATGCTCAGAGGATTATGGATAAGGCTAGAAATCATTTAGTAGCTCAATCTATAGTGAAAGCGATTTTCCCATATATCCTTAATATTGAGCCTATTGTGTTAAAGGTAAGGGGAAGGTATATTTGTTTAAAGTGCGACCAGCAACTGACTAAGGCCAGAATCGAGCATCACATCAGGAAAAAACATAAGGAGCTCGTGGATCAGCTAGTTACACAGATAGCAGAGAGCGTTAAGAGAAGAAGAAGTGAAAGCATTGTTTAATTCATTAAAACCTAGAGAACTTTCATTTATTGAATCGAGATGAAGGGACTGGGAAAGTTCAAGGAAGTAAATGTGTTTAAACCAGTAGGCAGTGGGGTGAAGATAGGCCTCTTATATCCAAGCACCTATCAGGCTTCACTCACAAATTTATTCACCCATATAGCCTACTTCTATCTATATGAAAATCTGCAGAACGTGCTGGTGGATAGATTTACGTTAGATAACCCTGAAAGAGGTGCATTAAGCGGCATCCCCTTAAGCAAGTTCGACTTAATTTTAACGTCAATAGGATATGAGCTGGATCTGCTGACAGTTGCCAGGATACTTAAAATGAACAAGATCCCAGTCCTTCGTAAATTCAGGCTAGGTAAAAATCACCCTGTACTCATTGCTGGTGGACCACCTCTCATGGCAAATCCGATCCCCGCATCAGTTATTTTCGATTACATATTTGTTGGTGAGGGTGAGGCTCTACTTCATGAAATAGTAAAAATAATTAACGAATTAGGGAAAAGGCCTGACAGGAAATTAGTAATTGAGAAGATTAAGGAGATTGAAGCTAATGAGGCCGTTTACTTCCTAGGAAAAGAAGATAATGTCAGGAGAATGCATGTCCTTGAATATGATGATGCCTACATACCTCCAAGACTTATTAGGTCGCTAAACACTCCTCCTGTTTATGGTAAGGGTTATTACATTGAGATCAGCCGTGGTTGTAAGTGGCTTTGTCCTTTCTGCATGGAAGCTTATGTGACGAATCCCCCGCGATACAGACGACTTGCTAGAATCGAAGAAGCTATTAGGTTAGGGACTACGGAGGAACATCCAAGAAGGGTAGTATTTTACGCTTTATCCTTCTTTGATCATCCCATGGCAGATACGCTTCTAGAACATCTGCTGGAGGAGGGAATAGGATACTCCTTACCTTCAATAAGATACCATACGTTAAACCAGAAAAGGATTGAGCTTATTCATAGAGGAGGACAGAAAACCATTACCATAGCCCCTGAAACAGGGGTTGTTACAGCAGCCGATCTTATAAGGAAAAAGCTTGAGAAGGATCTTCTGCTAATAATCGCTGAAAAAGCAAAGGAATTGAACATGCAAGTGAAACTCTACTTTATCTTTGGCCTCCCCTCAGAAGGTGAAGAAGCAGGTGAAGAAGCGGGGAATCTAGTGCGATATATTGTAAGGAGAGCTCAAATAAAGAGAGCCTCAATTAAGATAAGCGTAAATCCCCTAATACCTAAAGCATGGACTCCAATGCAATACTGCAGCATGATAAAAAAGGAAGATTTCACGAGAAAAGTAAGAATGTTCAAGAAACTCACTAGTGATTACGTTTCTGAGGTATCAATCTACGACTGGAAATTAGCATATATACAAGCCCTTCTCTCCAGGGGAGATGAAAAGATAGGAGAGGCGATTTGGAAGTGGAATGAATGCGAAGGTGGGATAAGGTCATTTTTACATTTCATTCGGAAATCAGGCCATCATAACTTTTTAAATCCTTTTAAGGGGATTCCTTGGGAAGATGCTCCTTGGAGAATTGTGAGCGACGTTAATTCATTTCTGGTGAAATCAATTGGAGAGAAGATATGCGCTCCCTAAGAAAGCCGATCTTCCTACGAAATCGCTAAAGCATTATCTTTCAATTTAGGGGCTAAAGACAACAACTCTATAATATAGTCATTGATCCCTTCTGCAATAAGCTGTCCGTTCATAAAAACCTTAACACCCTCTACCTTACCTGAGCGCCTCATAATGACTACTTTAATTTTTTTATTCTTCATTAGCCTTCTAAAGTCTTGTATGTTAAGCTTTCCAAGAGAGTAAAGCCTGATGAGCGCTCTTAAGGCCTCCATTTTAGCTTCTGGACATCCCTCAATGCTTAAGACGTGCTCAAGAAATTCGCTAACCATGGATAAAGAACCCTCACTCAATGTATAGAAATCTAAATCGTTGATTATTTTCCCTAGAAATTCCAGTTCGTTACATTTTACATCATTAAGAAGACTGATGAGAACATTTTTACTTACGTTCACACCATCCCATAACATTCTTTGAAGGATCTTAACAACGCCTACATAATCCCGAGCCATTCCCAAAATTATTTTATAGCTTTCGGGAAACCTTTCTCTCAGATACTCATCTGATAGGCTTTTACTTAATTCCTTTAAAATTAGTTCCTCATCAATAAATCCGGCAATACCGATTAGCGCAAGAAGCTCATATGGCTTCCCAGACGCCTCAACGTTGCTAGCTGCGTTCCTAATACACTCTTGTAATGTATTTGACGTGAGACATTTCTCATACTTTCTCGCTACAAGACTTAACTCTTTTTTCCTCCCTCGATTGCTTGTAAATCCCCAAAGCATCCTCTCGAACCCACATCAAGTCTACGGCTTCATAATAATATAAGGAGTGAGTTACTTGGGCCTTTATTTACCTGGCTTTATTTTAACGATATTGAGTCTTTCAGCGATTTCCAATGCCCATCCTGCAAGTTCTTTGCTTATTTCCCTAACTGCTACCTCCTTATCCACCCTTATTTTCCATGCTTTCTCCACTGCTCTCATAGCGATATCTTCTTTAATTAAGGGTTCCTTTACATTCATTAGCTTCTCCATGAACTCTTGCAAATTACCCTTACTAAGTTCACGCCCTAATCCCTCAATTAACTCGAAGTCTTTTGATGATGGTATAACCCGCTCCCTTTCCTCCTTATCTAACAAAGAGAGATACTCTATAAGAGGTTTATAGTCTCCTACTATTTTACTGGTAGACAAAAATAGCTTTTTAACCAACGCGGACATCCCTATAATAAATGCTTTAAGCGTTTTTAGATACATTATTAAATATCGGCCGGGGTATAAGGAAATATGCGGGCCATTGTCTTCGATGGAGACCTTACACTTTCCAGTATCCCGCCTCCACCGATCCCAGAAGGGTGGGTGCTTGGGAAGGTTCAGACTGCAATGATATCATCAATTGATAGAGCATTGATTAACGGGCTACTCCCTCTGCTGGAAAGGCGGGTGATAGGTACCTTCGGGGTGATCCGTGTAATTGAGGAAGGGGTGAACTCATCAGCACACAGCGGTGAAGTTTACGGAGTTAAGGCTAAGTGTGGCAATCAGCTGATCGGATTAACTACTGATGGCTTAATGGCTGAGTACGCTACAATCCCTTCAGAATGCTTAACAGAGGTAAAAGACCTAGAAGAGAATCCAATTTTTAATCCACTTTATATAGAATTTTCATTCATTAAAGATCTAATGAAATACACAGAACCTGACTTTAAGTGTCTAATACTTGGATGTAGTTTCACGTCACTTATTATGGCATTAAACCTCATGAAAATATCCGACGTTACCGTAGCCTGTAAAGATGGAGAGCTTACCAGAAAATTAAGTGACGCCGGAGTTCACACGTCTACTATTCGAAAAGTGAAGCATAATTATTATGACTTAATCGCGCTTGCTGACTATAATCCTTTCTACATCATCAACTCGGTATCTTATTTAAATCATCACGGCATTTTATACATACCGCCTCACTTTCCAAGTATAATACATGTGATCCCCTTAAGCACCAGCAAGGTAAAAATAGTGAGAGGCAAATACGGAAATTTAAGAGACGGCTATAAATCTGTTAAAAAAGTGCCTAGAAAAGAATTAGACAACTATGTAACAGTGACACAAAATATTGAGGAGGTAATCCCCCTGTTTAAGTATTATCCTCGGGTCATCCTACTTAAAGCGTAGAGCCTTAAAGTCTTAGGAGTAGCCCCTATATATTCTCTTGCTTAAAGAAGCTCATAGGCGTTATCCTAACCCTCTTTCCGGTAAGCTTCTTAGCGATGATCTCTGAGAGTATCTTAACTCCTAGCTCTATCTCGTCAGGTGAGGGGTAGCTAAAGTTAAGTCTCATAGTATTCCACCCCATACCGTTAGCGTAGAACGAAGCTCCAGGGACGTAAGCCACTCCTGCCTTAATGGCTTCGGGCAACATCTTCTTAGTGTCAATATCATATGAGGGTAAAGAGACCATTATAAACAGCCCTCCTACAGGTTTAGGCCACCATGCATCTTCAACCATGTATTTATCAAGAGCCCTGAGCATAGCATCCCTTTTAACCTTGTATATCTGTCTAGCCTTTTCGATGGCTTTCTCCACCACACCTCTCTTGAGCGCCTCCATCGCTATGAACTGAGTTAATGTAGGTGTATGCAGGTCCGCTGTTTGCTTCGCCCTTTCCAAAACATTTACCACATACCTATTTCCTAATACCCACCCTATTCTAAGCCCGGGTGCTAATATCTTACTAAAAGTGCTCATGTAGACGACTCTGCCCTCCCTATCCAGGGTCTTTAAAGGCGTTGTGTCAACCCCTTCATCATATACAAAGTATGAATAAGGATCATCTTCGATTATAACTAAATCATACTTGCTAGCTATCTCCAATAGTTCTTTCTTCCGCTCTAGAGTCATTGTAACTCCTGTAGGGTTATGAGCCACTGGGATAACGTAGATAAACTTTATCCTCCTGCTAAGCCATTTAAGCCTCTTAACCTCCCTTTCAAGAAGGTCTATCCTCATACCATCGTCATCTATAGGTATAGCAGTTATCCCCGGCTTAGAAAGCCTAAAGGCGTTTAAGGCTGCCAAGTATGTAGGTAGCTCAACAATTATTTCATCATCTTTTTCAATAAACGTCCTGGCAATTAGATCTAATGCCTGCTGAGAGCCTGTGACAACTATGATATCATCGTCATCATTTACCTTGACACCTTTTCTTAGCATGAACTTAAGGAGCTCTTCCCTAAAATCACTAACCCCGATTGTCGGCGAGTATTGAAGTGATCTATCCCCTTTCTCCTTGATTACTTCACTCGCTATCTCCGCGAGATCATCCTTAGGAAAGACCCTAGGGTCTGGTAACCCTCCAGCGAGACTGATTATTTTCTTACCCTCCGTCAGCTTCAATAACTCCCTCACTTCTGAAGCTCTAAAAAGGTCTGATCTTCCAGCAAGAAGCCTCTCATAGTTAACCGTATTCCCACACCCTTTTTATTTTGCTCCTTGCATTTTTAAACATTGGCAAGATTGTTTAAAATAAAGATTCTTATTTTAAAACAGGTGAAAACTTTAACCCATAATATATCAGTCCAAAGGGGTCATCGCTTTTCAGCCTTCGAAGCACGGCCTCTACACGTAATCCTTTCCTGAGGCTATCAGGGTCAACATCTACTATTTCAGCTGGTATTATCACACCTTCATCTAGTTTAACAAGACCAATAATCCTTGGTTGAAGCTCATCGCTATCTTCTGTTCTATAATAACTCACGGTGTAGTTTACAAGCGTCCCTTTACCAGAAGCCTCCACAATTCTAACATTCTTAGACCCGCAGTAGGGACATTTAGTCCTTGAGGGGAAGGAGACCTTGCCACACTCTAAACATTTAGTTAGTCTGATTTTGTAGAAATCACTTCTTTTCCTCCAGAATATAGAGATTGAGTTTTTCATTATTCTCACCTCTTCAAAAGAGCCAGCCATGCATTGTTCTCCGCACCGGATATTGAGTGGATGAGGGCCGCATCCCCATCATAACGGAGGCCGCTGAAACTATCCCTCATAAGCAGCACCGTTTCATCAAGCGCATAAAGCGAGGAAGCACCTACTGGATGCCCTCTAGCTTTTAATCCACCTCCCACATTAAGGTATTGCAGATCACCGATAGCTTTCACTCCCTCGCCCCTACCGCAAACTCCAAGCTCTTCTAGAGCTAGAAATCCATATATACTGAAGCTGTCATGAACCTGTAACGCTATATCCTTACCCATCTTGAACTTAACGGTGGTTCTCAACCTTTCGAGAGCTTTCTTCGTTGCCAACATGTCTAACATGTCATTCCTTAAGTATATAGGCGGAGCTGTCGCTGAGGCTGTCGCAACTATTTCCACTGGTTGCGTTCGGATTGTAGTTTGAAGGTCTTCGTTAACTAATACTGCTGCTGCGGCTCCATCAGCTAAGGGGGCGACATCATATAAGGTGAGAGGTGATGAGATAACCTGTGAGTTTCTCGCTTTATCCAGGTCTAAAGCAAATCTAAGATACGCATAGGGGTTCTTTTCAGCTCTCTTATGCATCTCTATTGCCCATTGGAAAATATCATCTCTCTTAACCCCATATCTTTTCATATACTCCTTCAAGAGAAGGGCAGCATAGTTAATGGGGGCTATTCCGCGAATACCTTCAATTTCATAATCTAGTACATGCGAAAATGAGGAATTGATTTTAGCTGACGGAAACTCGCTGAGTTTCTCAACACCTATAATCAATGCCGTATTTGATTTGCCAGCTCTTACAGCGTTTAGGGCTGCTTCCAGTGCTGCAACACCCGATGACTCACCAGTATTAACACTTATAGCAGGTACGTCAATTCCCATTTCCTGTGCAAGGATTGAAGATATATCTACCTGATTAAGAAGGGAGTCTGAAAACGCAGATGAGACCACTAAGTAGTCTACTTCGCTTACTGCAATGCCTGCATCATTAAGAGCCTTATCTACTGCCTCCATCGCCAGCTCCTTATAGCCTTTATTGAAGATCCTCCCTACTTTGGTCATCCCAACTCCTGCAACGAATACCTTACCCATGTTTTCACCCCCAATTCCTCCATATTATGTGCCTCGATTTAGCATATTCAGCATAATCAATGTACGTCTTCCGTGAGAGGAAGTCTTCAACTGTTGGTGCTTCATTAACTCTAGCACTTGCTTTATCGGTAACTATTAAACTCATTGCATCGCTCCCAGCACCACTGCCAAAGGGGGCTACAAGTATTCTCTGCCCTGGTTTAGCCTCTTCCAAGACTTTAGAGAGACCTATGAGGGCTGAGGCATTATATGTGTTCCCTATCCAAGGAGTTACTAGACCCGGTAGTACTTTTTCCTTAGGGATCCCTAGTTTTGACGCTACCCTTAAAGGATATTTCCCATTGGGTTGATGGAAGACCGCGTAATCAAAATCTTCAGGTCTTAAACCCGTTTCCTCCATCAGGAGGTTCACTGAGGATGTGATGTGGTGAAAGTATGCCGGCTCTCCAGTGAATCCTTCTCCATGCATAGGATATTTCGATCCTTCACGTCTCCAGAAGTCAGGCGTATCCGTTACATAGGTTACGACAGCTTCGAAACGTGCTGCCGCATCCTCGGCAGGTCCAATAACAAAAGCTGCAGCGCCTGAGGATGCAGTAAATTCAAGCACATCTCCCGGATTGGCTTGAGCCGTATCGGAGCCTATAGCTAACCCATACCCTATCGTACCACTTGAAACTAAGGAGACAACCAGTCTCACAGCTTCGCTTCCTGCCCTGCAGGCGAACTCAAGATCCGTTGTTAGCCGCTTTCTTGACACACCCAAGGCGTCACCTATTACTGTCCCAGAAGGTTTAACAGCGTATGGCTTTGACTCGCTTCCAACGAACACAGCCTCTATTTTCTCTGGTTTAATGCCTGCTCTTTTAATGGCGGAGGATGCCGCATACCATCCCATAGTTATCGAATCCTCATCTACAGCGGCAACAGCTTTTTCATGAATACCGAGTGACGAAGGAGTGGTAGGGTCGAAGCCCCATAACTTGGCTATATCGGAGGCCTTCAACCTATATCTCGGTATATAAACCCCCCATCCTATTATGCCTGTCTTACCTTCAGGCCTATCCATAATATTATCATCTCCCTTAGAATTTCAACCTGCTCTTTTTATGGATTAGGAAACAGTGGAAAAAGATTGCCTTTACCTTGCTGTCCTAGTGCTTGCTGTGTAGCCAGCAGGCCACGTAATGGCCTGGCTCAACCTCAATCATCGGGGGCTCCTCCCTCCTACAAACATCCATAGCGTAAGGACACCTCGGATGGAACCTACAACCCGGAGGTATATTCGCTGCTGATGGAACCTCGCCCTTAATGGGAACTTCCCTTATCTTAAACCTGTTCTTAGGATCTGGTTCTGGCACTGCAGCTATTAGGGCTTTCGTATATGGATGCATTGGATTATTAATCACTAAGTCTGTAGGGCCTATCTCAACTATTTTGCCCAGATACATTACGGCTATTCTAGAACATAAGTAATTTGCAACCGCTAAGTCATGCGTTATAAACACGTATGAGAGGTTCCTTCCTTTCTGCATATCGAGCATTAACTGCAGGATTTCCGCCCTTATTGATACGTCAAGCATGCTCACAGGTTCATCAGCTACTACTAGGGTAGGCCTTAAAATCATAGCTCTTGCTATTGCTACTCTCTGCCTTTGACCTCCTGATAGCATGTGAGGATATCTTTCAAAGAATTGCTCTGGAGGCGTCAGCTTAACTTCCGTCAACGCTCTATAGATTATTTCCCTTCTTTCACTTTCTGTGCTGCCTATATTATGAACAATTAAGGGTTCCTTCAAGATGTTATATACGGTCATTCTTGGGTTAAGAGATCCGAAGGGATCTTGGAAAACTATTTGAATTTCCTGCCTTAATAGCTTATCCAACTTCTTAGGCAGTTTTCTAGAGAGGTCTACATACCCGTCCTTATCCGCATATCCTGGAGGTATCTTGTTCAAGGTCTCTCTAGTAGGCTTATATAGTAGGCTTCCTTCCGTTGGAGGGAGAAGCCTAGCTATCATCCTACCAGTAGTAGTCTTACCGCAACCAGACTCACCAACGAGGCAGAAAACTTCACCAACCCTTATATCGAAGTCTATTCCATCAACCGCTTTCACATATCTGGGTGGCTTCCTAGCGAGAACCTCACTTATCGATCTCCTTATCCCGAAATACTTCTTCAACCCTTTAGCCTTAAGTATTATCTCCCCATTCACCAACCAAATCACCTCTTGCTGTGTAGCCAGCAGGCCACGTAATGGCCTGGCTCAACCTCAATCATCGGGGGCTCCTCCCTCCTACAAACATCCATAGCGTAAGGACACCTCGGATGGAACCTACAACCCGGAGGTGGGTTAGCTAGACCCGGCGGTACCCCGGGAATCCACTCTATTTTTTCCTTAGAGCGTATTTTCGGAATAGACTTAAGCAATCCTTGCGTGTAAGGGTGTAAGGGGTTAAGGAAGACCTGCTCTGAAGTGCCGTACTCAACGATTTTCCCAGCATACATTATTGCAACCTTGTCGGAAACCTCGGCAATCACGCTAAGGTCATGCGTTATAAAGATCATTGAAAGATCCTTTTCCTTCCTGAGCTTTTTGAATAGATTAAGTATTTGCGCTTGAACGATGACGTCAAGTGCAGTAGTAGGCTCATCAGCTATGACTATCTCAGGATCCGCCATTAAGGACATAGCAATCACTACACGTTGTTTTTGCCCACCGCTTAATTCATGAGGATATCTCCTTAACATGTCCTTACTTAATCCTACGTCCTCAAGGAGTTCAGCCGCTTTATTAAGAGCAGCTTCTTCATCGAATTCGCCGCTCGAATGATATCTGAGTGCCTCAACGAGTTGCTCTCCTACATTATACATCGGGTGAAGAGAGTTCATGGCTCCTTGGAAAATCATGCTGATAGTCTTCCATCTAATCTTGCTTCGTACTTCATCATCACTCATTTTAGTGAGGTCATTATCCTTCACTAATATTTTCCCACCCGCTATTCTGCCTGGAGGAGGCACGAGCTTAAGGAGTGACCACGCGAGAGTAGATTTTCCACAACCTGACTCGCCTGCAATTCCTAAAACCTCCCCCTTCTCCAGCGAGAAGGAGACGTTATCAACCGCCTTAACTATTCCTGAGAGGGTGTAGTAGTAAGTTTTCAAGTCCTTGACTTCTAGCAGGGCCATGTCCTCCCACACTCCTTAACTAGGAACATATTTTGGACAGGATAAAAAAATTCATATGTTTTATTGATATTTTCCGTCAATCCTTCACACCTTATAGAGTTCTTAGCCTAGGTTCTACAATAGTTTCTATGGCCATCCCTAACAGAACAAAGGTGAGGGAGGTTAATGCTAGGAGGAAGCCTGGTGGTAAGATCCACCACCAGATATCATATCTTCCTGCCATCCTTGCATCAGCAAGTATCCTCCCCCACGTAGGCCACCCGTGTTCCAACCCCAAGACACTCAGACCCGCCTCAGATAGTATGGCGCCAGGCACTGAGAAGACCAGCGAGGCAACCACATATGGCATTACCTGGGGTATGAGGTGCTTAAATATAATCTTCGCATTACTCAACCCTATTGCTTTTGCTGCATCTATATATGGCTCTTCTTTAATACTCAGTCCCATGGACCTAATTACTATTGCTAGCCCACCCCATCCGAAAATCACTAGGACTAACATTATCATTTGAAGCCTCTCACCTACCGGCGTTATATCAACGAGTAAAATTAGGAAAGGTAGCAATGGAACATTACCTATGATGTCGACTAGCCTCTGCAGAGACTCATCTACCCATCCTCCGTAATATGCGCTCACAGCACCGACCAGAAGCCCTATAAACGTTGAGGCTAGCGCGGTGCCGAATCCTATAGCGAGTGCTATAGGGAAACCATAGAGGAGGCCTTGAGCAAGATCTCTGCCTATATTATCAGTTCCCATCAGACCGTAACAGTCACCCACAACAGTTAAGGTAGCCTTATCTACGGGAGAGACGTAAGGTGTGTTAACAGGATAGTAGAAATTAAGTGATATTACGTATGGACCTTCTAGAGGCTGGAATAATACGGAATTATTACTGAGTATCTTAAACGAGGAGAACAGGTAAGAAACCGCTATAGGGGTCTTCAGCAACACATTTGAAGTGTTGAGTATCTTGCTTTCAACCTCATCAATTATTAAGTTTCTATCTGCACTCCTAGTTAAAGGCAGTTTGACGTAAGCCTTAGTCCCATTAACATTGTTAAAGTATTCAACATACTTAACTGCTGCTAGAACCTTACCGTCAGGACGTCGCACATCGACCTGGATAAGCACAGGTATTGTGCGATTACCCATCCTATAGACCTTAAGCCCTTGAATAGCCACTACAATATCTTGGGGATAGTCCTTGACATCTAAGTTATATAGCATACTAAAAGTGTATACCTTATATCCAGATCTAACGATCACGGACGTCGGTGCAGTAAAGGTTTGAGATTCATGAGCAGCGTTCTGATAACCTAGCATCCTGACCCAAGAGGGAGGAGCCAGCTGCGGATAGCCCTGCCAGTGCTTAGGATCGTTCCAAGCATATTTATAATTAGGTGGCATCACCATCAAGGCATAGATAGACATTACTATAAAGAATATGAAGAGAGCCAATCCTACCTTTCCACTAGTGTAGGACATTAGCTCCCTATTCCATTCCATCATCGACTTCATCCATGAACTCCATTTACTTTCCCTACTTGACATGGATCTTCACCTCATGAGTACCTAACTCTCGGATCGAGGTAAATGTAAAGAATCTCTAATGTGAACCTAGCTAGTATGTAGATCAAAGTGAACATATAAGTCAACCCAAGGATCGTGGGGACGTCAGCTGATGTTATAGCAACCCAATAGAGGGTGCCCATACCAGGCCAATCAAATATAGACTCAGTAATAATATATCCTCCTAATGACCCAGCGAGTGATAGAATGACGCTAGTGACTACGGGGGGTGAAGCCGCTCTTAGAACATGTTTTGACACAACAACGCTTTCTGGCAATCCCTTAGCCCTTGCAGCGTTGATATAGTCCTCCCTAACAACCCTTAAAACCATTGCTCTCACACTATAGAGCCATGAACCAAGGAACGCGATCACTATAGTGATTATTGGGAGGGACGCATACCAGAGAATATATTGAGTGCTGGTTACTGGATCATCCATAAAATGATTTATGTAGTAAACCACTGCCCTATAATCTGTTGGAAACCACCCCATTATAAATCCGAAGAAATAGATGAAGATCATGCCCAGCCACCATACGGGGATAGCGTTAGTTAGTGCTGCATAACTGACTATTGCCCTATCAAATAAGGTCCCCCTCTTATACGCTATGTAAGGACCTATGTAAAGCGCCACCACTGCACAGATAAGCTGTGCAATAGTGATCATTATGATGGTTCTTGGAAGACATAACATGATCGCCGTACCTACAGGGACTGGGTAAGGAACCCCTGCTACATCTGCAACATCATGGCTATTGGACAATCCAAGATTAAACGTTAAGGTGTTAATCAGTAGGGGTTCCATTCGAACATACCATGGTTTATCTAGGCCATAGAGGTGTATGAGCTTATTTCTATACTGGGCCACGAGCTGCTGAACCTGTGCGGCAGTAGCTTGCTTTTGAACCAAGGTAGCTTGATAAGCCCTTACTTGCTCGTTAATGATGGCTTTCCAGATAGTCGCATCATATCCTGTCGCCCCTATTATCAATACCGTGAGCAGAACAACGACAATTAACGCAAATGTCAATGCTATAGCCCTTCTAGTCAGAACAGTCCCCAAGCCCATGACACCCACCTAATGGTGAATTTATCCAAAACTCAGTTGTAGGGATTCCTTATAAGGTTTGAGGTTTCAACAACTAAATAATCGAAAATACCTAATCTATTATTTAAAAGAATTTATGAGCAACCCTCAAGTGATGAATTAAAAACAGCTAAACAGAAAACGAATAGCCAGAAGCGTTTTAGGCAGATCCTAATGAAAAATAATTTTGTTTTAGTTTGAATATGATCACTTCTTCTTATACACTAGATATATTGCAACTATCTGCAGTATAATAGTTAACACTAGTAGGCCCTCGACTAATGCCAGTCCATTCGACAGGGACTCCACGGATTTAGTAGCTGTAGTTAGCTGAGTAGATAGGGTGGACTGCGTTGTCTGTAAGTTCTGAACTGCATTATTTACGCTGTCAACCTTAGAGGCTAGTGCGGATTCAGTACTCTGCAATGTCTGCATGGTGTTTCCAAGCGTTCCTATGGCGGTCGCCAGCTTACCTATCTGTGTTGCTAGCTGTCCAACACTCTGAAGCTGACCTGATAGTGTGCCTATCTGGCTTGTTATGCTGTTTATCTGACTCGTTATGCTATTTATCTGGCTTGTCACATTGGATATCTGGCTTGATACACTCGATGATATTTCACCTAACTTCTTGCTTAAAGCCGCCCCTGTGGTAAGGCTGGTAACTACCTGGTCTGGCATTGCTACCTTGTCGCTAAAGGCAAGCACCGTCAACTCATAGGCACTGTACTCTGATAATTTGGAAGTTATGTCTGGAGTGAACTGAATAGTGAAGCTGGTTGGAGACGATTGCACAGCATCTCCAGTGGCTATTATCTTGTTCTTTATCGGGTCCCTCAGTATATACTTCACATGGATAGGCGGCTCTCCAGTTACCGAGACCACTGCTGTTGCTGCATCTCCTGGAGATATCACAGGCACGAATACGTTGGTTATCTTTACAGGCTTAGGCATGCCGAAGTACCAAGTGCCGGGAGTGAACGGATATGTCGGATCCCTGAAGGCTTCGAGCTCAGCTACCTGCTGATCTTTATCGAACTTCACTAGCTTATAGGGACCGTCACTTATCCAAGCATTGTGGTAGGTATCGATCCACTTAACAATAGCGTTGAGTCTCTGTGTCCACTCAGATTTGCTCATCAGTAACTTCCCGTTTACAGTGAACACATTCGCTGGGAAGTAACCGCTGCTTAACCAGTTCTTCACTACATCCTCGATTGCTGCTGCATGATCTGGTAATACTAAGCTGAGCTGCGGTATCTTAGCCTCCTCAGATCTGGAGTCGCTGAAAGCGTATGTCTGCTTTGTGAACACTAAGTAGTCCTGAGCTAGTATGAGGCCGGCTGGGTTAACAACGTTCATGACAGCCATATCAGCTATGTAGTTGGGGTCGAAGTGCCAGAAGTCCAGATATACCGCAAGTTTATGCCCTGGAAGTATCTGCAAGCCTTTAATCAGGTCTAGTGTGGGCTTCGCTGTTGAAGCTATTGATCCCTCGATCTGCGACTTCTGCGGGTCGTAAGTTATTTCGAACCACTCAGCCCAGGTTGCGAGCACATCCGCACATGTTATAGTTATATTGTCATGCCATTTCGTGCCTACAAGCTTGCTTAAGTCGAAGATTACTTCGCTTGTAGCTTTAGTTCCTGAGGAGACATTAACCCATTTGTCCTCTGTAGCGTTCCATATGATCGCGTCGGTGGGTACTGTCATCTTACCTGTTGGCCCAGCCGTCTTCACAGTCCAGGTTACCCTGAAGGGTATCGGCTCGCCGTTGAATGGGTTGGTCCAGTCAAATGGATCATATGTCTGCCTCTCTATGTCGACACTATATACGTCGGAGAACCCGCCGAATATGTTCCACACGGTCCTAGCGGTCCAAATGTGTAGGTGGCCTATGGTAAGGGTGTCCTTACCTGGAATGTACCATTCTCTAGCGTTATATATTGATCTTAAACCAGCTCCTAGGTCACCTGTAACTCCCTTTAGGTCTGACACTGCTGGGAAGCCGTCCATCGTGGTAGCTATCCACACTCTAACTGATTCCTGCAGAGCTATTTCCATGGCTTTTCTTGTCAGGTCAATGAACTCGTCCTTGCTCTTGAACTTACCCAATACCAGAGCCTTAGTGTAGTTATCTAAGGTGGCGTTCTTGTATTGCCACCAGCCGGGCTGCTGTATACCGGGCATCCAACCATACCATGGAGCCGTGAACTGTGCTAAGGTGTAAGGATCCCACTTAGTTAATCCTCCTTTACCCCAGCCTTCAGTATATATCTGCCATTCTAAGTCCGTAGGATTGGTGAAGTAAACCTTAGTTATTGCCTCGCCGAATGTCATATACATTCTATTTACAGTGAACCCTAACTTATCCAGAGCTGTTGCGAGCATATCACCGAGGTCTTTTCTCTCGTCCTCTGTTCTGATAATGAACTTAATAGTTATGGGTTTGCCATCATAGTACCACATGCCGTTCTGGTTCTTTGCACCAACAGCAGTGAGCACCTTCGAAATTATTTCATTTGCCTGCGCAGGAGAATACTCGAACTTATATTTAGCTACAATGTCAGCCACTACAGAGTACATTGGGTCATAGTAGGAGTAAGGCGCATACATTGCTGCCGCATAACCACCATATATGTTGTTCACAATGTAGTTTCTGTCTATCAGGTAGTTAATCGCGAACCTTATTGGCTGGAAGGCGAATGGATTAATGCCTTTGCCTGGATACGCACCTAACTCTACATAAGTCTTCTTGCTTGTCTGATTAACTTCAATATATGTTATTGCTGCGGCAGGTACGCCAAGCTTGGCAGCTGCCTGGTCCTTCGAAAGGACGCCATCCAAGGTTGTTGTGTAGACAGGTGCAGGGTTCAACAGGAAGTCAGTGATCCCTGCAGGTGCTGTATAGATTGTAACACCGCTTTTGCCCTGTAAAGCCTTAATCTGCGATGATCTTAGGCCGAAGATATACGCATCTATTGTCTTCCCTATAGCTTCAGGTACATTGTCGAGAGGCACGGCCTTATATATTAGGTGATCCGTTGCAGGCCCCTTCTCCTCTGCCTTAGCTACTGGAGCGCTTATGGCGTAGCCCACGAGCACCCCGAGGGCAACGATCACAAGTAGTGATATAGCTAATGTTTTACTTAAGTTCCTCACAGATTTCACCACATATTAAAAACTGTAATGTTGATTTTTAAATCTTCCCAAAACCAAAGCCCAGTAACCTAGTAATATAATCTGAGAATAACCTAAAGTAGTTAAAAATTATTCATCGCAGAAGATAATTATTTATCTACCTTTCAACATTTTTAATATTCTCTTACTAGCTAAAGCTAAAGTTATTCCACTAAGTATTAGGATGCCTGCCGAAGAATAAGTTAAGAGGGGATTATCTGAAAGAAATAATGCTGCAGTGGATTGATTAACAAACCTTAATTTTATAGGTCCTCTAAGAAGGTATAACTCAAGCCGTGCATTAGTGAACTCCTCATCAACTATATAGGTTTTCACACCACTGAACGAGCCTAAGCTTCTCATCCTTGAGGTATTTCCTAGCCTTAAAATCACATTTGCAGACACTTTATATGGTAGATGGAAACGAACAACCAACCTATGATATATCATGAAGACGTTCAACGGGAGATCGTAGAGAAAGTTACTGAACCTAACAGCTGATTCCTTAGGAATTCCTGCCAGCACGCAGCAGGTGAGAGATTGATTAGTTATGTTGTCCCAAATACCTATCCTCACAAGCCTGGGGTTCACTAGCTCAAACTTCACTGATTTATCAATCTCTAAAGTTTTGTTGGATATAAGGGGTACCTCAGTCAATTCTTTGTATTCGGTGCCATTGATCTCAATACCTATTTCCACCTTACTCACATTCATCTTAAGGTAGCTGGCTGATCCTTTGAAATGTATATAGGGGACATATATCGAAAGTATAGCATGCCCCTCCTCTGAAATTTGAGGTGGTTCAGTGAGGTTCACAGTGTAGACAGGTATTCCTAAAGCACTGATGGCTAAAATAGTAATGCCTACTACCACTAGAAAGATGCCAGTAAGGCGTAGCTTCCTGCCAGAAGTTTCCTTTGTTCTTGCTTTCTTCGCTTTTTTCTTCACTCTAACTGCACCCCAGAAAACGCTCGTAATACCTCTGAAAATACATAAATAAGGTTGTTCTATTTACACTTCAGGTCATACCTTGCATGAAAGCCTTGAAGAAAGAGAGCTTGGAGAGATTAGAAGAGCATATAGACGCCTTTATCTATCCGCATTGGCTATCATAGGTGTCGCGATGATTTTAATGTTGCTGGGTATGAAGCTCTCCTCTATCTGGTTGCTCATAATATCGCTTGTTTTAGTGATTGTTAGCTTCGCTGTTATTATGAGGGCTAACCTATACAGGTTTGCATATTCTTATGCAAAGAGGCACGTCCCCAAGTAGAGGTATTGAAAGCAATGTATCGACTTATATACTGTTAAACCCGATCATGATCAGATGATGATGTGGGCAGCCTTAGACCTTGAAGGGATGAAGACCACAGTTCACACTGATAACGCATTAAATTTTATGTTACGCCAATGATAATTCATTTACAATATCTAGCTGTTAAAAACGAATCTTAATTTCAGTATATTGTCTACCACACGCTTCCCGAGCTTATTTCCCGTATGCAATCCAATTCCTTAAGCTTCTTATAGATGTTTATGACTGCCCGTTCGACGTCTTCCTCGCTTTTGGCTCCAGTGATAACCATCTTACCACTACTGAAGAGCAGTATGACGACCTTAGGATCGTCACTTCGGTGAATAAGTCCCGGAAACTGCTCAGGCTCGTACATGGTGTTAGGGAGAAGGAATGCTGCCTTCTCTAGATCTACCTCAACGTTCAGGTTCGCGGATGCAACAATATTCTGAATCTGAATCTTAGGCTTGCCCACAATCACTATACCATATCTTACGAATGTCCTGATTATTTTCTTGAACCCCTTTATTAGTTGGTCAGTGCTCTTCGCACCCGTTACCACCATCTTACCTGAGTTAAATACTAATGCAGTTAATCTTGGTTTATCTAATCTTAAAATCAGGCCGGGAAATTCTTCAGGATCATATTCTATATTAGGAACTGATCTTGCAATTGCGTTGAGATCAAGAGTTTGATCGAGGGTTACCGTGGCGACAATGTTCTCGATTTTAGTGACAGGCTTAATTTCCACTTAAATCCCCTTTAAATCGGTAGGGATGGGTTTTTAAATGATGTATTCCTAAATCCATTCTCACGGGACTCAGCGGCTTTGAGAACATTATCTAGAGTCCTTCTCATTAAATTAAATCTGCTAGGGCTGAGAGGGGAGGCAGCTCTAGCGTGCCTACCTCTTCGTCGACTATTACAGGCACTACCTCCTCAAGCACAGCAAAATCCTTAAGTATCGGTGAAAGGTAATCGTCCCTCCTAAGGGAGACTCTTGACCCCGTCTGATATATGCCTGAAGCTGGAAGAGTTAAGAAAGTCTTGCTGTTTTTAAGCTTTCCTTTTAGGAAGCACGGATACTTACCTACGGTACCTATGGAATCTCTTACGGTTATACTTGGATGTTCATGACCGAAGATCACTGTATCCCAATCACCGACATCTTGAGGTGGCTCCTTATGCCCGTGAACTATTAGGTATTTTCCCAACTTAATATGGTCCACAAGCTTAAAGGGGAAGCGCCTCAGCATGTAGCTCAGGTAGTTGTCGTGGTTACCTCTCACAACGATTACCTCATCGACTCTGGGAAGAAGGTAAGTCAGCACCTCAGCAATCTCCCTCCTCTCAACATTACCAAGTGTGTTGAACCTGTGTTTAAAATCCCCTGCAATGATAAAGAGCTCTGGATTTACAGCATTAACGACTCTCTCAATAATGTTAAGAATGCGGGTCAGCTGAAATGGAGGGATCAATACGTTCTTCTCCGCCATCTCCTCCTCGAAACCTAAGTGAGTGTCAGCTATGATCGCGGCTTTATACTCCCTAATATATACAGCAGGGAGATCCTCAATGATTTCGATACCTTCAGCAATTTCCGTAGTGCTCACCACAGGTTAACTTACTATTCAAGTTAATTAGGGTGTCCTAATATAAAAACGTGAGGGGATGATGATGCTTACAAGGGGTGATTCAATGATCTTTGAACCCGCGGCTGACTTACAGCCCACCTGAAAGAAGGATTAAGGACCCACTCATGTAATCTGGTGCCTTCTCCACTAGGTAGGTCAGAACCTCAATCAGCTCTTCCAGGCGGCCAGCCCTCTGCATTGGCACCACCTTTAAAGCCGCTTCAGAATCATCAATATTTATCCAGCCCAGGGCAATACCGAAGACACGCAGTCTATCCTTAAACACTTTTGGCGCCTCCCTAACTAAGGCATGAATCCCTGAAGATGAAGCTAGCTGTGCAAGGGAAGGGAATAAAGAGTGATAAACATTTAGTCCCCCCACAGGGAGGAGGTCACTAAGAAAGACTACGGTACCCTTAGGTCTCATTAACGGATATAGCTGATGCAATAATGTTAGGGGTATTGCAAGATTCACCTTAATCACTTTCCAACACTCTTCCAGATCTTTCTTTTCCGTCATCTGATGGAAGACAGGCTCTACTAGAATAGATGCATCCAATGACTGGGAGATACTACCTACCCTTTCAATGAAATCATTAAGATCGCCTGAGAGGAAATCATGCTTTATTAGATGGTAAACGCCCCTTCCCTGTAACATTCTCTCTAATTCATCACACCTTGTTCTACACTGTGCAATGACCTCATAATTCCTTTTGAGAAAGTGCAGAGCTATATACCTACCAAGCTTTCCTGAAGCACCCATGACGAATATATTTCTCCTTTGACTCAATAGGAGCACCTCACAAAGCAATATAATTCATTAAGAGAAGCCCATATATTGGGGCTGTAATAGGATCCGTCCTGATCTTGAACTCGAACACCTTGACATTACTAGTAAGTGATAGTGACTTAACAGGCTTAACTGAGTATTCCTCAACATCAGTAGAGAATATCGCTACCCTCCCTATTTCCTTCGAGGCTTCTTCAGCCTCCCCTAAAAAACAGGGATGTAGATACATCCTCTCTCTTAATTTCCCTTTCAAGGCCTCGTAAACTCCATGCATTGTAGGAGTCCACGTCACCACTGTAGGACCACTTGAAAGGAAGTCACGTAATTCCTTAATCCTAGCATTATATTCCCTCACCAAGTCATCAATTATCGATGGGAGCGTGCTTAACTCCTTAAGCACTTTCCCTGCCCTCACTTTATTTGCCTCTTTGCTAAGGGAGGCTGCAATTGCTGATAGCATATGCGTCGTAAGAAGCCAGGGACCACCTCCAACTTCCACGACTTCCTCATCCCTTAGCTTATGAGAAATTTCGTGAGGGAGCTTGCACTCGGCAAATACCAGCATTCTGTGACCGGTCCAGGTCAACTGATCTGTTAGAAGGTTGAGGGTGCTCATACCATTACAGGATGTGAAAACGATTACGCTTGACTCCTGATGCTCGTCGTAGGGAGCTCTATAATATAGGAGGTCTTGAGGATGGATCCACTCCCTGGGTTGACCAGTGAGGGTTGTGAAAGCTAGTGAGGAAAAACGTGCAGGGGAAATATAGGGCCCTGCATATGTGAAGATCGAATTTCCTCCTTCCCTCTCAATAAAGGAATTCATGATTCTTGCATAATCCTTTATCTCGTTAATCCTATCAAGGAAACTTTTAATCTCCACGATAGCTCATCTCCACAATCTAGGCTATACTAAAGCGTCTTTGAGGCTGGATTCACATCCGTCGTTAACCTTTTCGTGAATCCCTGGAATTTTCGGTATGGCGTTCTCTATTATGCGTTTAGCCTTCTCAACATTCTGAGACATGACCTTAGCGACCTCTTCAGCGGTAACCGGCTTATCAGCCCAGACATCGTAATCAGTTACTAGAGCTAATGTCGCATAGTGAATGCCTGCCTCCCTTGCAAGGTTAACCTCTGGAACGAGAGTCATCCCAACAATATCTGCTTTAAACACGTTTTTCCATATCACGGACTCGGCACGAGTCGAGAAGCGGGGGCCCTCGATGCACACATATGTTCCCTTATCATGGTAGCGAAGGTCTAAGAAGTCCGCAGTGTCTTTTAGAATTCTCCTTAACACTGGGCAGAAGGGATCAGCCATCGACACATGAGCCACTACAGGGCCATCAAAGAATGAATACTTCCTACTTTTCGTCATATCAATAAATTGGTCTGGTATTACAATATCACCTGGCCTGAAGTCATCCCTCAAGGAGCCAACAGCACTTACAGCGATAATCCACCTAACTCCTATGGATTTCAATGCCCATATGTTCGCATGATAATTTACTTTATGTGGAGGATATTTATGTTTCCTCCCATGCCGTGGAAGGAAAGCGACCCTCCTGCCACCTAGCCATCCCACCATTATGTTATCTGACGGGTTACCCCAAGGCGTGAATAATTTATACTCCTTAACATCTTCAACCATTGAAGGATCGTAGAGGCCACTGCCACCTATAATCCCTATCTCTGCACTTGTTGGAGGCTCAACCAGCAAAACCTACACACCATCAAACACTATCAAAGAAACCTATAAAAAAGAATCAATCTAGAAACGGTTTTAAGCCTCCGAGTCCATCAAGTCATTGGAGCGGGGGTGCCCGAGCAAGGTCAAAGGGGTCGGGCTGAGGCCCCGATGGCGTAGGCCTGCGTGGGTTCGAATCCCACCCCCCGCACCAAAAAACAACTTCTAACCTAGAGCAATAGATTAAG
Source organism: Desulfurococcales archaeon (assembly GCA_015523295.1). Classification (GTDB taxonomy): domain Archaea; phylum Thermoproteota; class Thermoprotei_A; order Sulfolobales; family NBVN01; genus S013-73. The sequence continues at coordinate 36,490 of WAKQ01000011.1, read as the reverse complement.
GTATTGATGTACCTCAAATATCTTCATAGGGATTTGGTTTGCGCTCGCAAAAAGGATTACCTATTCCCTTATGTCTGGGGCAAGAGCATGGGGCAGAGGTTCATGCTCTATAGAATGTGATGAATAGTGGAAAGAAATATCTTTACATAATGATGATCTGGGATAAGGCAAGAAAACTCAGTTTCGCTAAGGTCTATGCGGGGGAAGAGATATAGAAGAGCTAGCTACAACTAATGAGAAGAAAAAAGGTTATATCTTAAGAGGTTTACTTAATTCTCAAAATCACATAGAATTAAGCTCTCAACTTTTAATTAGTGACCTAGCACAATATTTTCTTTGGTGGGGTTTAATGGCTGAGTTTGCTTGCAGGTGTAAATGTGATCTCAAGGTTGAGGCTTCAGATAGAGATGAAGCAGAGCAACTTGCGGCTCAATGTCTTGAAGGTGAGGAGGAAGTCTGCGAAGACGTTGGCTGCATATGTGATTGCGAGGAGGAGTAACTACCTTCACTGTTTAACAAATCTAGTAAACAGCTCTCCTTCGTAAGTCCTGAAGCCACAAGATCTGCAAGCCTTAAAGGTTCTGGAAGCGGCCCCTGCACCTGCAATTCAGAGATAAGACTCCCCGCTTCATAACATCCGATACCCTTGCAAGAAATGATGAGCCTCCTCCATTTGGTCACGACCTCCCTACCTGATGAGTAAGCCTCCCTGATCACCTCATACCTCCATCCCCCTTCAGGGAAGTGTGTTTGTAAGGCCATCCTAACCTTTTCTAGGTTAAGGGGGTGTTTGAACACGGTGATCACGGGAAGCCCTAGAAGTTCATGAATTCTTGAAGGATCGATGATGTTGAACCCAGCAACAGTTACTCCATCTAAGAATAACGCGTCTAACCCGGCATTGGGATATTTTCTCAAGATCTCGTGAACGATATAAGCAGCTTTTTCTGTTCCATCGTCCCCATCTACAGTAACTTCAGTGACTGCAAGGCCCTTAGGTAATGTACTAAGGCATAGGACACCCACTAGAAGCGTCTTCCCTTTTGTTTCTTTATATTTCAGCGGGAAGTAACCGTCATCTATACCGAGAGTTGCCAAATATCCAAGAGATCCTCGGGTCATCTTTGAACGCCTTTATCAGGGCATTAGGTTCTGCGTTTAAAATCACTTCACGTGTCTTGCCGTACCTCCCTCTATTGATGATCTTAGTGGTCACTATCCCTAGCATGTCCAGCTCACTTATTATATCTGAAACTCTACGTTGCGTGACAGGTTCAACACCCAAACCCTTAGCGAGTTCTCTATACTTAATGTAAAGATCTCCTGTGCTGTCGAAGCGACCCCCTGCAAGGGCCACCACCAAGAGAACTAGCTTCCCGTGAAAAGGCAACGTCTTTGACACATCCACTATCATGTCTCTTTCTATCTCCTCCCTAGCTCTCCTTACATCCTCTACAGATACGGTCCTCCTGCCCTCCCTCTCAGCTATCTCGCCTGCAACACGCAACAAATCGAGTGCCCTTCTAGCGTCGCCGTGTTCCCTTGCAGCAATTGAGGCACAATAATCTATTACACCCTCCTCCAATACCCCATTCTTAAATGCCTTAACAGCCCGCTCTCTGAGGATATCCCTCAGCTGGTCAGCATCATATGGGGAGAACACGATCTCGATCTCTCCTAGACTTGACTTAACTCTTGGGTCGAGCACCTCCATAAACCTGACATCATTGGTTATACCTATCAGGGACACTTTACCTTTGCTAAGCTCTGAATTAACCCTTGTTAAACGGTAGAGAAGCTCATCCCCCCTCTTCTTAACTAGGAAGTCAATCTCATCTAAAACAGCTATTAAGGACTTACCAGTAGCGTCTAACGCCTCCTTGAACCTCTTAAAAACCTCAGCCGTTGAAAGACCGGTGAAGGGTAGCCTCTCGCCCAAACTCCTTGCCAGCTCCGTTAACACCCTGTAAGTAGTATCCTCATGCCTGCAGTTCAGGTAGGCCACGGCTATATGGCTCAACCTCTTTCTCCTAGCGTAATCTTCAAATCTCCTTAACACGTAACGCACTACGGCAGTCTTCCCAGTCCCTGTTAAGCCGTATATGAATATATTGCTCGGCCTTTCCCTCCTTAAGATAGGGGCCAATACCTCCGTTAACCTCTTAATCTCACCCTCTCTATGCGGTAATACCTCAGGCACGTAGTCCGGCCTTAAAACGTCTCTATCAATAAAAATATCCGAGGACATCCTCTCTAATGTGTCGAATACCAAGTCACGTTCATCAGACATAAGCATCTCCACCTGTTTCAAATGTTATGTAGGTTGAATTTAAGGGATAACCTACTTACTGTTTTCAAGCTTCTACATACCTTGTTAATACCTTAAGAACTATGGGCACTGCAGCTGAAGTTATAAGAGATACAGAGACCACTGCGGTGAACATGCTTGTGGTAATCAGTCCTCTCTCAAGCGCTACAAGCACCACCGCCGGTTCAAGAGATCCTCTGACATTCATTGCCACTCCCATGAGCGAGCCGTAGCTATATTCCTTCTTGACAAACCAGGGCAGGCCTGCCCCCAAGAACTTTCCAACTAAAGCCAATGTGAGAACTAAAGCCGTTACGTTAGAGAACATTGTGAAGACGTCAGTTTTAGCGCCTATGAAAATGAAGAAAACAGGCACGATGAAGAATTCTAAGACTGTAGTCATCCTACTGACTAGTTCCTCAACCCTCACATTATAAACTAGGGTGGGATCCTTCACCAACCTCAGCATGCTTACCGCAAGTCCTGCAATGTAGGCACCGTATATCTCTCCTACACCCACGATCATTGCAAAATATACGGTTCCGAAGAGTATCGCTGACGAAAGTATGAGGAGGTAGTCCCAGTTGATGATGAGGGGGTATATCAATCTACTGAGCTTTTTCGTGATAAGGTACATTAAACCCGTGGCTGCTGTGAGAAAAATGATTAACTCACCGATCTCGGAGACCACGGAAAGGTAATTGCCGAGAATTGCCCCCCTTAACACACCAATAAACCCTACGGCGATAAGATCATCTAAAAATGAGGACATTATGAGCACACGGCGGAACTCGTCGCTAATACCGCTAATATACTTTAACATCACTACAACAACCTCGGTAGCGGTATTAGCTATGGAAACTCCTATAACGAGGGATGATATCAGCGGGTAGTTAAGATACATCATTACTCCTAATGTAATTGCTAAAGTGATGCCTGCGCTGCTTAAAGTAGTTATGAGGGCTTCTTTGAGATACCCGCCTAACCCTTTAAAATCGACGTTGAGTCCTGAGTAAAAGAAAAGTAAGATGATTGAAAAATTAACTAGTACATCTGGACTCACGTCAGTTATTAATCCGAGAACATAGGGACCTAAAATTATTCCCGTTAAAATATATGAGGTTATACCCGGCACATATGCTTTATTCAGTAGTAAGGCTATTACACGTGAAATAAACAGAGCCAGTATTATTTGGAGCAGTATCATCCTTTACTCTTCTTCCTCCTCTTCTGACTCGACAATCACCTGATCTACGCTGTGAATGACCGCACCCAATCTCTCAATAGTGTTCCTGAGCTCTGCATAATTAATATGTGGGCCTTCAACAGTGACGGTCAGCGTAACAGTTTCAACATCGATCTCATTAACTATTACGCTAACTCTTCTAACCCCTTCCACGTCTGAGATCGCCTCAGCAAATGTAGGTATCGAATGCCCTTTCAAAGGCTTCAACACGTCTAGCACGATTTTCTTTAACCCCACCTTAAGACACCTTTAACCTATCCTTCAGATACGTGCAAGGAATCAACAGGATTCACTCTAGGCATTTAACATAGCAACTACTTTACCCTAACCCTATTAACTTTTTTAGCCGCCCACGAATACCTCCTGATTCTCTTCGACCTGCCAAACCCACAGGCAACGCAATACCCTTTAGCGACATTGAAGGAATGCCTGCCACATCTCCTGCATCTTATATGAGTTTTATTCCTGTTCCTCTTACCCATTGAGGGCGTTCCCTTCATCCTCACTTACCCCACACATATTATGCTGGAGAGATAAACACCACATTCTCCCCTCTTATTATGACCATACCCAGCTTCTTACTACCCTCAGAGAGGACTTCCTCCGCATCATCCAGCACTATGTTAAGATGCTGGTCAAAGCTACGTAAAATCCCTCTTAAAACCCTACCACCCCTTAATCTTACAAGCACCGATCCACCCAAGTTTTCACTAAGTAACCTTTGAGCTGCATCACTCACATTTATTCCCTAAAGAAAGGAGGGTTACCATTTTATAAGCTATGCGTTCCCCAATATAATGAGGTATGATACTCACTAACATTTAAATCGAGGTTGGAGGATGAGGTTCTACCCTCTTCGGAAAAAGGAGGTCTCAGAGATAAGGGGCAGAGCATGTAGAAAATTTCCTGCCCTTTGCGGATATCTGAACGATATTAAGAAGGCATACATAATTGAGGAAGACGAACTGAAAATCTTGGTGCTGGACAACGATCCATCATTCATAACGGATAAGTATATGAGCGAACTACTGCCCACAATCCTTTTAGTGAAGAAATTCGGCATAGACGCATTCCCCTATGTAATAGTGGATGAGGGGGCAGTACCTCATATTCTGAACGGTGCTGACGTAATGATTCCAGGGATTAAAGAGCTGAGCGATTTTAGCAGAGGAGAGATAGTTGCTGTATGGAATATAGGGAGGAACGCCGTTCTTGCAGTAGGCAAAGCCTTGCTGAATTCCAGCGAGATAAAGGTAAACAAAAAAGGAAAGGCCGTCAAGACCCTTCATTATGCGGGAGACAAAATCTGGAACATAATGATAAATTTCCTTAAGCAGCGGAAGAAATGAAGAAACACATAAAGAAATAGGTAATAGTTATAAGTAAGTTTAGGTTAAGGATTTCGGGCCGGTAGCTCAGCTCGGAAGAGCGCTCGGTTGGCATCCGAGAGGTCCCGGGTTCAAATCCCGGCCGGTCCACCATCCAACCCTTCCATAATATTGGACTGGGCAACACTTAGCTATGTCTTCCAGCGAGTCCATGTACTTTACCACCAACCTGCCGTCAATTTCACTTGTTCGTAAACGTGCAATCCGCTTCTTATCCTCTTAATCGCGAGATCGTGGTACCTCACCTTGCCTTCTCTCTATAGCTGGGGCAACAGCTTAAACTGGAGGATGGAGTCTAGTTCACATCTAATGAAATACGGATAAGGTTCAAGTTAACGGATATTATGCAGTTCTTTTTAATTCGTAAGGGTTTAGGGTATGAAAGCCTGCTTCCTTCGTAGAGCTTAGTTCACAAGAGCAAGGGCGTCGAGTACCCTTGGAGTATAGAGCTCCAGTCCTTGCGGGAATACCTTGCTTTTGAATTTTTTGTTAAGGATTGAGGATGCTAGGGCTTTTATGGCTTGGGGCTCACCATGGTTCAAAATCACTCTCTTAGGTTTTGGGTTTATGTAGGCAAGATATGCTAGGAGCTGCTTATGATCTGAATGACCTGAAAATCCTTCTACTGAGTAAACCTCCATGTTTATTGAGACTGTCTCAAGCTTATCGCCTACAACCACGTTGACGTTTTTCAAGCCGTCTCTTACCTTACGTCCTAATGTCCCCTCAACCTGATAATTGACGAAGATGAGGGAGTTTTTAGGGTCTGGTGCCATCAGCCTGAAGTACTCGACTGCAGGACCGCCTGTAAGCATTCCCGACGTGGCTATAATTATGCATGGCTCCTCAGACTCAACTATCTCAGATCTAGCGGTCTTACCTTCCATTACCTTAAATGCCTTGTAAGTAAATGGGTTCTCGCTAGGCCCGGAGTACACCTTCTCCCTTATATCACGAGATAGAAGCTCAGGATACGCCGTGTGAATAGCTGTGACCTCATTAATCATTCCTTCAATATATACCGGTATTTCAGGCAACTGACCTGACTGCATGGCTAAAGCTATGATAACCATGACCTCCTGCGCTCTTCCAACTGCCAATGCAGGGATGAGTACTTTACCCTTCCTCTCAACCGTTCTCTTAATTATATCTATGAATTTTGCCTCAGCCTCAGCTCTATTAGGCTGGACAACCCCACCATATGTCGACTCCATTATGAGGGTGTCGACCCTTGGGAACTGGGTATTTGCCTTTCTCAGGAGGCGCGTCTTACCGAACTTAAAGTCCCCCGTGTAGACAATATTGTGAAGACCTTGCCCTACATGTAAGTGAACCATGGCAGAACCCAGCACGTGACCAGCCTCATATAATGTCAGCCTGACATCAGGGGCTATATCGGTTACCTCCCCGTATCTTAGAGGAATTGTATGAAGTAATGCCTTATGGACATCCTTCACATCATAGGGTAGGGGCTTCCCCTCCCGCTTAGATATATCCAGAAGATCTAGCTGCAGCAGAACCATTAAGTCACGCGTGGCCTGGGTAGCGTATACAGGGCCTTCATAACCGTACTTATATAGAAACGGGATAAGACCACAATGATCCAGGTGTGCATGTGTTAAGACAACCGCATCTATCTCCTCCGGCTTTATCCCGAGCGCATCGATTCTAGGCATTGTCTGCTTTAGGAGGGGTGCAGAAGGATTATACCCGAAGTCCATAAGTATTTTAGATTCGGCAGTCTCGACAAGGATGGCTGACCTACCGACCTCCTGGAAGCCTCCTAGAGCGGTAATCCTCAAGTATGTATCCTTAAATATGGGTTCACGATGAATTCTCTCCCCTACTGCCCTTAGGACCTTCCTGCGGTAATCAGCCTCAGCTACCAAGAACCTTAATGCGGATTCAAGGATCTTAGATTTTAAGGGAGGCTCTCTCACAGGCCGAGGCCTCCATCCAGTCTCAGAGAAAATCTTGTTGAAAAGCTCCTTGCCATTCTGGAAGAATATCCTGGGGTCTGGAACCCTGATGACCACCTCTCCAAGAACTTTGTCGAAGGTTACGTTATCCTCACTAATTTTCGACACTTGAGAGACTAACTTGACAATCTTCTTCAATGCTTCCCGTTCCTGCAATCTAGCGGACTCATGAACCCTAACAACTATTCTTTTTCTGATGCTTCTAGCTATAGACTTAACAATGTCCTCATGTTTCATAATGAACTCGACATTGGCAACGTACACGGCTATTTCAGGTCCTTCGAACTCGACATTGACTACTTGAGCGTCTCTAGGAATGTTCTTATAGATCTCCTCAACTATTCTCCTCCTTACTTGGTCTGTAAACCCCATACCTTAAACTACCCCTTACTCTTTAGGGAATGAGAGCATTCTGACTCCCTCTTTAGAGATAATAGCCACGTCGATTGCCTCACCTGTGAAAACATCCCTTTTTATAGCTGACCTCACAGCAGCAACCGCAAGTTTTACTGCTTCGTCAGTGGTTAGGGACTCGCTGTACCCTTCTTCAAGCACCCCAGCTGCTACAGGGCTACCTGAGCCGGTCACCGTATAGTTTTCCTCAAAGAAGTCTCCGAACCAAGTGAAGGCGAAAAGCCTGGGTTCATCATCATAGCCCCCTAGAAGGAGCTGCACCTCATATGGGAAGTATTTGTTAGCGTTTAGGATGAGTGCAAGATATGAGGCTAGGGACCTCACACTGATCGGAACACCGTACTCTAGTTTATGCTTCCTTGCCATTATACTGAGGTGAGATGCAAGCATTTGCGCATCAGCTACAAGTCCCGCCGTAGTGAGTGCGATATGATCATCTATCTTAACTATTTTCTTAACTTTCTTGTGAGCTACGAAGTAGCCTTGACTAGCTCTCTTATCTGCAGCAAGGATGACCGCCTCTTTAGTCTTCAAACCTACAGTGGTGGTGCCATGGATAACCCTAGCTCTCTCCATATCTCATCACTACACTAAAATTGAGTTCAGGAGTAAAAGGCTTAAGTACTAAAATAAAGGTTATGGATGTATCAAGTGGAGGAAACGCTTTGAACAAGGATCCTCACATCATAGAACTGCCTAAGAAGGTGGTGATAGGTTCGAGTCTCTTGGAGAAATTGCCTGAAATCATTACTAGCTTAGGCAGCTTCAGGAAGGTGCATATAGTCACCGGCCCCCACGTCAAGGAAGCGATAGTTTCAAAGATGCTGAGCTCTTACTGGAGTGGAGACCTTGACTACGAGGTGAGCGTAGTCAGGTCTTCCCAAATAGATGACGTTAAAGAAGTTGTTGAGGAAGTGGGAGCTACCCATGCTGACATAGTGGTCGGTGTTGGGGGAGGGAAATCCATAGATGCTGCGAAATACGTTTCATATGAACTGAAAATCCCTTTCATTAGTGCACCCACTGCGGCATCACACGACGGAATAGCCTCACCCTTCGTGTCCTTGAGGGGGACAGGACGGGTCACATCGGTAAAAGCTCAACCCCCGATAGCGATAGTCGCTGATCTAACCGTGATATCTAAAGCGCCTCTCCGCTTGCTGAGGGCTGGAGCCGGCGACCTAGTAGGCAAATTCACTGCTGTTCTGGACTGGAGATTAGCCCATAGACTTAAGGGTGAATATTATGGGGCCTACGCTGCATCCCTCTCGCTCCTCTCAGCAAAGCATGTGATGTCGGCAAGCAATCTAATAGCTGGGGGGAGCCCGGAAGCTAGCCGGGTCGTTATGGAGGGCCTCGTAAGCGCATCTGTCGCGATGTGCATAGCCGGCTCTACCAGGCCAGCAAGCGGTTCCGAGCATCTCTTCAGCCATGCTTTGGACATGATCGCGAATTACCCTGCCTTACACGGTGAGGAAGTCGCTTTAGGGTCTATAATGATGTCGTACCTTCATGGTAAGGACTGGCGGAAACTCAGAAGGAGATTACAGGTTATGGGACTCCCCACAACAGCTAAGGAACTGGGCGTTTCAGACGACGCCATTGTTGAGGCGTTAACAATAGCCCATAAAATACGTCCTGAAAGGTACACGATTCTGGGAGAGTCAGGGCTTACCCGTGAGGCAGCTGAAAGACTTGCAAGGCATACTGGGGTTATCCCCTGAAACCCTCCACGGTTAGACCTTAAAGTAATTACTGCATTTTAAGGTTGGAACAGATGAAATCATGATGAGGCATGGGGATAATAACCCTTGTCAGCTATATAGCTGCGAGAGAGGGCTACACATTCCTTCATAGAGGTGGGGGAAAGGAATGTGAAACCTGCAGATTCAGAAAAGTGTGTATCGATAAGTTGAAGAAAGGACACGTGTACCGAGTTACTAAGGTATTAGGCATACGGAATCCCTGTCCCATAAACGGATGGGTAGTTACCGTTGAAGTCGAAGAGATACCTGTAAGGGCCGCCATACCGAAGAAATATGCTGTTGAAGGACTGACCTTTAACTATGTGAAGCCTAAGTGCAGCCCCTCCTGCAATAATCGTAAGAAGTGCTCACCTGAGTTACTCCCAAGTAAGGCAAAAGTCAAGGTCGTTAAGGTATATGATAAGATAGAGTGTGATGGAGTTAAAGAGCCCCTCATAGAGGCTGACATTCTCATAATCTAAAATAAATGGCTGTTTAAAGGTAGAAGGGGCATTAATCACTCCTGAATGATTAGTTTCGTATTTATCTGCACTATTTCATCTGTTATCATGTTCCCTCTTACGAATTTCCTCCTCCTCTCACCCTTCACCCTAGGGTGGAAGCCCGGCGGTGAGGATAGAAGCAGTTTCTTCTTCCCCCCTCCCGGCAAGGTCTTCAACATGGGGAACCCCGTGTTATCAGAGCCTCCGGTGATGAGTAATTTCCTCCCTGAAAAGCCTAAAGGCGATGCATCCACGACGTCGCCTATCTTCTTATCTAGGAAGAGCGAGGCCTTATTACCAGATACAGTGATTTGAAAGGCCTTAGCCCTTACTATTTCACCAAATGCTTTATCTTGACCGATTTTATCCTCTAGAAAAGCTACAGGTGCCTGCACGACGAGCTCAGGGACGTTATCATCCTTCACCACTTTGACCGTCACGTTGATTTTCTGATTCTCGGCTCCCTCCTTAAATAATCTAAGCGTTGCAAAACCGTAGGGAGCCTTAATCAGTTCAAGTGTCCTCCCATTAACTTTAACTTCGATCGTTTTCCTCCCTTCCTTATGTTCCTCGCCATACTCCAGCTCATCGCTCCCCTCAACAATGACTGGTATAGGCTTAGCATTACCGGCCTCTGGGTCACTCACTACTAGCTTGAACTCAGGCATCCGACCACCTGCTTTAGGTTAAAGCAACAAGTATTAAAAGCTTTAAACCCGCCATCCATACTTGCCCCTTAAAGGCACGAAGACACATGCTACAGAATCCCTTACCCTTACCATCCCATCTTCTTCCTTAATTACAACTTTCAATACTTGCATGTGAGGAGGGCCTACAGGTATAACCATTCTCCCCCCGGGTTCAAGCTGCTGAATTAGAGGTTCAGGTATCCTTGGCGAGGCTGCAGAGACAATAATCTTGTTGTATGGAGCATGAGCGCTTAAGCCTTTGCTTCCGTCACCTACACTTATAGTTACATAATTTGAGTAACCGGCCTCTGCTATCCTTCTTTGTGCCCGCTCCGCGAGCTCTGGGATTATTTCAATGCTATAGACATGGCCCTCAGGTTTCACCACCTCCGCAAGCAAAGCCGTTTGATATCCACTTCCAGTCCCCACTTCAAGGACTTTATCTCCTCTCGCCGGCCTCAGCTCTTCCATCATTAAAGCTATCATGTGAGGAGCGCTTATAGTTTGACCGAAACCTATTGGGAGCGGTGAGTCAACATACGCTAGATCCCTATAACTCTCGTCAACGAATAATTCCCTAGGCACCTTCCTAAACGCATCAATAATCTCTGGAGTTCTAAGAATACCCTCCCTCACCAACTCATTAACTAGCCTTATTCTTAGCTCGGTATAACTCATAATTATCTGAAAACAACTTGCTAAAGAGGGTAATATCTTGGCGGTCTACGATGGCAGCATTTGCGGCGATATATACGCGATAGAAGTTGTAAGGTTTAAAGGCCATAAAAATGTAAGGGCTACACATAGATCAACCCTTGAGATAACGAAAGAGCCCTACCTTACCATTAGAGGGGATTGCATCGTAGGTGTATTAGCTGATAAAGCCCTTAAAGACTTCAGTGAATGTTTTAAAGAGTTTGCCCGCAATAATGAGACAATCATCATAATAGCGTTAATAGTTGATGGGGCGGTGGATTTCATTAAAGGCAAAGGGGGAGAGCACCTGAGTTACTCTGATGATAGAAAGATAATTGTGAGGAAATCTGCTTATCAGTCGTCAAATACAGCAATGATCAATGCTGATAAGGCTGCAGCAGATATTAAGAGAGAGATAGTTGATATGCTCAGGGATGAAAGCAGCGGGATTGCCATATTCATAGCCCTGAATACAAAGAAGACAACCAGGAGCGTTCAGTAGACCTCTGGTGCCCTCCACTCACCCCAAACCTCTCTCAGTGCAGCAGAAATCTCTCCTAAGGTTACCTTACCCTTTATAGCGTCTAGGATATAGGGGAAGATGTTTTCATCTTCTTTTTCAGCAGCTTTCTTCACCCTCTCTAAAAGGCTTCTAACCCTATGGTAATCTCTCTCAGCCTTCAAGGCGTTAAGACGGGAGATAACTCTTTCGCGGACTTTCGGATCTACTTTAAGTATCTTTACCTTGGTCTGCTCGCCTTCCTCAACGAACTTATTTACACCTATTATAGGTATCTCCCCCCTATCAACTTTTACTTGCCATTCATAAGCAGCGCGGGCTATTTCCCTTTGGGGATAACCATTCTCTATCGCTTTAATCATGCCGCCCATTCTGTCTATTTCATCAATGATTTTCCAAGCTCTATCCTCGATCATGTCTGTAAGCCACTCAATGTAATACGCACCTCCTAAGGGATCTATGGTGTCTATTATGCCGGATTCGTAGAGGAGCACCTGCTGAACCCTTACTGAAAGCTTAACGGATTCCTCCGTGGGTAGCGATAAGGCCTCATCATATGAATTTACGTGCAGGGATTGCGTCCCTCCTAATACTGCTGCAAGTGCTTGGAGTGTCGTCCTTATCAGATTTACCAGGGGCTGTTGAGCTGTCAGCAGAACCCCTGCTGTCTGGGTATGGAATCTTAGCATCATAGATCTGGGGTCCTTGGCGTTGAACCTCTCTTTCATTATTTTGGCCCACATCCTTCTAGCTGCCCTAAACTTCGCTATCTGCTCCAGTATGTTAGTCCTAGCCGCGAAGAAGAATGAGAGACGCCTAGCGAATGAATCTACATTAACGATCTTACGATCCAGAACATGCTTAACGTATTCTATGGCGTCAGCCAATGTGAAGCCTATTTCCATGGCTGGTGTAGCGCCTGCCTCCTCGAAGTGATAACCAGAGATGCTGATGGAGTTCCATTTAGGCATGTTCTTGGCAGCGTAAATGATCAAGTCGGTAGCATACCTCATTGAGGGGGCAGGAGGGTATATATAATTATTTCTTGCTATATACTCTTTCAGTATATCATTCTGAACAGTCCCCCTTAAGATCGCTTTATCAATGCCTCTAGATTCAGCTACTGCTACATACATTGAGAGGACTTCAATGGCTGTAGCGTTGATAGTCATTGAGGTGGAGATTTTATCCATGGGTATGCCTTGAAAGACTATCTCCATTTCTCTCACTGAGGGCATAGAAACGCCAACCTTCCCTACCTCATACCAGGCAAGCTTATGGTCTGGGTCAAGCCCCAACTGCGTAGGTAAATCAAAAGCCATACTCAGCCCTGTCTGGCCTATGCTGAGGAGGTACTTATATCTCGTATTAGTGTCTTCAGCAGATCCATACCCGGCATACTGTCTTATGGTCCATGGTTTACCACGGTACATGGTGGGGTAAGGCCCTCTAGTGAAAGGATATTCACCAGGAAATCCTAGGCTATTGAGATAATCCCAACCTCGTCCTTCAGTATGCAAAGGCGTGTAAACTCTGTCCACCTTAAGTCCTTCCTCTGTAAGGAACTCCTCCTTGATCTCAGGAAACTTTTTCAACACAGGCTTGAGAACCTCTTCTTCCCACTCCTTCATCCTCAACTTAATCTTTTCCAAGTCACTCATTCCTTAACTCCTCCACCAATTCTATGAGGACGCCGCGGGCAGACTTGGGATGTATGAATTGCACTTTCCTCGAGCCGTTACTCACTATTCTAGGCTTATCATAAACAAGTTGGACGCCCATGCCTCTAAGTCGTTCATTAACTTCATCAATATCATCAACTTCAAGGGCTATGTGGTGAATCCCCTCACCCCTCTTAGCAATAAACTTGGCAATCGGTGACTCGCTGTCAAGAGCTTCCAGCAACTCGATCCTCGCAGGGCCTGCTCTAAGCATCGCCACCTTAACCCTTTCCTCGGGGACCTCCTCCTTACCGATAAGTTCAAGGCCAAGTACGTCTTTATAGAACTTAAGAGCGTCCTCTAGATTAGCTACTGCAACGCCTATATGATTAATCTTCATTGCCGCCTCGCCTCTGCAGCCTTTCTATAGGCTTCTACTACTTCCTTTAAGGAAGCTCCAGGCCCCAGCACTTCAAAGACCCCCCTCTTCTTCAACTCCTTTGCATCATCATCGGGGATAATCCCACCGACAATAACCGGGGTATTCATACCTTTTTCCTTCATAATTCTAATTAGGTCAGTGACTAACTCGAGGTGTGAGCCTGAGAGAATGGAAACGCCTATAACATCCACGTCTTCCTCGATGGCAGCCTCAACCACGTCTTCAGGAGCTTGATGCACACCCAAGTAAATAACCTCAAAACCCGCATCTCTTAGAGCCCTCGCAACAACTTTAGCACCTCTATCATGACCATCTAAACCTAGCTTCGACACTATGACCCTATATTTTCGTGGTAAGTTTTTATGTCTCTGAACTAAAACAGTAGTACCCGACAAGGTTATCCCTTCATTAATTAACCACTGAAAGCTATAAATATGAGTATTACTCTACAGCCCATTCACATAGCTTCCAACTTCCAGAAGGACAGGAGATTGCTTATCATGATCTCAGTTTAGCAATGAAGAACCCCTCGGTTAAATGCCGATGAGGGAAGAGCCTCATAACGTCTTCATTGAAATCAACTATTTCATAGCCGTTGGAGGCCCATGGAATTGCCCTAATGAGATCAACGTTCCTCACAAAAGACTCCAACACAAGTTCCCCTTCTTCCGGCATTAGTGAGCATGTAGAATACACAACTTCATCTCCTAGTGAAAGAGCCTTTTCTAACAGTCGCTTTTGTATAGAAGAGTAGCGGCTGATTTTCCCCTCGGTTATAGTTGTCTTAAGCCCCGGATCCTTACCTATTGCCCCGCTATTGCTACATGGGGCGTCAAGGAGCACCTTGTCAAACTTGGATCTGAAGAGTAGGTCGGCTGCGTCAGCTGAGATTATCCACACCTTACTCATATCTACACCTAATCTTCTTAGAAGGTAATGACCCATTATTGCCCTTCGATAGCTAAGGTCTACAGCTACGACTTTGGCTCCATTTTCAGTGATCATTTCTATGAGTGAAGTTTTCATGCCCGGTGCAAATGACATGTCTATAATGGTATCTCCTTTCTCGGGCTTTAGAGCCTCAATTACAGCAGCTGAGGCTTTATCCTGAGGGATCGCCTTAAATTCCTTTACAGGTTTCAATAACCTCACGGGCTTAGGGGAGTTTTTAACTCTCACCATGTAATATATGTCTCTATCGACTACGTAATCTACCCCTTCCTCGTCAAGCTCTTTAAGGACTTCCTCGGGGGAGCTCTTTAAGGTGTTTATTCTGAGCCAGTAAATCCTCTCATTCATCGCCTTAAGGAGTTCTCTAGTCTCAACATCTCCAAGTAGATTAAGAAGCTTAAAGTAAAACCACTTAGGGTAGGAGAGACGGCACCACTCAGGCAAGTGGCTTTCTTCAACCCCCTTTAACCAGGATCGGACTATCCTGCTATAAGGTCTTTTCAGTCCTGTAGCGCATATAATCTTAATATAATCAGACACGAGCTTCCTAGCCATTTCGTAAAGGCCTTCCCGCTCCTCCAATGATTTAGCACATCTCCCTTTACATGCCCTCTTAAAGGCAACCTCAATGGACACTCTATGTTCCACTACTTCAAAGAGGACGGCTGCCAACACCTTGACAAGAGTTCCCTTCCTCAAGGAATCCACCTTACGGCTCAGTGAGGGTCCCATACATCACTATCTCAGCCACTAGCGGTGACATCATAGCCAGCCCTTTTAGGGGCATCAGCTTAAAAACCTTTGCTACTTAGAATAAAACTGTTGAGTTGAGGATGATGACGCCGCTCCATAATGATTAAAGGGATGAAGGTCTCGCGACGATCTGACTCTCACTCATCGGCTAATCTCCTTGCTTTATCTAACGTCCCTGTTATTTTAACAGGCACTATGATAATGCCTTTTGTCTTCTGCAGAAGCCCAAGAGCTACCAATAATTTCCACCTATAAGGACTTCTAAACCTCACCACGTACTTGCCACGATCTTCATTAACATAAAGTACCTTAGGATCTGCTAAACTAACTGTCGCTGCCCCATATAGAGAAGCAACTGCCTTCCTGATGAAGGCATTAAGCCTTCTTCCATCTAGTTTACCATTAAGAGCTTTAACGACTAAGTACCGCTTCACAACCTTCTTCTTTTGCCTTGCCTCCACAGTCTTAACATATGATTTCAAAGTCCTACTATTGAGTGCACTTACTAGAATATCGAACCTCTTCCTTAATTTCATGAGGATATAATGTTGGTAAGCAGTGAGAAGTATGAGGCTCGCTAATACTACCAAAAAGGTTATCTCAATAATTTCATAACTCATATCCTACCCTCCTAACTATTCTCCTTGGTTCGACAAAAACTGCCTCATATGCCTTATCCTCCGTAACCCCTAAGTCGATCAGTAAGGCCTCGTAGATTATTGGATGCATTGCCTCCGCAGGAGAAGTGGCCCCAGAAATTACACCTAGAGCTAGCTCACCTTTCTGGAACTCCCTGAGCAAGTTTAGAACACCGTGGAGTTTACGGCCTAACATCAAGTTAGAGAGCACACTCGCCATGTCCAGTAGTATCGGTATTTTCAACTTAGCCAGCTTCTTCACAACCTTAATGCTGAGCCGCTCAACACAATGGCCACTGATCTCAATACCGTGAAAGCGCCTTAAAGTATGCCTGATTTTTACCTCGTCTTGAGATGAAACCTTAAAGATCTTAACCTTCTTCTTATTCTCATCACCTCTCTTTAGACTATTAGAGGTCTGTGTATATCTAGGGATAAGTATGACCCGGCCAAGCTTCCTAATATCATTAATGCCCTCCACAGCAATTATCCTATAGCTGAGTTCACTTAAATAAGAAATAGATGAATCATCTATAGCCCCTCGATAACCTATATCTATAAACGTCTTCAACTACACCCACCTATTAAGCTATCCAAGAATTTCCTTAGTTGATGAGGCTGCCTTACACCCAGCACAGTGACTGATACCTTTATAACATCATCACCGTCCATCAACACCGCTCTCCCCTTAAATGCATCCTGCTTACTCAGCCTAATATGCAGGTGAGAAGGCCTTGAGCCTATTCTATTCTCTATAGTAGCAATCAGTATGTTCTTATCAGTCTCACTTAACGAACACACTAAATATCTTAACATTTCGTATGCTTTAGTGCCTGAAAGCCTTAACGTTAAAATGCCTATCTTGTTGCCAAAGTGGCCTTGGACTACCTCTTCATCAACATGTAGAGAGGAGCGTATAGCTTCAGGAGCAAGGTTAAGAAGAGCTCTTCTTACCTTGGCAGGGTCTTCAGTGGCATGATAAAAAACTGCTGCTGTAAGTCGAACTATTTTAAACCCTTTACCCTCAACACTCACTTTTCGATACCTAATTCCTTAGCCAGCTTCTTGGTTAATATCAGCCTTGCACCCCTGGAAGCCTCGTGACGCTTCTTTAACGTCCTCTCCTTCATCTTCTTCTTCCATTTCCAGTTATGGGTCCCTCTAACCCCTCTATTACCTATGAGGCCCCTCATTCTCCTGCCAGCAAACGTCTTACCTCTAAAAACCCTACCCCTCTGAGAGGGATCAGCAATCCATTTGATATCCTCATCAGATCTTATTGAGGGATGAGCAGGATCAACCAGTACAATCTCATAGTACTTGTAGAGACCATCATCCCCTACATAATACGATCCTAGGACCTCCAGGTTCGGATATTTTCGAGCAGCCCTCTCCTCAGCAATCAACTGAATCGACTTCTCGGGAGCATATCCGTAAACACCCATTCTCTTAGGTCTTCTGCCTTTGTTCGGTCTCTCCTTTCTCATACCACCCTTCCTTACCCTGACACGAACCACTACGAAGCCCTGCTTAGCTTTATACCCTATAGACCTCGCCCTATCCAATCTTGTCGGTGCTTCCACCCTTACGACAGAAGGACCTCGACGCCACTTTATGAACCTCTCTTTCATTAACTGAAGCATGTCACCTTCATAAGGCTTCCTCCACAGGGCAGCCATATAGTGATACATGGACCTTACCATCTGATTCACCTATCCTTCGTCTCTCCGACACTCTTGGATTAAGAGATTAAAAGCTGTTATCTTTCCGGGTATATACTTAATAAATGATTAATTAGTCTTGCAAACACTGATTCCTAGGTTAGGAGGTAAGGATGCCGCCCTCACCACCTATAATAGGCGTGATCGGTAAAACAAACGTAGGTAAGTCAACCTTCTTCGAAGCAGCTACCATGGTCCCGGCTAAAATTGAGAATAGACCCTTCGTCACTATAGAACCTAATATAGGTGTGGGATACGTTAGGAAAATATGCGTGCATACACTTATAGGACTTCCTAAATGCGATGCACGTAACTCGCTATGTATTGAGGGATACAGGTTCATTCCCGTGAAGCTATTAGATGTTGCCGGGCTGGTGAAAGGCGCCCATGAAGGAAGAGGCCTCGGCAATAAATTCATGGATGACCTCCGCCAAGCCGATGTGCTACTGCACATAGTAGATATGTCAGGGTCAACAGACGCTGAAGGGAATCCGGTCCCTCCAGGCACCCACGATCCCTTAGAGGATATTTTAACCATAGAAAACGAGGTCAACGAATGGTTTTACGAGAGAATCCGCAAGGATTGGGAGAGGTTTTCAAGAGGTCTCGATAGCATGTCATTAGATGAGGTTGTAAATGCCATCGCCCAGAGGGTTTCTGGATTCTCTATAAGGAGGGAACACGTAGCACTATCACTGAGGGAATTAAACCTTGAGAGTAAAAAACCGAGTACTTGGAGTGAGGACGAGCTGAAGGAGTTCGTTATCAGGCTGAGAGAGCTCTCAAAACCGATAGTAATCGTTGCAAATAAAATGGATATACCTAAATCCGAGGAGAATTATCGAAGGATTAAGGAAACGCTGCCTGGCAAGGTATTAATACCTGCAAGTGCGGCTTATGAATTAGCGCTAAGGAAAGCCGAGAGATTAGGACTTATTAAGTATCTGCCTGGAGATAAGGATTTCACCCTAGTTAATGAGGAGAGAATTAATTCGAAGCAAAGGAAAGCCCTTGAGATCATTGAAGGCTTCATGAGGAAGTATGAGGGCACTGGAGTCCAAGCGGCGATTAATTACGCCGTCTTCAATGTGTTGAAGATGATAGTAGTTTACCCTGTGGAGGACCCTCATAAGTATACTGACAGCTTTGGGAATATCTTACCTGATGCCTACTTAGTTAGAGAAGGAACAACAGCTCTTGAACTTGCCTACTTGATACATACGGACCTAGGGAAAGGGTTTCTTCACGCCATATTAGCTAGGGAAGGAAAAAGGGTTGGTGGTTCCTACACACTGAAAGACAATGACGTGGTGAAAATAGTCTCTGCTAAGACCTCCAAACGCTGAGGTCTAGAGGGCATGGGTGATGCAATGGTTTGAATTCTCCATCCCTCACAACATGGACACAAGGGGGCACATCCTTAGAGATCGACAGACCTGGATTGATCCAGCTATAAGCACCAATCTTCACGCCAGGATATGTTGATACGTTAACTCCTGTCTTTACATGACCGCCTATGACGGCACCAAACTTTTTCCTCCCGCTTGACACTCTGACACCTTTTACCTTGAAGGGAACCTCCTTACCATCGAACCTCAAGTTAGCTAATATAGTTCCAGCACCCAAGTTGGAGTCTTCACCAATTATCGAATCTCCCACGTATGCTTGATGTGCCACATGAGCCCTCTCCATTATGATGCTCTCCTTAACCTCCACATTAAAACCCACTTTAGCGCCTTCAAGCACCACACTGTAAGGCCTTAAGTAAGCGTTAGGACCTACAACAGCACCCCTCCCTATATATGCCGGTCCTACTATGTAGGATCCAGAGTATACTTCAGCGCCTTCCTCAATAATTAAAGGACCCCTTATAATAGCTCCAGACTCCACAGACCCTTTAATCTCCCTTTTCTTAACATTATCTAACACCTTTCTATTAACCTCGAGCAACTTCCAAGGCCTTCCTACATCGACCCACTCACTAACCTTAACTACCTTTACTGGATGAGACCTTGCATACTCTGTAAGCGCGTCAGTTAGCTCGTACTCCCCTCTTATACTTGGTTCTAAACCCTCTAAATACTTTCTGAAGTTACTTTTAAGGACGTATATTCCAGCATTAACTATAGAAGAGGGCGGATTCACAGGCTTTTCTATAATGCGTTTTAAAAGTCCTTCAGATTCTTCAATAACCCCGTAATTTTCAGGATCTCTGACTTCTGCCGCTGCAAGAGCCTCCCCCTCAACATCTAAAAGTCGCTTAATGTCATGAGCTGAGGTATATACGTCCCCATAAATTACTAGAACCTTCTCCGCAGACACCTTATCGAACGCTTCAAGTAATGCGTGCCCTGTTCCAAGAGGTTCTCCTTGATCTACAAGGACGTAAGTATATCCTTCCTCTCTCGATACTGTGCGAAGATATGCAGATAACTGCTCCTTAAGATAGCTCGTAACCACAATGAAATTCTCAAAACCTAGTTCGTGAAGAATCTCCAAATGGTGTTTCAGAAGAGAACTTCCTAAGATAGGAACCAAAGTTTTATGCCTTGTTTGGGTCAATGGCTCTAGACCTTTTCCATATCCTGCAGCAAGAATTATGGCCTCCCTCATAACCTCCCCCTTAACTAATCCTAGATCAAGTAATATAATTAGGCAACTAAGGCCTAGTACAATATTAATTTCCATGGAAATTAATGAGGGTTAGATTTATTACCGTGGCGACGTAGCCACAATCACGGCTTTCTTAAGTCCTTCCTCCGTAGGAATGTACAGCATCCTCGACTTATAGACCTCTGCCTTCCTTATTGGGTAGATCTTTTTAGCTGCCTCAAACATGTCATTAGCTAATTGGCCAAAGATCATGGCCTTTATGTATTCATCCAAAGTCAATTCGCTGGCCTTCTCAGTTAGCACTCTAACGAGCTCTTTTCTTATAGCTCTTTTCTGACTAGTTTTACATCTAAAAGCTGTCAGAACCATGCCCTGCACACGTAGCACGTGCCCGTCTTTTGTCTTGACATCCACAATAGCCGCTACCTTACTCGATTTCCTCCTAATAATTGACTTTAAATAATCCCTGGCTAATTCATGACCCTTGAACCTCGTGTAGGCCACACCCTCCTGAACATCGTGGACCTGGAAGTAAAGGTGCACATAATGCTTACTGAAATCACCAGTTATATCAAACAGAGTAACCTCGAAAACCCTCCCCAGCAATTTCCACTCCTCATCAGCTGGGGTAGTGCCTATAGGAATGCTCTCGAAGACAGGAGGGGCTACCACCTTATACCATTTCTTCATCTTCCACTTGTCCTTAACCGTTACCCTCGGCATACATCCTGACCTAGAGTTCTTTATTGGCAGGGTTTATAAGAGTTAACTAGTTCCTCCTTTAATCCCCTTTATAGTCTCTGAGAAGGCTTTAACTAACTCCAGTACCTCATTAATTATCGATAACGTAGTCAATAATCTGCTCTCATCCAGACCCTCCTTTTCAAGCTTAATGATTAAAATGAAAGTACTATCCCTAACTTCCGTATCTATGAAGAAATCATCTGGAGGATACTCATTATCCGGGCGAAGCGCCCTTTCCACAGCTGCAAGGATCTTATCGTCCCCTGAAATAGATATTTTCACATCCACGTACATTATTTCCATCTCTACAACTCTGTCAGACACAGATAGCCTCCACATATGCTGAACTCATTAAATTTCTTCACATGATCTTTGCTCATTAAGGCTATGGGTACGTAGTAATTTCTCCCCCATTCACCAATTAAAATACTTCCCTCATCAATTAGGTGCAGACCTGTGAAGACTTTCGCAAGTACGCTTAAGGAAATCTCCCTTGGGTTAGCTTTTACGATGAAGTACCCCCCTTTCTTCTCTAGACCCTGAGAAGAGACTGCATCTAGAATGCCTTTGAGGGATTTATATGTCCTGGTAAGGCCATACATCCCCCAGTCCCAGAATTTAGGTGTGATAACAGCCGATGCAAGGCCTTCCGAACCTACCATATCTGAAAGCCAGTAAGACACATAGCTTAGAAGGTAGAGATCTAGGTTTACGCCACCAGTCTTAAGGTAGTAGTTATCATTCAATAATTTATCGGGGGTCAACCCCAGCTCCTTGGATATACTCTCTTCATCCACAGCATCAACTCCCGACATGAACATATTAGGTAAGAGAGCATCTATACTGAGACGTACTGCCTCCTCCTTTGGGAGATTAAGCCAGTTAATTATTGGTGGAGCTTTAACTACACTCAATACACCCTCATTCGATAATTGCTTGATGAATTCCTTTTCAGCAGAGCTAAGTTCCCTGCCTAGAAGTCTAGGCGTATGCAACGCTAGCATGGATGCAACTAGCATTCCTTTAACTTCCGCAGGAACTATGTCGAACTCGCTTACTAGGTCTAAGATGCCTGCAGGTAAACAGGCAAGTCTTATGAGGTAATTAAATTTAATTCTCACTGCGGAGGTCGATCCAGCAGACTGAAAGATTATACATTCCTGGCATTCATTTGTTGGGATGTTAACGCCAATCACCTTAGAGTCTGTAACCTTTATGCCGGATATGCCGGGAAGATAATTTAGTATCTCGAACTCGATTTCAGAGCTTTTAAATAGCCTTGCAATTAATCCAGCCGTTACAGCTGACTCAGGATCTCCCGCCGAGATGATCCTAACCAGACCTTTCTCTTCTTTACCCCACTGTAGTACACGCCTTAACGTCTCCTCTGCGTTGACCCCCTCAAACCTAAGCGACACTAATCCAGCACCTGAGAAAAGGGGCTTTTACGCCTTCAAGACCTTTATCATCCTAAGTTAACTTGAGGTTTCCTTTACAGTGACTAGCGGTCTAGAAACTAAGATCTTGGCTTCAGCTGGCTTGTATCTCCATTCAGGAGGCAGCACGCCCTTCCTTTTATAGTATTTGGCAAGCCTATGGATCTTGGACTCGATTTCAAGCAATCCCCTCTGCGAATGCGTGTCTTTAGGATGTTCCTCTAAATGCCTACGTAGGTTTATGGCCCTCTTAATAAGATTGTAGAGATCTTCTGGGAGGGAGAGCTCAACACCATACTTTTTGAGGATCTTATGCAGCTTAACACCGACTACAGACCTAACCAAAGGAATACCGTACTGATCCCTTAAAATGACACCGATCATCGAGGGTGGATAACCTTTCTTGGCCAACTCAACAATTATCATCTCTATTTCCTCAGGAGTATATTGTACCCACTTAGGTGACACGCTTATAGGTGGTCTTGTTGAGTGTGACTGACCTTTCTCCTTACTCTTATTCATCTCATCCACTCCCTTAATGCTTTGACTACAAGAGGCTTTAAAAGCTGTTGTTTTCAAGCCACTCCATCATTGAGTTAAATGCCTTAGCTCTATGCGATATCTTGTTTTTCTCTTTTACAGACATCTCTGCGAATGTCCTCGTATAACCTTCTGGTATAAATATCGGGTCAAACCCAAAACCGCTTTTGCCCCTTACCTTATTGGAAATTGACCCGCATATTTCCCCTGTAAAAACCTTGATTGTCTGTATGTCTAGAACCAGACTGATCGCAGACCTGAAACAGGCCCTTCTTAAATTCATGCCATCCATAATTCTGAGAATGCCTTCATTTCCTAGTGTCTTAAAGACGTAGGAACTGTAAGGTCCTGGAAAACCATTAAGGGATTGAATGAACAAGCCAGCATCCTCAGCAAGAAGTGGCTTTCTTAGGCTGAGGTAACCCGTTAATGCTGCGTAGGTTGCGATTTCTTCCAGACTTGAAGACTGAATCTCAAGCTTTTCGAGACCGGCCTTGGCAATTTTCAGGCTATGGCTAGCCCCTAATTCGCGAAATTCCCTCAGCTTACCATCATTGTTTGTCAGTAAGTATAGAGTTTTAGGCTTTCTTAACACGTCTCTCTTCAACATACCTACCTCTCATCCTGATCTCTTTCGCAACAGCTACTATTTTAGCTGCCTCATCACCCTTCTCATTAAAATAGCCTCTGAGAAAGCACTTCAGCAGAAAATCTTTCCACTTATAGTGTGCAGACTCAAGCGACCTCGTAAATAGGTGAATGTCTGTAGCCATATCTTCTATCCTATTGCTGAACTTAGATAGCCCGAAATCTATCAAATACGCCATGTTGTCAGGTGTTATAATAACGTTGGATGTTGTGAGATCCCCGTGAACCACTCCAATGGAGTGCATCCTCCCCGCATACTTACCAACATAATTCAATCCTTTACATGATACATCTATCGACCCGCTGTGAACTACATCCCTTAAAAGGGAGCCCTTAATGTACTTAAGAACTAATATGCCCTCTTCAGGATGAACGTACAGTAGGGGAGGAACTTTGACACCAGCCCTCATTAGAGTCCTAATAACTTTAGCCTCCAATATCGTCCTCTGAATACGTAACTGCAGGTCTAGATCATTGAGCCTATAGGGCTTCCTTAACCTATATTTAATAACGACATCAAGATTAAGGAACCTACCTTTATATAGTGCCGCCTCAGCCCCTACAGCAATTAAAGAATGGTTCTTCAGTGACTCACCCATGGAATGTCGACCTCATCAAGCCTCCACCTTTGTCTAATGTACGCCTTCTCAGGAGGCACCACAATCCCGTGTTTGAAGGCGAGCAACCCAGTGAAAGCTATCATCACCCCGTTGTCGACAGCGTATTTTGGGGGGACAGCGTAAAACTCAACCCCTCTTTCAGCCGCCATAACCCTGAACTTATCTCTAAGGGTTTGGCTGGCAGCTACACCCCCTACAAGTAGGAGCTCCTTCTTCCCCGTGTGGGCAAGACCTCTCTCAGCTACCTCAACTATAGCGGAGAAAGCTATTTCACGTGCAGTCATGCATACGTCCTCCTTTCTGGCCCCTCTCTTAACAGCTTTCAAAGACGCCGTAAGGAGGCCAGAGTATGAAACGTCCTGACCCTTAACAACGTAGGGAAGCTCCTTTAGAAATTTCACACCTTTATCCGCGCAAACCTCAATTGCATGCTTACCGTTTACTATGTAAGGAGGTGCTAAACCCATTTCCCGGGCCAGTGTATCCAGAAAATTACCTAATGCTATATCTAGGGTTTCACCGAATACCCTATACCTTCCCTCCTCATAAGCTACAATCATCGTATTACCCCCAGAGAGGTAGACTACAAGAGGATCTTTGAATCCTGAGAGATAACGTCCGATCTCAATATGGGCTACAGCATGATTCACAGGTACGAGAGGCTTCTCAAAGTACGCAGCGAGGCCCCTGGCAAGAGTAGCACCCACCCTAAGGCAAGGGCCTAATCCAGGACCCAGGGTTACTGCATAAGCGTCAACCTCCATTGGAGAGACTCCAGACCCTTCAAGTGCCTCCTTTATCGCCTTAGGCCCTTCGGAGATGAAGAATTGAGACGCCTCTTTTGGATGTATGCCTCCCCTTGAAGGAACATACTTTTTCCTGACATCAGCAATTATATGAGGTGATTCATCTCTAACCAAACCTACCCCAAAAGTATGAGCTGAGGATTCTATCCCGAGAACTATCATAGTACCTACACTTACTTGCCTTCCCTCACATACTCAACATATCCGCAGTAACCACAATGCCATCTTGGCACAGGGGACTTATGAAAGGCCATTACCCTACCGCATTTAGGGCACACCTTGTTCTTCAGTTTGATTCTTCCAGCATCGTAGTCGATTTCATATAATTTATACCTCTCGGCCAAAGTCAGCCACCTCTCTTCAGTATGTACTCAGGCTCGAACAACCTCAATCTTTCCTCATCATCATATATGTGCACCTTGATGTTAGACCTCCCCATACCGTACTCGCTCTTTATGTACTTGACGACGACAAGATTAGGATCTTTAGAGTAAAGTTGAGCGAGGGCTGCCCTCAACTCAGCACGTGTAGGCGTTCCTTTCCCCATATGCGTGACTACTCCGAAAATCTCTATCCTCCCTATGATTTTGTTAGTCCTTTCCCTCGTAACATGCAATATCGAACCATCTTCCAGAGCCTTGCTCTTGAGGGATGAAACTTCACTCATTCCTTACACCTTACTTAGCTTACTGATATCCCTTATAAATCTCCTTAGCCGCCTATTCGAATAGCATATTTACCTGGGACCTTGATCCCCAAGGATTTAGCTATTCTTGACTTTTCAGGATCTATCACTATAATCATCCCAGACCAGTTGTCTGTGAAGGATTCATTGCCACATACAGGGCATTTGTTAACTTCCTGAGGCACTAATGCTTTACATTTAGTACAGGCTTTAAAGGGTGGTTTACGTAAACCATGACGTGACGGCATTACTTCTTACCCTCCTTTATCTTACCGAGAGCTGGCTGCTTCAACGTCATACCTATTCTAATATGTGTTGGCGGAGCTAGACTTACGTTCACTATCCTACCTCTAACCACGTCGCCTCTCCCGAAAGTAATTTTAGTTTCCTCTCCTTGAAGGATCCCCCTTAATTCGTCGAACACTAACCTATCGTCGGCTATCTGGGAAATATGGGCGAAAGCATCGATAGGACCCACGTTGACGAAGATCCCTATTTTTTTAACATCAACTATTTCTCCCTCAACCACCTCATGCATTACCGGATAGTAGGTGAGCAAATCCGCTACAGTTTTGTGGTATGTAGCACCATCTCCGGGAATTATAGTGCCTATGGGATCTACTCTGACCTTCCAAACTGCAATAACTAATCCGAGCTCTGGATCAACACGGCCTAAGTATTTCTCTCTTAATTGGTCGTAAGCGATTCTCTCAAGCTCCTCCCCAAATCTCTCTGGAGGTATCCTAACTATATCCTCGACAGTAACAGCTCTGAACAAATCAGCCGCACCTACTACGTATGCGTTGGATTTATTTAAGTTTTTAACCCTGAGAAAACCTACCCCTACTTCTCCACCGAGTGAGAACTTTAACACTTTTATCCTTAAGCCTCTTCCTCAGCTCAGAGTCCATTGTGACTACTATATATTCAGGGTTTTCAGTCGCGAAACGCAGGATGGCTTCGTCCGCACTACATCCCCTACAGTCAGTTTTCAAAACCTTAACTTTACTCAAAATATTCCAGTTAAGCAGCATCCTTGCACCCATACCCTTCTTTCCGCTTCGGGTGGAAGCCAACCTCCTTATTTCATTTATCACGGAGTCAAGCGTGTAAAGCTCTACACTCCCTTCCAGAGTCCTACTTAACTCTTCAAAAATGTCAACGCCTTCGTATAAAAGTAAGAACACGTTAGTATCTATAAGTAGTTTGTACTTGCTCATATCCTACTGCAACCCACATCTAAGAAACTACCTTACCCCAACCGACTAATCGCCATCTTCCTAGAACCTGCCTACTGATAGCGACACGCATACCATCCCATACAACTGTCGGCCTCCTCAAGGTGACTTCAATTACATCCTTTCCTAGCTTGGTTATCATCCCTAATGTTACTGCAGCTCCGGCAGTAATCATCAACCTTTCCCCCTTATTCAGGGGGGTAACCTTAAGCAGCTCTTTAGTTCCTAGAACACGCTCTAGTAAACTGTATTCAATCCTTACATGTGTAACCGGATCTGGGAGCGTTCCGGCTTTTCCAAGAACGTTCCCAACCAAGCGATCTGATTTAGTGAGTGAGGGATCGAGCTCTGTACCCACAGCCACCAGCCCTCCCGGCTTAGCCTCGTCATAACTTCTTTCCCCAAATCTTATGCTGACTACCTCAGTTGTAAGAGGTACATATTCCTCTTTAACACCTGTTCTTAACCTAACACCGGGCTTGATCTCTATCTCATCCCCAACTCTTAACGTTCCTCTTAAGAGTGAGCCCCCTACTACACCACCTACCAGCTTTTCTGGCGGTGTACCCGGCCTATTAACCTCGAAGGATCTGACGACAAACATTAAAGGAGGTGAGCTTAAGTCTCTATCCGGTGTTGGGATTTCCTTTTCTATAGCCATAAGTACTGCGTCGATGTTGACTTTATGTAACGCACTTACAGGAATTATAGGTGCGTTCTCAGCCCAGGTTCCTTTAAGGAAAGCCCTTATACTCTCATAGTTCTTAATAGCCTCTTCCTTTGTAACGACGTCAACCTTGTTCTGAATAACAACTAAATTCTTAACCCCTATTATGCCTAGGGCTGCGAAATGCTCTCTTGTTTGAGGCTGCGGGCAAGGCTCGTTTGCAGCAATAACGAGTATTGCGCCATCCATCAGCGCTGCTCCAGACAGCATCGTAGCCATCAATACCTCATGGCCTGGAGCATCAACATATGAAACGCTTCTCCTATATATAGCTCCCTCACAATCTGGTGACACCTTATACCTATCTGGCTCTGGAAGATCCGGGCATTCATAGATATCGCCGTCAGCATATCCTAGTTTTATGGTCATCGCTCTCTTAAGTTCCTCTGAATGCTTAGCAGTCCACACACCGGTCAGCGCTTGAACTAATGTGGTCTTTCCATGGTCCACGTGGCCAACGACACCTATATTAACTTCAGGCTGCCTCTTTTCAGACCTCTCCCCCACCGCTACTCCCCTTGAAGTCCTGCTTATCATACCTATCCACGAATATGACTTCGTTCACTCCATCTATCCATCTTAGGATGTCCTTAGCTACAAGATACTTCAGGATATTTACACCATCAGCAACCCTCATATCCTTAGGAAGCTCTACCTCCACTACACCCTTCTCAGAGTCGAAGTTCACCTTAACTTCATCCATGTTTAGCCTCTTTACTCTCCTTCTGATAAGATGCTTTATTTTCTCTCCAAGATCCTCAAGCCTCTTAACTATTTTGAACTTGAAGATAAGCGTCTTACCGGCTAGTGGATGGTTGAAGTCTACGGTAACCCTACCTCCGCTTAACGCAACTATTCTCCCTGTAGAGTTGCCTATGGTAACCTCCTTACCGACTTCGGGAACTATGTTGTTCTTCAGAAATACCTTCCTCGAATATACCTTAATTTTCGAAGGATCTCTCTCACCGTAAGCTTTATCGGGAGGTATCTCAACCTCATAATCCTTATTTAGTTCCGCAGCATTCTTTAATGCCTCCTCTATCCCCTTAACATATCTCCCTTCACCCACAATGAACAGTTCCGGGCCGTAATCCCTTCCTTCCTCATACTTCTTGTAAAGCTTCGCAATATCCTCCCTTGATGTCTCAACAAGCTCCCCTGTCTCCTTAACGAAGAGTGAGTACTCAACCAGCAACATATCCCCTTCCTTGAAGGCCATTCTAAGCACCCTCAACATGTCTACAACTAAGTTTTAAAGCTATAGTGTCTTTAGAGGGGATACGATGGCTTTGAAGGGCTTATCTATCTCACCCTCAACCTCTATACTGACACTTAAGAACTTCCTTAGCAACCACATAACCGTCAAAGCGTGCAAGGTGAGGCTAGCGCCACCGATAACGGATTCACCGTCCGCTAATGACAGATATATAAGTATGTTATCCGACATGTGTGTATCTAGAGCCATACCTGTACGAAGATCTGCTAGGAGCTTGTCGGCTGCCTCCTTACCAACAATCTCAGCCCTCTTCCCTCTAGCACCCAGAGCATCACTTCCTAAAATACTCTCCTTAGCAACAGCCCAGAGGGTAATCCCTGACCCAGGTCCTAAATGAGGGTCCGACATCGGATCATACCATTCCTCGTCAATATTGATAGGGATATTCAATCCTGCCTTTCTCAGAACGTCTCTTGCGGAGATAGCCTGCCTTCTCGCTACATGGCTAGGAAGCCTTACACAGTGTGAGACCCCCCTAATTTCCAGCAGTTCCCCCCTGAAGACCTTATGAATAGGCCTGAATCCCTTCGGCGGTGAAGGTACCTCCACTTCTACCGAGCCACCGCCTTTAGGGTAATGCCCTCTTCTAACCAGTTTGACATTAACATCATAGCCTAAGCTGCTAAGGTGGTATAGCATTACGTGCCTCAGGTAGTCGATTGTCGGCGACCAAGGAACATCAGTTCCTCCCCTCAAAACCAATTTAACACTGCCAGGAGAGTAGGCCATTATGGGTAAGAGCGATTGAAGAACCAGAGTGACCGATCCTGCAGTGCCGACGTCGAACATGAAGGTCCCTGACTTCACGCTTCCAGGCTTGAAGATAACCTCCTTAGAACCTATTTCCAGTCCTTCAACCTGGGCTCCGCATAAAGCTGCTGCAGCTTTTAATGCTGTTATATGTTGATTTCTTAAACCTGGATTTCTTCTCTTAACCCTAATTTTGACGACTCGAACGTCTTGCCCGGTTATACAGGAGAGGGCCGCAGATGTCCTGAGTATTTGCCCGCCCCCTTCACCATAGGAGCCGTCCACAACAATCACTAATCTACACCCGTGATCTCCTTAAGCCTTTCCACACCTCCTATTTCATCGATAAACTCGGCGACCGCCTTCGGGACGAGTTCCCTCCACTCATCCTTCCCTAGCAGCATTAGTTTCCTTATGCGGGTGGAGGATAACTTTTTCCTATCATACGGAGGTGGGATCAGGAGTTTAATCCCCGCATCCTTAAACAGTCTTAAAACCAGTGGATTCCTGGCAACCCCGAAAGTGAACTTAGGTACATACATCTGCACGTAATAGGGCCAGACGGAGTTCATCAGGATGTCAGGGATGGGGATTACGTAAACTCTGCTTATGTCAATGCCTTCATCCATTAGAGCCCTCCTAAGCATGACAAGGCGCTCGCCTGAGGTGAACGGATTAACGACAGTGTGTGACTCCTGTGCAGTACCCACACCGACGATCAGCTCGTCAACCTTGGTGAGTGCCCACTTGATAACATTTAGATGTCCAAGATGCATCGGCTGAAACCTACCCGGATATAGGGCTCGGGTTACGTCTGACCAAGCCATTACTCTCATCCCCTCAATTAACGGGCTGGGGCTTTAAGAAAGATTTTCGCTTTAGGTTTAAGAAGTTCTGCAGCATTCCCCTGGTTAACCCCGATCTCAAGCAGTCCATAACTGCCTTCGTACAGCACTAAATCACCTACTGATGCATCGGAGAAGGTCTCACCGTAGATCCCCTCCCTCCAAAAACGCCCATCAACGCTCACTTGAACTTTCGATCCCTTAGAGATGTTCAAGTCTGCTTGCAAGTACTTTCCGTCGGTTGAAGTCACTATGTTTCCAAAACTATCAACATATAATACGTCAACCTCGATGATATCCCCTCTAGCTTTGGGGGGGACTGGGTATTTAGGAGCCTTTACCAACTTAGCTATGTTGAGGCTAACGCCGAGTGATGATGGACTGACTCCACAAGCTATCAATGACGCGGCAGGCATGAAAATGTCTCGGCCGTGAAAAGTTCTGGATATTTCATGAAGACCTGCTTTGAGGGGAATTATCTCGTAAGCCGCCTTGATGCCCTCATCATCAGCTACAGGGTAAAGAAGCCCATTGTCAGGCCCTACATAGATTCCCCCCTCAAGACCCTCAATGATAACTGCCTTCCTCTTACCCCCCACTCCTGGATCGACCACCCCGAGAAACACAGTACCCTTAGGGAAGTACCTCCTTGATATTCTAAGGACGTGTGACCCCCATAAAACGTTGTACTTTGGGATCTCGTGAGTTAGGTCGATTACTTCAACCTCTGCACACAACTTCTTCGCTACAGCCTTCATCATACCCACATACGGGTCTTGAAGCCCGAAATCCGTTAATGCAGCGATGATTCTCATCGTTGCCTGGCCTCCAGCATCATCGTCAAGTAAGGTTTAATTATCTCCGGCCTTCCTTTAAGGCCGAGCTCCTCCTCGATTTCCTCGAGGGCTTCCCTGAATTCATTACTGCTGGAGGGGTTGATGATCTCAACCTCTAGGAAATAACCTAACCCCTCAACATTATCTAGGTAAATCTTGGCTCTCTTCCCGGGCTTAGCGTATATTTCTCTATACTTAGACACTCTGAATAATCTGAAACCTAACTTCATAAACATCTCAACGGCTTTTTCAGGATCGTCAATCACGGCGGTCAATTCCTCCCTTGCTTTAACATTCTCCTCCAATTGAGGGCCTTTGTAGGTTATCTCACCTAGCGTTTTACGTGTATCCAGGTCCTCCTTAAGCCTTACCCTAAGAACCGTATCTTCAGGCACGCCAGGACACTCTGTGAGGTCAATGTAGTTGTCCACCTCCTTAAGCCTAGCCTCCAAGAGCCAGCCTGATGAGGCGATCTTCTCCTTAACAGCTCTCAAATCATCTACAGGGATCTTAACTTCGTACTCCATCATCATAAATCACCACTCATATCTTATCCTGAAGTCCTTCAGGTCGCCCTTGCATGGAAGCCATTTAACCTCAACTCTCTCTACTACGGCTGCGGGCGGGCCTCGATGAGCCCATTTCACTATTTCCTCAACTGCTTCCTTGGGGCCCTCCACTACAGCTTCAACGCTGCCGTCAGGCCTATTCATAACCCATCCGACGACCCCCAACTCATATGCCTTACTCTTCATGGAGGACCTGAAGAAAACCCCTTGAACGATCCCATATACCTTCATGTGAGCCCTGATACAATCTCCGGATGCCGTCACTTCCCCCACCCCTATCAACTTATTTGTGTGTTGACAATTAATGAGGGTTGGGGTGCTGGTTGCCAGGCTTGGAAGAGATCAGCGACCTCTATGGATGGCTCAAGAGGAGGATCAAGGTTTCAAGGAAAGCGTTAAGGCTGTCCAACGAGTTCGGGTACAGGCCCTACATGATCGCCAGGTATAAGGAGATGTTGGGCACCTGGAATGAGGTGATGAACCTTCTCCAAGCCTTTGAAGGAAGTCTGAACCCTGTTATTAGGTGTAATAGCCTTAAGGTCAGGGACTGCAGCAGGCTTTTCAACAGGCTGGAGGAACTAGGTTATACCTTGAAGGAAATTCCTTGGTGTGTTGAATGTGCCGAGCTCAATTCCAATGAGGGAGTAGCGTCCCTCGGCTCCCTCCATGAATTCCTGCTAGGGCTTTACTATCTCTACCGTGGTAAGGCTTCCCTCCTCCCTCCAATGCTTCTAAATCCCGGACACAAAGATCGTGTTCTGGACATGGCGGCCGCACCAGGCGGTAAGACAACCCATATGGCGCAGATAATGATGAATAAGGGCGTAGTGGTTGCTACGGATATATCCAGGAGGAGAATGAGGGCATTAAGGAGCAATGTTGAGAGGATGAGCGTACATAATGTGGTTCTCGTGCGTACAGATGCTCGGAACATCCCAAGCATCTATCGCGCTTACTTCACTAAAGTGCTTCTTGACGCCCCCTGCAGTGGGGAGGGCCTGATCATGGTGGATCCTTCCAGGAAGGCTAAGACGTCGCTTAAGGAGCTGCTGATATTTCATAATCTCCAAGTGGAGCTACTGAACTCGGCACTGGATGCCGTAATGCCTGGACATACAATACTCTACACTACGTGCTCCATAGCCCCTGAGGAGAACGAGCTAGTTATCGCCAAGGTCATCAGTTCAAGGGAGGATACAGTAATCGAACCTGTTGACCCTCCAGTACCGCACGTTAAGGGGATTAGGGAGTACTTCAATATAGAGATCCCTGAAGAAATGGGGAGGTGCGCCCGACTCTATCCCCATATCTCCGGGACGGAAGGCTTCTTCCTTTGCATGCTTAGGAGGTTATGATGGGTGAACCGCATCAAGTGCTTCTTCGGTGGAGACCAGGTGGTAGAAGCTGTCTATAAATTCTTCAATGGCGCTCTACCCATGGAGGAGGTTGAGGGTCTCCTTACAGGGTACACGCCCCTAATATGTGAGGGTGTCTTCCGAGAGGCATATCTGTTAAGCAAGGATGTCCTTGAACCTGTGAATATCCTCCTTAAGTCAGGAAAGATCCCCTACGCTGCTGGCATGTACGTAGGAAGGCTTAGGAGGAGGGAACCTTACTTCATACCCTCAACCGATTTCCTCCAGTACGTCTACAGCTCACTCGGAAGAGTGTTTAAGGCCCTTATAGTAGGTAGGGAGGGCCTTAAACCTTTTCTTTATGGAAAGGATGTTCTGAAGGCGTCTGTTAGGAAGTGCATCCCACCTATAAAGAAATCGGATATCGTAGGCATAGTTGGAGAAGATGAGTATGTCTACGGGCTTGGACTATCTACAATAGAGAACTGCAACGAGATATCGTCACTTAGAAGAACAGACCCTGTCGCCATTAACATCTTTGATGTTGGATGGTATCTTAGGGGTGGCACTGAGGCAAGGGAGAAGAAGTACAGGATAGAGTGAAGGCAACCTCTTGAAAGGTGACTGTAAACCTGAAGATGCCTCCCACATACATAACATTTTAGGGAGAACACCTCCAAGCGCCACGCATAGGCCCTTTCAGCACACGCTAGCCACGCCCAGACGGGCGTCAGCCTCGGGCTATTGGGAGCGGCGGGCATACACCCCCGCCCCATCAAACCCGTCTTCTACGGGTGCCCTCGCCGCCAGGGTTGCCCCTGACGGACGGCCGCCTCTTTTCGGGGAGGGTTTCCCGCTTAGATGCTTTCAGCGGTTACCCCCTACGGCGTAGCTGCCCGGCAATGCCCTGCCGGACAGCCGGTAGACCAGAGGCCGCGACGCCCCGTTCCTTTCGTACTGAGGGCGCCTTCCCCTCAGGCGGCCAACACCCCCCGTGGGTAGAGTCCGACCTGTCTCACGACGGTCTAAACCCAGCTCACGCTCCCCTTTAATGGGCGGGCAGCCCCACCCTTGGAGGCTGCTGCACCCCCAGGATGGGAAGAGCCGACATCGATGTAGCAAACCGCGGGGTCGATGGGGGCTCTCGCCCGCGACGACCCTGTTATCCTCGGGGTAACTTTTCTGTCATGCCCGGCCCCCACCGATGGGGGCACGAGCGTTCGCTAGGCCGCGGTTTCCCGACCGGACCCCTTACCGTCAAGGGTCCGGTAAGGCCGGCTTTTGCCCTTGCACTCTACGGCGGAGTCCTGACCCGCCTGAGCCGACCTTTGGGCACCCGTGTTATCTTTTCGCGGGTATGCCGCCCCAGCCAAACCGCCCACCTGACGCTGTCCCCCGGGCATCCCCGGGGTTAGGTCCTCAGGTCGCGATAGGCGGTGTTTCACTTGCGGCTCACCCACCCCCAGAGGAGTGAGGTCACTGCCTCCCGCCTACACTACGTATCGCGACCCGAGAACCAGCGCCAGGCTGCGGTAAAGCTCCACGAGGTCTTCTCTCCCTACGGGGGGATGCCGGCCTGTGCACCGGCCACGTGGGCTTCACGGGGTCCCGGGCCGGGACAGTGGGGCCCTCGTTGATCCATTCATGCGCGCCGGAACTTACCCGGCAAGGCATTTGGCTACCTAT
Organism: Desulfurococcales archaeon; assembly: GCA_015523295.1. GTDB lineage: Archaea > Thermoproteota > Thermoprotei_A > Sulfolobales > NBVN01 > S013-73. The sequence continues at coordinate 1,462 of WAKQ01000011.1, read as the reverse complement.
CTCCCGGGGGCTCCCCCCGCTCAGCAACACGGGAATTAATTATTTCCAGAATTTGTTTGAGGGTCCTCCTTCTATGGGCCTTCGAGTTCAATCGAGAGAGACTGTAAGATAAAGTCACAAGCTTCCTAATGCCTTCAGGCCTTCTATGTATCCCTCTATGCAAGCCAATGACCACCTCCTTAAACACCTCATACGCTTCTTTTTTGGCCAGAAGAAGATCTTCATGCATATCTAGGAATGGAATTAGCCTCCTAGTCAACTCATTCATGCTATCCACCACAAGCAACCACAGATGTGCCTGGCCTGGCTTCCGAATTATCCTCCCTGCATTAAGTACATCAGCGATAACCTCTAGAGGCTTCCTCTCTTGCTGAGTTATGCTGAAGACAGGATCAAGCCTTACTCCATATATAAGGTCTTTCTGTAGCTTCACGCTTACTGAGAAGCTCCCTTCCGCATCAATATAGCCCACAACATACCCTATTGTTTCAGGCTTCATTACCTACCGGCCCTAGTTGTTTCTTTTTGCACCCATGTAATAAGCATAAAACTACCGTGTTGCTGGCAGGTGAGACACCCCCGTTAAGAGGGTCAGAGTTACCCCCGGCCTTCAGCGGCGCTTCACCGGGTTGTACCCCGGCTTCACGTACCGCCAGTGGCCAGGATTCAGCCCCCGTACACACCCTTACGGGCTAGCGGGGACCTATGTTTTTATTAAACAGTCAGGACCCCCTGGCCACTGCGACCCGCGGTTCCACGGGTGTTCCGCAGAACCGCAGGCACCCCTTCTCCCGAAGTTACAGGGCCAATTTGCCGAGTTCCCTGGCCCGGGTTAGCCCCCACAGGCCTTGGGCTCCTCACCCAGGGGCACCTGTGTCGGTTCTCGGTACGGGCGCGGGGGATCGTTCCCGAACCCCTTTTCAAGGGCGCTAGGGCTCGGCCGAACCCTCCTAACGGAGGGCCATTCCCCCCTTCAACCGGTTCTCACCATTACGGTACTTCCCGGTTTTCGGGCAGTTAGCCGAGGCGGCTGCCTCGGTCGGCCTACCCCAACGCGTCAGGGTCCGGGCTTGCGTTGCCGCACCTACCCCCGCGGCACGGGACTATTAACCCGTTTCCCTTTCGGTAGGACCGTGCTACGGCCTACCTTAGGACCGGCTAACCCTCAGCTGACGAACGTTGCTGAGGAACCCTGGCCCTTCCGGCCGTGGGGATTTCCACCCCACTTTGCTGTTACTACCGCCGGGATCCGCACTCGGAGCGGGTCCACCGGACCTCACGGCCCGGCTTCTGCCCCACCCCGACGCCCTCCTACCGGATCACGGCCTCAATGAGGCCGTGCCCCGAGGTCTCGGCGGCCGGCTTAAGCCCCGACGTATTTTCGGGGCCCGCGGCCTCGGCGGGTGAGCTGTTACGCACTCCTTAGAGGGTGGCTGCTGTTAGGCCCACCTCCCCGCTGTCT